>JANRKG010000238.1:0-8065 GCA_033763635.1 Leptolyngbyaceae cyanobacterium bins.59
TTTCGCAGGGGGATATACCTGAGAAAGGGTACTGGTTGCAAAGACCCGTTCCGGTTTAGCAGCACCGTCGCTCTGGTGCTCAGTCTGATGTTTCATCAGCCAGGTGACGAGATCCTGCACTTCCGCCGCTGAGGGGGTCTGCCCGACCAGCCTGAACTGACCGCCCAGGACGATCGCCGCTCCCTGCGCGTGAACCAATTTCAGCAGTTGATTTCCATTCCGGGTCAACACCTGCTCAATAAAGTTGAAATCCTTGATAAAAGCTTGCTGGAGCCGATCTTGAATGACTTTTACCTGGGTGCGATACCCTTTCAATTCCCGCTCCTGCTGATTTACCAGTTCGATTGACGCAAATTGCCCCAGGAACTCACAGGTTTTGCGGGTGGAATAGTCCAGGAAGCGGGGGGTCGAGTGATGGCAGGCGATCAAGCCCCAGAGCCGCTGATCATCAATCAGGGAGAGGGTCAGTGTCCCCGCAACGCCCATATTTTGCAGATATTCAATGTGGTAGGGAGAGACTCCCCGCAGCACACAGGAACTCAGATCGAGGGGTGGAGTGTCCACCGCTGCAATCAGACGGGCGGGAGGAGCGTTCACATCCGGGATCTGGCGAACCCAGTTGCGGTAAAACAACTGACGAGAAGGCACCGGAATATCCGTTGCCGGAAAGTGCAACCCCAAAAAACTTTCTAGATGGCTCTCCTTTTCCTCGACAATGACAACCCCGTGTTCATCCGCCTCAAAACGGTAGATCATGACGCGATCGAATCCCGTTAGAGCCTTGACCTCCCTGGCAAGCACCTGGGCAAGATGGGAAAGGGAGGTGGCACGGCGCAGGTTGGCGATCGTCGCTTGCAACCGCTGGTACACCAACAGGGGAGAAAATACCATCCCAGGGGATTGGGGTTCCAGTTCCAACAGGAGACCCGCCCCTGTGCGATGGAACACGCCTGTAAACGATTGAGCCGCACTCCTGCCCGAAGGTACACTGCTCTGAGTTTCTAGTTCCAGAGGGTTATGGACCTCCAGGGAAGGCTGTTTCAACAACTCAGTAATTTTTTGTACTTGCTCTGGCAGAAACAACCGCTGGAGCGGCTGATTTAAGAGTGATTCGGCAGGGGTGCCAAACCAAGATTCTACATTCTCACTGACCTGCAAAATCCTGAGCGTTGCCTCTTCCAACAACAGCAGCATCCCATAATTCTGCACATAGCCAGGAGCATAGAGGGATTGTTCATTGCAATCCTCCAGGGCACTCAAGGCCGAAGGGGTCAGGTGACTGAAAAGCGTCGCGATCGAAGGTTTCATAGGCGAGAAAGAGGGAATCACGAAAGTTGGAGGGGACTCAGCGGGCAGCAAGGAGATGAATCAAGGTGAGAATTTGTTCGAATTCATATTGGCTGGCAAGGCTCGCGAGGCGGGTCGCCAGGAACTGCTGTTCTTCAGAAAGATGGGTTGCCAGATCGAGAATGGCCCGATCGTTGCCGCAGATTGCAGCCTTCTCCAGAGCCGCCAGCCAGCCCTCTGGGAAGGAAAGGGCTATCTCCTCCGCCAACTCCTCCTCTGGCAATGGCTCAGGCAGGGAAGGTTCTTGAACAGTGCCGTTGGATTCGGCATAAACGTACTCCAATCCTAAATATTCCTGCATTTTGAGAAAGAGGGTTTCTTCCCGGAAGGGCTTGCTGATGTAGTCGTTACACCCCGCTGCCAGCGCCAGGGTACGATCGCTCTGGGAAGCCTGAGCCGTCAAAGCAATGATGATACTATCCTTGCCTGCTTCCATTGCCCGAATCTGGCGAGTGGCTTCATACCCATCCAACAGGGGCATCCGAATATCCATCCAGGTCAGGTCCGGATGCCACTCCTGCCAGAGTTGAATTGCTTCTTGCCCATTCCTGGCCTCCCGCACATTTAAGCCTAGATGGGTCAGAATCCGGACCATCAACAGACGGTTTTCCGGTTGATCATCCACAACGAGAATCCGGCGGGGAGACTGGCTCGGACTCAAACCAATGACCAGACGGTTCGCTTTCTCCGGTTGGACATCAACCCCATCGAGCGGACTCACGGGCATCGTAAAGGTAAAAACGCTGCCTTTACCAACGGTACTTTCCACAGAAATCGTTCCGCCCATTAGTTCCAGCAACTTCCGGCTGATGGTTAACCCCAACCCGGTGCCACTGATGGCCTTTCGCCCCGCCTGCGCCTGAACAAAAGCGTCGAAAATGCTGCCCTGTTCATTCGGTGCAATGCCAACTCCCGTATCTCGGATCGTAAACTCCAGCATCACAAGGAACTGGGAGACTATCAGTGAGGGAACTGGTTGAACTTGTAACGTCACCCTTCCGTGTTTAGTGAACTTAATGGCATTACTCAGCAAGTTCAGCAACACTTGCCGTAACTTCTGTGGATCTGCCCAAATAAACTGGGGCACATCCGGAGCCATCTCCAACACAAGCTCTAACCCTTTCGATCGCGCCCGTTCAGCCATCATAGTCCGCAGGGCATGGAGCAGGGCGATCAAATCAAATCCACTTTCTTCTAAAACGCAGTGTCCCGCTTCAATCTTGGAAAGATCCAGCACATCGTTAATCAGAGCCAGTAGATGATCTCCACTCCGGCGAATGGTTTGTAAGTCCTCCTGCTGATTAGCAGTGAGGGCCAGATCCCGCGCCATGACTTGAGTAAAACCCAGAATTACATTCAACGGAGTGCGTAGCTCATGGCTCATATTTGCCAGGAATGTACTTTTCGCCAGGTTAGCCGCCTCCGCCGCATCCATCGCCTGTTGAAGAGCAACTTCTTTGCGTTTCCGATCGCTGATATCCCGGCAGATACAGAAATTCAGCCATTCCCCATCAATCTCAACCCGGTTCCAGCTAATTTCCACCTCATATTCAGACCCATCCTTGCGACGATGGCGGGTTTCAAAAAGGGGAATGATTTCCTCCCGTGCAATCATGACCTTTAATTCTTCACGGGTCCACTGGGCATCCCAATCAAAGACACTGAGGCGAAGGGTTTCCTCCAGGGTATAGCCCAGCATTCTGGCAAAACTGGGGCTGGTGCGAATGACAGCCCCCTGCTGATTCATCACAACCACGCCATCCAGGGAAGTGTTGAACAGCGTCTCACTCCGTAACAACGCTGCTTCCAGTGCCATCTCTGCCCGTTTGCGATCGATCTCTAGCTGGGCTTTGTCCGTGATATCCTTCATAAAACAATAGTGCCCAGCCAACTGGTGTCGTTCGTCATAGGACGCGATCATGACCATTTGTTTGTAGAAGACAGAGCCATCTTTGCGAATTCCCCTCGCTTCTGCTTCCACCTTGCCATCCTGAAGCATCTGCTGATAGGCCCTTTGCATGCGCTCCAAATCCTCAGGATGCACCGTTTTTTCCCAGGAGAAGCCAATCATCACCTCTGGCAAATAACCTGCAATATCCGCATAGGCTTTGTTGACATAGAGATACCGTCCCTGAGCATCTAGATAGGAAATACCCAACAAGGCATTTTCCATTACCTCTCCCATTTTTCGCAGGTCTGTCTCTACCTGCTTCAGACGGGTAATGTCAATAAAGGTGACAACAACTTGTTTCAGGGAACCGCTGGTTTCAAATTCGGGAAAGGCATTCACCAGAACCCAGACCCGTTGTAATGTTCCCCGATGGATTCCTACCACATAGTTGTCGATCGCTGCCCCTGTCTTTAAGACCTGATTGACCGGATACTCGTTAATCGGCATCACGCTGCCATCTTCTCGAATGAACCGCCAGGATGGATCGATCGCCTGTTTTCCCAGAACTTGATCCATCGACAGGCCCAACAAATTACAGGCGGTCGCATTACACGACAGAATCTGGCTATCGGGGGCGTGAACCACAAACCCCGCGTTCAGGTGATCCACCAATTGGCGATACCGAGCTTCACTTTCCCGTAAAACATCTTCTGCATGCCTGCGTTCTGTGACGAGTTGCCAGCGCTCTTCACTCTCCCGGAGAGACGCTTCAACTTGCTGCCGTTGCTCAATTTCCGTCTGTAAGCTTTGGTTAATGGCTCTGACTCTTCGCGCTTGCCGTTCCAAGCGATGAACCAGATAAAGGGTCAGCAGCAGAGCGAAAATACCCACCAGCCCGTGCATGATAAAAGTTTGAACCAGGAACGTTTGCGCGTTCCCCCACTGAATCCAGAGCAATTGATGCCGCCATGGCTCCAGCAAGACGAGCGTGGCGATCGAAACCAGGATCAGAAGCATCCAATGTCGCTGGCAGAGATTTCTCAGCGATTGAAACCATTGATCGTTTGAGGGCTTTATCATGGCTGCTTTCCCCTCTGCCCATCCGTCCTGCAAGTAGACATAATTCTCTGGCAACAAAATCCCTAGACCCGTATCATTCCCCATACGGGTATCAAATTCTCAATTCGCCTTAATCGTTAACATGGCAGAGGACAGAGGGCAGGAGAGTATCGTTTCGGCTTTGCTCAATCCACCGGGGAAATCGGACAGGTTGAGGGAAGTGGAAATGATTCCTACAGGGCCAAGATGCGATTCAGTAACTCGACATGCTGAGAGACTGGAGCCAGGGTATTTGCTGCGATCATGCCACTGGCCGCCACCGCAGGCACCCCAATGCCGGGAAACGTGGAGTCTCCGCAGCAGAACAACCCTGGAATGGGTGTATTGCATCCTGGAAACATCCCCTGTCCGGCGGCGAGCGCAGGTCCATACGTGCCCCGATCGCGCCTCAGAAACCGCTCGTGGGTAAGCGGGGTGCCGATCAACGTGACTTCACAGCGATCGCGAATGTCGGGAATGATCCGTTCCAACCCCTGCCACATGACCTGGGAGCGCTCTCGTTTGAGTTGCTGATAGCGATCGTCCTTGCGATCCAGCCCTGCCCAGAGTTCATAGGGTTCTGTGGCTGGAAGATAGACGTGAATTCCATGCTTCCCAGGAGGGGCAAGGCTGGCATCCAGGACCGAGGGAATAGAGACCGCCACGACATTCTGAGGAGCATCTACCCCCCGGTTCCAGTCATTCACAATTAAGTAATGACACTCCAGATCGGTAGGCAAGTCGCTGGCATCGATGCCCAGGTGCAGGTGCATAAAACTGGGACAGGCCGGAAGACGTTGCCGATCGCGCCACTCATCCGGGATCGCAGAACTCGAAAGCAGTTTGAGGGTGTCCCAGGCAGAAGCATTGGAGACAACGGCACGACGGGCACGGAGTTGCTCTCCATTTTTGAACTGCACCCCCACCGCTCGGTTTTGTTCCATCACAATTTGTTGCACGGTAGCATTCAGTCGCAACTGCCCCCCATACCGCTGCACCCCCCGCACCAGTGAGCCAATCAACGCACCACAGCCTCCTTGCGGATAGTCCAGCACCACATTCGGGCGATACCAGTCTGCAAACATGAAAGCCATCTCTGCTGCGAGGGTGCCTTTGGCAGGAAGGCCAGAGAGCATGAAGCAGAGGAGATCCAGCCAGTTGCGAATAAAAGGATCACGCACCACTCCATCTAATACTTGGGAAAACGGTCCTGTCAGCCGTGCCATATTCCACCCCTGCTTTAGAACATTGGGTAGAAAGGGCAGGAGGGTTCTGACGGCGTTCCAGTCCGATCGCACGGCAATAGGCGGAATCGCCACAGAGGCAGCTTTGAGGGGTTCCATCACCCGCTGGAGTTCCTGCCACTCTGCGACCGCCGTCGTTCCTCGCCATTGGGCCAGCACTTTTTGAAATGCGTCCGCCCCCACCGCTGCCCGAAAATACCCCTCTGGCAGGAAGCAGCCCCAGGCATCATAGGTGAGCCAGGGAATCTCTTCTTCGATCGCATCCAATACCTGCCTCAGTGGATTTGGGGAGGGACGGTAGGACAGCCCAGAGTAAAGGGAAGGGCCGGAATCAAAATGAAACCCCTGGCGTTCGAAGGCATGGGCTGCCCCTCCGGGAATGGCATGGCTTTCACAAACAACAACCTGAAAACCATAGCGGGCCAATAAGGCAGCACAACAAAGCCCCCCAATGCCACTGCCGATGACCACAATATCTACGGTTTCCATAAGCTTTCTGCCGCCTGACTGGTAAAGTTGCTGATACTAATTTAAGTTAATAAATATTACGAGTGGATTCATAAATGGATTCATAAATACTTTATGGAGAATTTAGTTTATTAGGGGTCAAAGTGGGATGAAAGGAAAGTCTCAGGGAAAAATGAGCTGTAACAAACTTTTCTCGGTCTTTGATCACTGCTAAGAAGCCTTGATCTCAAATCATCTGCTAAAACGCCTCTGCTATCATCCAAGTCTAGTTCACTGCCTGAATCACCTTGCCTCCATTGCCCCTCGGCCTCAAGCGGAATTTTCTCTTTTTGAAAAATACGATTTACCCGTCATACCTGTGGATCGGGTTTCGACTTCGCTTAACCTGTGAAGGCTTGAGTGCTGAGCGAAGCCGAAGCCCAGCAACTGGTACTTTATTCATTTGTAAATCCCTAACTACTTTCGCTCCCCCAATCTGTCTTCACAAATCATGCTGGAATTGGTCCAAAATCTACTGTCATCCGGTCAATATATTCCTCACGGACATTGTTATCTATGGCAAACGCCTCTGGTGGGGTTGCACGTCATCAGTGATGCGCTGATTGCCATTGCTTACTTCTCCATTCCTACAATGCTCATTTACTTCGTTCGTAAGCGAGCAGATGTCCCCTTCTCCAGGGTGTTTATGCTGTTTGGGGCATTTATCATTTTGTGTGGGATTGGGCATTTACTTGACATTTGGACCCTCTGGTTTCCCAACTACTGGGTTTCCGGACTGGAACGGGCACTCACGGCCCTGGTTTCCTGTTTCACGGCCCTGCAATTGGTGGAACTGTTACCCCAGTTCTTATCGCTCCAGAGTCCAATTCAGCTAGAAAAAATCAATCAGGAATTGGAAAAGGAAGTGGCGCGGCGGAAGCATGCGGAGGCTCTCTTAGAGTTCAGAGTGGAGGAGCGCACGGCGGAACTCGTGAAGGCAAACACAACGCTGGAAACAGAAATTCAGGAACGGGTGGCAGCAGAGGCCAAGCTTCAACGGCTAGCAGATCGGGAACGGACTACGGCATTAGTGATCCAGCAGATGCGCCAGAGTTTGGACCTGGACACCATCTTTCGCACAACGACAGAAGCACTCCGGCAAGCAATTCAGGGCGATCGAACCCTGATCTACCGATTTAACCCGGATTGGAGCGGGCAGGTGTTAGCTGAATCAGTAGGCGCGGGTTGGAACGAGGTCATTCCCGTGCAACAGGCGGATTCTGCCCTCACGCAAGTAACTGTCAATCAGGCCAATTGTATTGTTCGGTATCTGGATGGTTCAGAGGTGTTAATTCGAGATACCTATCTGCAAGAGAACGCAGGGGGAATGTATCGCCATCGATCCAACTACTGTTGTGTTCAGGACATCTATCAACGGGAATTTGATGACTGCTATCTGAGGTTTTTGGAAGCGCTTCAGGCCAAAGCTTATATCATTGTCCCGATCTTCCTGGGCACCCATCTCTGGGGGTTGCTGGCAAATTACCAAAATACGGGACCCCGGGAATGGCAAACAGCAGAAGTGCAAATGATGCTGCAAATCGGGAGCCAATTGGGAGTTGCGGTTCAACAGGCAGAGCTATTTGCCCAGACCCAGGAACAGGCGGAGCAACTCAAGATTGCGAAAGAGGCAGCAGATGCAGCGAACCATGCCAAGAGTGAGTTCCTGGCAAATATGAGCCATGAATTACGCACTCCCTTGAATGTGATTTTGGGCTTGACCCAACTCCTCAACCGGGATAAAACCGTTGCTCCGGAACATCAACATTTCTTAGAAACGATCGGCAATAGTGGCGAACATCTGCTATCTCTGATTAATGATGTTTTGGAAATGTCCAAGATTGAGGCAGGTCGGTTGACCTTCCATGAAAGCAGTTTCAGTCTTCGAGACTTATTGGGAAGTCTGGAGGATATGCTGCACTTCAGGGCTTCCTCCAAGGGGTTGAAGTTGAGCGTTGAAACCGATCCCCAACTTCCC
>JANRKG010000239.1:0-7334 GCA_033763635.1 Leptolyngbyaceae cyanobacterium bins.59
CACCTGGACGGTTTAGAGGTTTGTTGAGCCATCGCTCCAGAATTGATCGCAATTTACCCTTGATTGACGAGCCTGGAATATAAGGATTCTGTGTGATTGGGTCACGAATCACGGGCTTATCCAACCCACCAATATCCAACGTCTCACCGCCACCGCCAATGTGCAGTCCTGTTTCCAATATCAGCAAGCTTTTAATCCGCACTTTACCCAGTAGTGCTCTTTGATGTCTTTCAACAACGGTCATGATTACTTTCCTCCTTCTGCTTTGTGATAGGCGATAATGGACTCGATCAATTGCACTAATCGATCGAAATCTTCACGGCTATGGACTTGATCGATCGCAGCAGCCATAACATCGCTCAATGGTTTGGCGGGTGCTTGGCGGGCAGCAGCGTAAGCCAACTTTGGTTTGAGTAATACAACATCTGTCTCAATCTTGGAGAACTCAGTTCCTTCAGTCAGATCAGCCTTAATTCGGTTAATGGCATCTAAAAACTTGCGGATTTGATTAGTTTCCAACCGTCGCTGCTTTAGATAAGGTCCAAATGCTTCAGCATCTTGAACCAGTTCTCGAATCGAGTAGCTTTTCAGACCACCTGTAAAACCACGAATTTTGCTGACCAGTTTCTCAGTGATTTCAGAAGATTGCTCTTGCTGAGGTGACTGTCTTGAACGGGATTCCTGATTTTGAACAGGAGTGTTGACTCTAGGAGATGGACGATTGGGGGAATTAGCTGTCATTAGTTTAAGAGTTAGAAGGGTTACGATTGAGTAGTTCGAGCCAGGTGGCGATCGCTCGGAAATAGGGAGCGTTGCGCGGATTTTTGAGTGCTAGACGGACGGGAAGAAAGTTTGGATGATCTCGAACATTTTGAGGCAAACGGGCTAGGGTATAAGCCACTTTCGGTAAATGTAAATAATAGCGGATGTCTTGGATAGAAGTGGACTGTTTCTCTTTAGCTTGCTTGATTAGCTCAGATTGTAACTGAGCCGTTAGCAGCAGGTTTCTGATAAAGCCTCTTGATTGATTTACATCTAGTTGAGTGTTGAGGGCTTGTACAAAGGGTAAAACGCCAAATAACTCAGGTTTAGGTTCTGATTGCAAATAAGTACGATCATCTGCATTTAAGCTATCTAGTTCAAACTGTCCCAGCCATTCGTGCCATTTGAAAACTTCTCCAAATAGTCCCAAACTGTCTTTACCATTTCCCTTTGCATTGGACTCAGCATCTCCTGAGTCACTCGCAGCTTGATACAAGGGGTATTTCTCAGCGGCGATCGAGATACCACCTGATAGCGTGATCACTGGATGATGACCTGTATAGCATCGGAATGCTTGATAAATATCAAACGCAAAGTCAGTAACCTGATTCCAGGCACCGCTGATAAACAAATCATCACCACCCGCATAGATGAACAATAAATCTGGGCGTTCTAACTGATGTCGATTATCATGCTGCAAGTGTTTAAACTGCTGTTGAGAGTTGAAAAAATTAGTCTGGCGATCGCTCGCTAAACTATTCAAATACACCTTGAAAAAGTAACTCATTTGCCGTGACAAACCAGCCAGTCGAGGCAAATTCTGATGCTTCCCTAAACCATTGGCAAAAATCTGACCCAGACGGTCAACATCCATACGGAGATAACCAACGCGATCAATGCCCTGAGCTGCTGTCGCCATTTCTGCGGCTGACATAAATAGATTTGGGTCTGCGCCACGCTGCCCATAGTTCCCTAATAGTAAGGGTGTAGCATGACCAACCCGATAAGATTCGATTTGCCAATTATTAATGTAGAGAACAGAGTTTTTGTCAGAAGCAATAATTTTAGAATTAGCCTCATCTTGCTTGAATAAGTGATAGTAAACGGTTCCAGAGCTTAAATAAAACGGTAGACAATAGCCAGTTGATAGTTTTTCTAGCGATCGCACAATCACTTCTGTTCTAGGTAAATGCGCTCCTAGCTGAAACATCTGTCTACACTGTGGACAGGCACTAGGCGAATCTGGTTCACCCGGATTGAGCGGCTTTAGTTTGGCAGGTTCTAAATCATCGCGATGACAAACTTTGCAGGTTTCATAGCTCTCTCGCTCTGTTAGTAATTGAGAGGAGAGAATCTCACGATCGAACTTTCGCAACTTTTGTTGATTTTGCTTCTTGATTACCGCTTGCCATGCTTCAGAGAGCTTGGCACTGCCGACATCTTCAGTTGGAAAAGCATGATGACTCAAAGCAAGAAAAACTTTGCCTTGAAACACCTCAAGAAACCACTGGTTGAATTGTTGCTGAATTTGTTCAATTGCGTCGTAAGTTTCTTTTGTAGCAGATGCCAAGATATAAAGATTGCCACCTCCGGCATAAATAACATTAGGTCGAGGTAGTTGTAGCTCTATTAGAATCTGCTGCACGATTTCTTCAGTGACCAACTCCAGATAAAAACTACGTGCTCGCAATGACTTTAATGCACCGTCAGAGGCGATCGTATAAATAAAATCCTGAATTCCAGACAAATCTCCTGCAATTAAGGCTAACTGGCTTGCGTCAGGAGTGTCAGCCAATGCTGCTGCAACTGCTGCCATCGATCGCACCAGATCAATGAGTGCGATGTCTGCTGCTCCAAAGCTAATAAATGACCCAAACTTTTCCAGGATCAACATTAGCAAAGATAGATTTTGCCAATCACGCTCGCTTAAAGCGGCGATCTCATCGCGAATAGAGGTTTTTAACTGCTCGATGTGTTCAGTATCCGGAACCTGCGTGATTGGATAGGGAACAGGGGGGGTGCCATCCGCAATTTCAACTGGTATCCAATAATGGTTTGTTGATTGTCCCTGATCTGATAAACAAACACGATCGAACAAAAGTTGCAGAACATCTGGTTTTGCCTCATCTGACCAGGATAAACGTTCTTTACCGTGTTTAATGGCACTGGATTGAGTATCGACTTTAAAGGTCAGCTTAGCTTCAGCCCAAGTAGAGAGAGCTTGAATACCGAATTGAACAACTGCTAGCGCGTTTTGGTGGGAAGGATTCAATTTAGTCATTCTGCTTTACCCATTGCATAATTTTTGCGCTCAAATTTGACCAGTCCTGCCTTCCAAATACGGCAATTTTGCGATTGCGAGTGGCAACTTCCAGTTCTTTCCGTAAAGACTCTGGATCTGATCGGGCACAGACCAATGCCACCCGTGCTTCTGTGCCACCAAGCTGCCGCGCTCGTGTATTGGCTTCAATCAACTTTTGTTTACAAAGCTTACGACTTTCGCTGGTGGTACAGGAAAGGGCAAAAAGTTGATAATGCCGGATGAAAGCGACATCAAACTCGAATTTGTCGAACTGGGCATTGTGATCTGTTGGCTCTTGCATCCGGAACGACATGCGGCATTCATGAATATCAAGAGCTTGCTGAATTTGCTGCACCTGCTGTAAAACATAATCTTCTAGCCAGACACCATCCAGCCACTCGCATAGACGAGTGATTGTTAGAAAGTTTGCCTGTTGGGCAGTTTGCAGGGAGAATTGCTGCGTCCCAGCCCCAAAGTGTTGCTGAAGTAACTGCTGAAAACGGACTGGCATTCCATTTAAGCTTAAAGGTGGTAGTTGTGCCAGTTGCCATTCTTTCTGCCATCGATCGTAAGCTGTCTGGCACTTTCGACGGAGTTCCTGATCGCACCAATGTCGCCAAGCTCTTCTTAAATCTGGTGTTGCACAAAGTTTAGCAAATTGGGTTGCCGCGATCGCGTGAATCGGTACTTTTAGGGGTGGGCAATCTTGCCGCCACTGCAACCCATGCAGCCGAAACAATTGCTCAAACGAGAGCTTGAGTGGAATTTTGTAACGCGGGCTGGGGGCATGATCGTCATCAATCATCATCTCCAGGGTGTTGGAGTCAAGATAGCTAAAAACCCCCTTGGGGTAAAGGGCTGCAATCACGCGATAGGCATGAACTGACATCGCTTTCGTGCCGCCGGTATAGTTCAAACCAATTTGACCTGTCAGAGATTGGGCGATTGCTCGAATTTTTTGACCGATTGTAAAAGCTTCTGCTTGATTGTTGCCCAGATTGATTAGACGAGAGGGTTGCAGATAGGGAAGACTCTTTAATACATCTGCCAGTCGTTCTGCTTGAAGACGAGTATGGGTTGTGTGGATTAGATAGGGAGTGCCGTCCACTTCCAATAGCGACATGGCAGCAACCAGATTGGGTAACGGGTTTTCACCCATTAGCAAAAACAGGTGATTGACTGTGTAGGATGTAGGGTTCATAGAATTAAGCAGGCAGTTGAACGGACAGAACACTACCTATCTTTATGGCATGGGTATGGGAAGAGACAACCACAATCCCCAATCTGGGGTCGTAGCAACCAACCCAGGTAGAAGGGTGGCATTCATGCACCAGATAGCTGTAAAGCCAGATGGGACCTTTGCCTTCGATCGCAATTCCCTGACTCCACTGCATTCCATCGGGCAATTTCAGCCCCTTCAAATCTTGAGGTTCAATTACCCCATCCTCGGTTGTAATCTGAAATCTCAAATGTTGGTAAGGTAAGTCATTTTCAGTAGTATGAGCAATCAGTTGGAGTTGAATAGCTGGCATAGGGGAAATTGGAAAAACTCAAAACTACTATAGCAAGGACTGGAAAAGGGGTCTTCAAAAAAGTCTTCTTGAGCTAAATATCATCCTAGAACAGGAGGCTTCAAGCAGGTTCCATACTGAAATGGCTGGGACAACTTTATTCAATAGTTCTGTTATAGGGGTTTTCACTAGAGTGAAGGTGGGGGTGGATGGCAAACTCCATGCGGGGACAAGCCTCGTGTGCCCCCTGTGCCCTACTAAATTGCAACGACTCATTTGCACAGCGGACATTCTGACAGTGGATGGTGAATAGAAGGCTATCTATTCATGATAGAGGTTGGGCAGGAGGGGGAACAATTAGGGGTACGATCGCCTCTTTGAGTGCATCAGGAAGTTTCCTGGCTCTCCCCTGAGTCCAGGGACCTGCACCCATCTCTAAATAGGGTTCTCGTTGTACGATAAATTCGCAATCGTCCAGGCTGCTATAAATGACTGCCACTGGAGTCAGATTACCCCGGTCGCGACAGAACTCATGCCAGGAATCGACGGCTTCTGGTTTGGAACTGATGATGAGGTAGTGAGAACAGGCTTCCAGCACTGGCTGTTTCTCGGGTTGCACCATGCCTCCGACATCCACGATCACCAGGCTTTTCTGTCGCCGCAACTTCAGAACGGCCTGAGCCTGATAGGGAAAGAAGCGATCGGTCAGGTTTCCCCGGTTCATTGCTTTGAAAGTTTCCCGTTCTTCGTCGGTAAATTCCGGTCCCAATTCCAAACTGTAATTGCCTTCCCCATCCCAGTGTGCCCGTTGCAGATACACATCTGGAAATTCGGGCAGCAATGCCTGGAATAGGGCGTGGGACAACACACTCTTCCCACTGTCCGGGGGACCCACCACCATCAGAGCAGGGCACAACCCTTTGCGAACACGGCCATAGGGAGGTTCAATGGGAATCACCTGCCCAATCCGGGCAAGGCGGGAATGGGTGGAGACGACGACGGCTCCCAGGCGCGGATCGTAGCAGGCGACCCAGGCAGTGGGGTGCAATTCGTGAACCAGGTAGCTGTAGAGCCAGATGGGTCCCCGACCAAAAATCACTACGCCTTTTGTTGTATCAATTCCCGCAGGCAAGCTCAGGTCTTGCAAGTCTTCTGGCTTAATGATGCGATCGCGGCTGGTTAACTCAATGGTAAGCAACTGATAGTCATACCCCTGGACGGTTTGTTGAGAAGTTAATTGCAACCGAATCGGCAGTTCAGACAATGCACTCATAAGTCCCTTGTTGATATCACTTGTGGTATTATCGCCCTGTATTGAAAAGGGGGCTTCCAATGGGAGTCATGCGAGGGTTTACCTATCCACCCAGTCCATCGGTGTTGCACTGGTTAAGTGCAGGGCAACTTGCGAATCGATTGCAGCGATCAGTGCGGCTCTGGGCACTTCTAAAGCGATTGTATGACCCAGAGTGGAACTGGGCCGAGGTGCTCCCCGATCCCTTTACCTATCCTGACCTGCGCGATCGGCTCTACGCTCCTCAACATGGACGAAGTGATGTGCTGAGGGCGGAGGAGTTGATGGAGCGGTGCGCGAACCCAAATTGTGTTTGTTATAAACCAACACAAGCCTGGATATTGGATTCTCAGACAGGGCAATCAGAGGCCAAGTGGCTGGAGGAAATGAGTCATCTGACGGGCCTTTCCAAAGAAGACCTCGAAGCTCAGTTGCAGATGTATCCCTTTGCCACGGTTCATCGAACGCTGCGGGATGATTTGAAGCAATTACAAAAGCAGGGCTGGTTGCAGCCAGCAGGCCGAGGCAGTTATCGCTGTCGATCGGCGAGTCAGTGGCCGCAGCCTCCTGCTAACCTTCAGAGCGGTTCCCCATTTGCCAGTCTCTCCCTTCCCGAAACCTGGGAATTGCTGCATGCCCTCGAATCCATCAGCCAGATCCAGCCAAATCTCGCCCCGGTGATCGAGTCCCTCTGGAGCCAAGTCGCTGGTGATGGGGAACAGACCCCAGCATTGGAAGAACCCATGCGCCGCATCTTCCTTCAACTGGACTACATCCTGTCCCCCGAAACCCAGGACCGGGTAGATGATTATCAGGCGCAACTGGAAAGCCTCTGGCGGACTCGGGATGGGGGAGTGGTGCAGTTCGACTATTTCCTGGTGCGAGAACAACGCCAGGTGCAGGTGACGGTTCATCCGGTTTGTATTCATTACTTGAGACGGGCCAAATATCTGAGCGCCTATGGCTTAGATCCCTCTGGTCAAATCAATTGGCATAACTACCGGCTCGATCGCATCACGTCCAAGAGTCTGAAGGTGTTGGCTTGGGGCGACCCAACGATCCCCCAGTTTCTCAAGGAACTCTGGCGCACGGGGCAACTATACACCTCCGAGTCTGTAGAGAAGCAACTTAAAGAAGCGTGGGGCTTTAACTTCTATGAACCGAAACACCTGCTGATTTTGCGATTTTCCCCGGATTTTGCCCGTTGGTACGTTGAAGATACTGTTCGTCATGAAACCTTCAAACCCATTACCTACAAACAACTTCCTGCCCTCATTCGCAAAGTAATTTCTGACTCCCAGGAACGCGAACAACTCCTCGCCTTAATCACTCAGGTTTAGACTAAATGGTTAAGAAAAGCAGCCAGATCGAACGATTTGGCTGCTAAATAGTCAAGGACGTTCAAATCACTTGACTATGAAACATTTTGCCAAGCTACGGGAATTTCGGCAGCAAGCCTATGGATTGA
>JANRKG010000240.1:0-12374 GCA_033763635.1 Leptolyngbyaceae cyanobacterium bins.59
AGAAAACAACCTCTGTGAGTTTTTGTTCGCCATGTCCAATCCTGCTCAATCACCGCTTCCAGCTTCTCCCTCTTCTCCTCCAAGTTCTGCGAAAGAACCGAGGCCCGTATTTACTACCGATTCACCCTCCACCGTGTTTGCCTTTCCTCCCAACCGTGACACCCTCGGTGGAACGGCCTACTTCATTGTAGAAAATGGTCTCCGGGTTCTGGTGGACTGCCCCGCCTGGGACGAAACCAACCAGCGATTCGTGGCGAACCAGGGAGGCGCGGATTGGTTGATCATCACCCATCGAGGGGGGATGGGTAAGGTGAAAGAGTGGCAACAAACCTGTTCCTGCTCCATTTTGGTTCAGGAACAGGAAGCGTATTTACTACCCAATCTGGAGTTGCAGACCTTCCATCGGGAATTTCGTCTGAGCGATCGGCTCGAGATCCTATGGACCCCTGGGCATTCTCCAGGGTCATCCTGCCTGTACTGGGCGGGAGAGGGTGGGGTATTGTTCTCTGGAAGGCATCTTCTCCCCAACGCTCAGGGTGATCCGGCTCCCTTAAAAACCTCGAAAACTTTTCACTGGCCCCGACAACTCCAAAACATTCGGCTCCTTCTCACAACTTTTACGGCAGAAACGCTGCATTTCATCTGTCCCGGTGCGAACACAGGCTTTTTAAGAGGGCAGCGATCGATCGATCGGGCTTACGAACGGTTATCCCACTTAGCGCTAGACGAGTTTGCTCAAGTCAGTGCCTTGCTGTGAACTACCCGCATTACCTCTGCTTCCACTTCGGCGGGATAGAGTAGCCACACCTGTTGTACAGGCTGGGTTAGGGTCTTCACCAGAGGGGAGAGGTGGCTAATTTCTCGCAATCCTCCTTCGCTCTGAAGCTTAATGCCCTTCTGGTAGAGGGTATACCCTCGGCTGAGGGTTTCCCGAAGTCCAGCGTAGCAATGGGGAACTAAACCTGCCTGGGTCAGAAGGGGAGCAGTCTGCTGCAAGAGTTCCTGTTGCTGAATTTCAGTCAGATGGGTAACATTCATGGCTTTGAGTAAATCCCGATCGAGCAAACGACGGCAAAAATCTGCCAGCAACCCATCGGAACTCGATTGCCAGCGGTGCAGATGGTAGTTAAATACTACATCATCGGCGGACAGGTAATGCTCCAGGGCAAGGTGATTGCAGTCCTGGGTTAACCAGGCTTGGACGGTTGCGTCCACTTCCAGGGCTTGCCCCTGTGCCAGTTGTTCTTTTGCTCTGTGAAATGCCTGAGTTAGCAACCAGGTGGCAGCCAGGTTTTTGGGATGGTTGTAGACCTGGGCGTACATAAAGTAGCGCACCACTAAGTAATGTTCGATCGCCGCCATTCCTTTGTGAGCGACGACGAGTTGCTGGCTCACAGGGTCATAGTTCATTGCGAGCAGGATGCGATCGAGATCCAATTTCCCATAGGAAGCCCCCGTGAAGTAGCTGTCCCGCATCAGGTAGTCCAGACGATCGCAATCTAACTGGCTCGTCACCAATTGCCACACCAGGGGCACGGGGTACTGTTTCTCGTAAACTGCCTGGATGCGACGAATCAGGGTCGCCTCAAAGCTGGTGAGCAGGCGATGAATCGTCTCGCTCTCTTCCAGAATGCGCTGAGTCCACAACTCATGATGATTGCCAAAGATTTCTTCGCTGGTGTGGCTGAAGGGACCATGCCCAATATCGTGGAGGAGGGCAGCACAGAGAACGACGGCACGGTGGGGTTGTAACTGGGGGTAGCGTCGCATGAGGCGATCGAACACCCGCCGAGCCACTGCCATCACTCCCAGGGAGTGGGTAAACCGGGAACCTTCTGCACCATGAAAGGTGACACTCGCTGGACCTAATTGACGAATCCGTCTGAGTCGCTGAAAGGCAGAGGTATCAATTAACTGGATCAGGAGCGCTTCTACCGGATCGCTGCTGTCCAGGGTAATCGCCCCATGCAGGGGGTCATGATAGGTCCGGCTCGAATTAGGCAGCACCCGCTAACACAGAATGATGGATCAGTAAGTCGATCGCCGCCTGGTACTGCTGGTCATCTACCGTTGCGATCTGTTCACGGGAACCCGGACTGGACACAACAACCACATCGGGCATAATCCCAGCTTTATTAATGTCTCGATGATTGGGGGTTTCGTAACGAGCGACTGTCACCGCCAAGCCAGAGCCATCGGACAATTCAAACAGAGACTGGATCAAGCCTTTGCCAAAGGTTCGCTCCCCCACCAGTTTTGCCCGTCCCCGATCTTGCAGGGCACCCGCAAGGATTTCGCTGGCACTGGCGGTTCCCTGGTTGACCAGAACCACTAAGGGAGCCTGGGTTAAGACAGATCCTGTCGCTTCAAAACTATCCTGGATGCCCTGACGGTTCACAGTGTAGACGATCGGCCCTTCCTCCAACCAAAAACGAGCAATCTCAATTCCCGATTGCAGCAGCCCACCCGGATTGTTCCGAAGATCCAGGACATACGCTTCTGCCCCCTGGCTCTCTAAATTGCGAACTTCTTTCGCAACTTCTATCGCCGCATTGCCGTTAAACTGAGTCAGCCGAAGATATCCGACAGATTTGCCGTCCGATTCTTGACGCAATCAGCATAAACAGGGTTGATTGTAATGCGATTGCGGGTCAGATCAATTTGAAGAGACTCTTGACCTTCCCGCTTGACCGTGAGGGTGACTCGACTCCCTAACGGCCCTCTCATCCGAGCAGCGGCTTCGTCCAGGGTTAGCCCCTTGGTATTCACACCATCGATCGCCACAATTCTATCTCCTGGATGAACTCCCGCCTTTTCCGCTGGAGATCCCTCAATGGGAGCAATCACCTGTAGATGGCCTGTGTCACTCTCAAGGGCAATTTGTAAGCCAACCCCCGTCAGTTCCCCCGATGTACTGGTTTGTAAACTACGGTACTGGTCGGGCCTCAGCAACCGAGTAAAGGGATCATCCAGGGTCGCCAGCATCTCCTGAATTGCAGTGTAGGCTTCTTCTCGATTATTCAGAGGCCGCTGGAGAATCTGTTGTCGCACCTGGGACCAATTCTGATGGTGAAAGGTGTTATCAACATAGGCTCGGTTGATAACTCGCCATGCCTCATTGACTAGCTTTTGCTCTTCTGTTAGGGCATAAGCGGGACTGCTCCAGCCTATTAGCCAAATCCCAATCAGCAGCCCGAACAATAACCCAACCCAACCCGATCGCCTCTGCATGGACCTGTTCAAACCTGAAAGTGCGTTCACTGTTTTTCCAGATTAACGCAGAAAAAATTTTGCGTTCGACAATTCGGATGGAGTCAATAGAATTTTTAAGAGATGTAAAGATCCTTCTCATCCTGAATCGTAGTAGGATCAGTCCGAATACTTCTGGGTTAAACACCTCAAAGCTTTGACCCCAGACTTTTATCCCAGTAATGCATCTCTGGCTTCTGTCTTTTAGGGATGATTTAGTGATGGGTAAACCAATCAACCCAGGACTTAGTTAAAGACTCATAAGAGATAAATCCAGAGTTAAAAAGCTAGGCTCAAAAAACCTCAAAAAGGCAGGGTTCTCTCTGAGAGAAACCAGAATAAGGCTCTAATATAAGAATTGGGGTATTACAAACCGCAATAGATACTTAGGAATCCTTCATCTATGGCAAGCGTATACGATTGGTTCGAGGAGCGTCTGGAAATTCAGGCGCTCGCTGAGGATGTTACCAGCAAGTATGTGCCTCCCCATGTCAATATTTTCTATTGCCTGGGTGGTATTACACTGACTTGCTTTTTAATCCAGTTTGCGACTGGATTTGCAATGACCTTTTACTACAAGCCCACTGTAACAGAAGCCTTTACCTCTGTTCAGTACCTGATGACCGACGTGAATTTCGGTTGGTTAATCCGATCGGGTCACCGCTGGTCCGCCAGCATGATGGTTTTGATGATGATCCTGCACGTATTCCGAGTTTATCTGACGGGTGGTTTCAAAAAGCCCCGTGAGTTGACCTGGGTGACTGGGGTGATTCTGGCAGTGATTACCGTTTCCTTCGGGGTAACGGGTTACTCCCTTCCCTGGGATCAGGTGGGGTATTGGGCCGTTAAGATCGTATCGGGTGTGCCTTCCGCCATTCCCGTCGTTGGCGACCTGATTGTAGAACTATTGCGCGGAGGTGACAGTGTGGGTCAAGCGACGCTAACCCGCTATTACAGCCTTCACACCTTTGTTCTGCCCTGGTTCATCGCAGTCTTTATGCTGCTCCACTTCCTGATGATCCGGAAGCAAGGAATTTCTGGTCCTCTCTAAGAAGGATTCTGCTGGCTCCCCTGCCGGAAACTGGCTCGAAAATGTTCAATGTGTACTTCAGCTTCAGGCTTGAAAGACTACACTTTCAGAGATAAAAGGAGAACACTCTACAGTATGGCAACGATTAAGAAGCCGGACCTGAGCGATCCCCAACTACGTGCCAAGCTTGCTAAGGGCATGGGTCACAATTACTACGGTGAACCCGCATGGCCGAATGATCTGCTCTACATCTTCCCCGTTGTAATTTTGGGAACGATTTCCCTCTGTGTTGGTTTGGCAGTGCTGGACCCGGCGATGGTCGGTGAACCTGCCAACCCCTTCGCTACGCCCCTGGAAATTTTACCGGAATGGTACTTGTACCCCGTCTTCCAGATTCTGCGGATCGTCCCTAACAAGTTGCTGGGGATTGCTGCAATGGGTGGAATTCCTCTGGGTTTGATGCTCGTTCCCTTCATTGAGAACGTCAACAAGTTCCAAAACCCCTTCCGTCGTCCCGTGGCAACAGCAGTCTTCCTGTTTGGAACGGCTGTCACCCTCTGGTTAGGAATCGGGGCTGCTTTTCCCATTGACAAATCTTTGACACTGGGTCTGTTCTAAAAACACCCAATCATCTTTACGGCACCTGCCCATTTTCTGGCTCTTTGAGTTAGGAGGTTGGCAGGTGTTCTGTTGTGTTCTACTGCGATTCTCCCGTTAGAATGTAGACTTGAGAAGGCCTCTAACGATTACAAAAACTTTTCAGCCTACTTAAATCAAGTGATGGCAGAACCTGGGCATGTTGCAGCAGGATCGTTTGACAGTGAATAGTGATTTGGCTGTCCTGACTCAAGTGCAGAAGTGGTTCGAACAGTTCTGTCACCGTTATCTTTCCAACGGTTCTTGGACGGAAAATCAGGTATATCGACTGAATCTTGCACTCGCAGAAGGTTTTACCAATGCAGTTCGTCATGCTCATCATCAGCTTCCCCTAGACACCAAAATTGAAATCAATCTGTCTCTATGGGACGATCGCATTGAGATCCGGATTTGGGATCACGGCCAACCTTTTAATCCAGAGCTTCTAGAAGAACCAAAATTGGGCACCCTCAGAGAAGGGGGATACGGTTGGTTTCTGCTGAGACGGTTAGCCGATCGCGTTGTTTATGAGCGGTTTGATACCCAGAACTGTCTGGTCATCGTTAAATACGCCCTGCCACAACGGGCCATGCCAGAAGTGCCCCAAGAGTAGTGAAGTATGGGAAACGGAAATACAACTTTAAGGTTTTACCAGGCATTTCACGTAAGAGTTGATACTTCCGTTACTCCCCAGCAAAATGAAATTAGTAACTGGTATGGTAAACATGAATGTGAATACCCAGAGGGATCTGAAGATATCCTATGTTTTTGTCTTTTTGGAAGTCTTTGAACATGAAGGGGGTATTCAATCTTACATCCGACAAATGTTAGCTTCCTATGCCGCCCTTAATCCTTCCCTCAAAAGCCAAGTATTCATCCTGCGAGATAGCCCCCGTAGTACCCCGCCTATCCAATCCGACGCATTGACGTTTCGATATCTCAAAAAACAATCGCCCTGGTTGGGCAGAGTTCAGTTAGCCTGGGAACTCTTCTGGTTTTTGATTCAGCATCGCCCCCAACGAGTCTTGTGTGGACATGTCAAGCTACTTCCCCTGCTCTCCCTTCTCTGTGAACCCCTCCAGATTCCGATTACCGTTCTGACCTATGGCAAGGAAGTTTGGTCTCCCCTACCGCCCCGGACGCAGCAACTCCTCCAGAAAGCTAACTCAATCTGGAGCATTAGCCGTTATAGCCGCGATCGTTCCTGTGCTGTGAATGGATTAGATGCCAAAAAGTTTGAACTGCTGCCCTGCTGTGTCGAGGGACAAACTTTCACCCCTGGGCCTAAGTCTCCTAAGTGGGTTGAGCGGTATGGATTGGGAGACGATCGGGTTCTGATGACGGTTGCCCGGTTATGGTCCGGCGACCCCTATAAGGGAGTTGATGTCACGATTCGTGCCCTACCAGAAATTCTCAAGGTCTTTCCAAATGTGAAATATCTTGTGATCGGGCGGGGCGATGACCAACCTCGGTTGGCCCAACTTGCCCAAGATTTGGGCCTGGAAAAGCAAGTGATCTTTGCAGGATTCGTCGCCAATGAAGATTTAGTAGAGCATTACCGATTGGCAGATGCCTACGTGATGCCTTCTCAGGAAGGGTTTGGCATTGTATACCTGGAGGCCATGTCCTGTGGAGTTCCCGTCATTTCAGGCGATGCCGACGGATCAGCCGACCCCCTGCAAGATGGTAAGGTGGGTTGGTGCGTTCCCCACCGTAGCCCTGAAGCAGTGGCTGCCGCCTGTCTTGAAATCCTCAAGGGAGGGCAACAACGGTGTGACGGTCGTTGGTTGCGGGAACAGGCCCTCGCTGCCTTTAGTGTCGAAACCTTTACACAACACCTTGGGAAGCTCCTGGAGTTGGGTCAGACCGCCCCAGTCCCTTCCCTTCAGCCAACCCCCGATCGTCGCTGAAAAATTTGCTTACATTGGAGAAGGGCTATCTCGATCGAAAGCGTCTGATATTCCAATCGTCTATGCCAATCATTGGAAGGAAACAGGAAGGAGTTCATTGTGAATCAGGATAACTTAAGAACACTTCAATCCAGCTTGACCCTCGCAGGCCGATGGATCGGCATTCTGTTCATTATCCTGCTGCTGAGTTCTGCCGGGTTGGGCTGGTTACTAAAATCCTTCCTGGTTCTGATCGGTTTGTTGATTTTGACTCCCATTCTGGTGCTGGTTGGGCTGCAATGGTGGGTCCGGAGTAACCTGGTACAAGACCAATGCCCCGTTTGCACTTACGAATTTGCAGGTCTCAACAAAACTGAATTCCGATGCCCAAATTGTAATGAGCCGCTCAGTGTGAAGAACGGTCGCTTCCAAAGGCTTGCCCCTCCAGGAACCATTGATGTGTCAGCCATCGAAGTAACGGCACAAACCCTGGATGAATCAGCAAAGTAGCTCTCTCCAGGAGGAGAACGGGTCAGTCTTGGGTTCGGGTTCCTGCGGGCAAGCCTTCTTTGTTCGAGAAAGAGCCTTTGCTTGGCAAGGAACGACTCGCCAAAGAATAGGTAGATTTCATTTCAGAACGAGGACTGGTAGATCTCTGAGCCAAACTCAAAAGGAGATAAACCGTTAATAAATAGATGGTTGCCAGAATAAGAATAACGATTGGAATATCACGAAAATACATATCACGAAACTACCCGGAGCAAGGTAAGGATAAGACACAAATCATTTCACAAGACTACCTAGCACACACCCTCTCTCAGAGGTAAGCCTGAGACAACCAGCAAAACCAGTTCCTCCGCAACCCCCAACAGTTGTATTTAAACAGTTGGCCTTAAATCGAAAGCCAGTCAACTTTCAACTCGCAATTCATCAAGGATCTAAGTAAAACTTGAGAATTACCGAACCTCAATTACTGAATTAATTCCTAAATCAATCAGCAATCTCACTAAAGCTTGGAGAAAGACATCTCAAAAAGCTAACAGGCTGCTTGTCACAGTCTAATTTGCCCTTCTAATTCACCTTTCAGACGCAAGCCGTTTTACGAACAATATTCGAAGCAAAACAAACAAAATCTCTTGGGGAGAAATTGCTTGCAAAGCATACCTGCTTCTGTCTGTAAGTTCTGTCTATAAGGAGTTAAACCTGAGCGATACCCACTCAAACCGAATCAAAACTCAACCTAAAATAGGCCAGAGAAAATTATGATTCCGGATGAAGTGGTTAGTCAGAGTAAATCCAACCCTCACAAACAGTCTAATTAAACAGTCTGATTAAACAGGTTAGCTTGGAGTCAACCCACGCAAGAACTGCTCAGGTACTCAACCCACTAATCTGCCAAATCAAGCAGTTATGTCTCTTGAACAACCTGTTCCAATGCCTGACCGACACTTCACTAGTCGAATCGCTCCTCCTGAACTTTAATCCTTCGCCAGAACCTTGAGACACTCTAGAGATTACTCAAGACGTGATTCAAGTCTTTTGAAGCAAAGAGTCAGGAGTTAAAGACTTACCTGCGATTTTGACTAGTTTCGCGAATTCTTCCTTAAATATCTAACTTGGATATCAAGTAAGTATTCGGTAAATATTTAATTGTTCAAAACCTTGCTTACAGCTTAACACAACAAATCCACTTTCTGTAAGCCTTTTGGGAGAATCAATAATTCTAAACGCAGGAAGATATAAGTACACCTTTGGAAGATGTCAACGCTCAATATCAGTATTCAGGGTCACTTCAATCACCTTCTTTTTTTATTTACGTAGATCAAGGAAGGTAAATCGAAATTCTTTTACCGGGAGAGGATGGTTGGCTTAAAATAAGAACAGAATATGTAAAGTTTCGTAATCATACTGTTAATCCATTTATCCATGACCTCAGCAACCTCCCTTTTCGCTCCCGTTGAAGCTGACCTGTGTTTGCTGACAGATAACTTGAAGAATCTGGTTGGCGCTCGTCATCCAATCCTCTACGCCGCAGCAGAGCATCTCTTCGGGGCTGGCGGGAAACGGTTGAGGCCAGCGATCGTTCTCCTGATTTCCAGAGCGACTCTGCCGAATCAGGACATTACCCCCCAACATCGACGGTTGGCGGAAATTACAGAAATGATTCACACTGCCAGTCTGGTCCATGATGATGTGGTGGACGAATCAGAAGTGCGCCGGGGAATTCCAACGGTTCACACCAGTTTTGGAAACCGAGTCGCTGTTCTGGCAGGGGACTTTCTCTTTGCCCAGTCTTCCTGGTATTTAGCCAACCTCGATAATCTAGAGGTAGTCAAGCTCCTATCGGAAGTCATTATGGACATGGCAGAAGGAGAAATTCAACAGGGATTGAACCGCTTTGACACGAACTTGTCGATGGAAGCGTATCTAGAGAAGAACTACAACAAAACGGCTTCTCTCTTTGCCAACAGTGCGAAGTCAGCAGCGCTCCTGAGTGGCTCCTCTCCTGAAATGGCTAATAAGTTGTATCACTACGGTCGTCACTTTGGGTTGGCGTTTCAGATTGTGGATGACATCTTTGATTTTGTGGGGTCTACAGATGCCCTGGGGAAACCTGCGGGGTCAGATCTGCGAAGCGGAAATTTGACAGCCCCCGCGCTCTTTACCCTTCAGGAAAAACCCTATCTTGAAGTGTTGATCGAGCGAGAGTTTGCCCAGGAGAGTGACCTAGAACAGGCGATCGCCATGATTCATGATGGTAACGGTATTGAGAAATCCCGCGAGTTAGCAGCCCACCATGCCCGCTCTGCGGTTGAGTATCTGGCGGACTTGCCTCCCTCAGAGTCTCGCCAAGCGCTTACGGACCTTACAGATTACGTTCTTAGCCGTATCTATTAATTTGGCTGCATTGCAAATTTTCTTTTACCTGAAAAATGCGGTAGCCTGATACCCATGATCAGCTACCAGTTTCCAGATGATTTTCAGTGGGGTGTGGCAACCGCAGCCTACCAGATCGAGGGGGCAACAGAGGCCGGAGGCAGAAAACCTAGCGTTTGGGATACCTTTTGTACGATTCTGGGCCGAGTTGCGAATGGTGATTCAGGACGGAATGCCTGTGACCACTATCATCGTTATGAGACGGATATTGAATTGATGGCCCACTTGGGGGTCAAACATTACCGTTTCAGCATTGCATGGCCCCGCATCTTCCCTGAAGGACGGGGCAGCATCCAGGAAGCGGGCATTGATTTTTATCAACGCCTGGTAGATTGTTTACTTCGCCATCACATCACCCCCCATTGCACCCTATTTCACTGGGATAGTCCCCAGACCCTAGAGGAGCGCTATGGTTCTTGGCGGAGCCGTGAAATGGCTCAGGATTATGCAGATTACGTCACAACGATCGTGCAAAGATTGGGCGATCGAGTCACTCGCTGGATTACCTTGAATGAAATTCAGTGCTTCACCCATCTGGGGTACAGCGTTCACCAGAACCCGCCCCATGCCCCTGGCACAAGAGTGAATCGACTCCGGGAAGTCTGGCAAACCTCCCACCATGCCCTATTAGCCCACGGTCTCGGTTGTCAGGCAGTGCGGGCTGCTTCCCCCGTGCCCTGCCAGGTGGGACTAGTGGATAATCCCCAAATTCCGGTTCCAATTTATGAATCCCCTGAGCATATTGCAGCAGCCCACACAGCCTTTAGCACTTGTAACTTAAACGGCGGAATTCTCATTCCCGCCTTGACTGGAACTTACCACCCGACTCTACTGTCCCAGTTAGGTAGGGAAGCCCCCCTGATTCAACCAGGCGATCTGGAGATCATTCACCAACCCCTCGATTTTCTGGGCCTTAACATCTATACAGGTGTGTACGTGCGGGCGATCGACGGTAAACCAGGATACGAAATCCTAAATTTCTCAGAGGCTTATCCTCGACTACATATGCCCTGGTTGCATCTCTTACCGGATGCTCTGTACTGGGGGGTGCGCCATATCAGTGAAGCCCTCAAGATGAAGTATCTCCCAATCTATATGACAGAGAATGGCTGTGCAGCCCAGGATGTGTTAACTCCAAAAGGGGAAGTGCTTGATATGGATCGTATTCTGTATTTACGGGAATACCTGAGAGCAGCCCAACGAGCCGTGAACGAAGGGTATCCCCTGAAGGGATACTTCCTCTGGAGTTTGCTCGATAATTTTGAGTGGGCCTGGGGGTACGAGCGTCGTTTTGGGATTACCTATGTAGACTATCGTAGCCAGAAACGCACTCCCAAAGCTAGTTTTAGCTGGTACAGGGAATGTGTTCGTCAAAATCGCGTTGTTTAGAGGGAAGGATGGCTTGAGGAAGATCACCGGAATTACGTATACGGACGTGGAAGTACCGATCAGGAAAGTTTCTTTGAAGCTTTTGTTAACTTTGAGAACGAGAAGATGAAGAAACAGTAAATTTACGGATCAAGATTTTATGGAGGTAATTTTTAACTCTTTCTACTGAGCGAAGCTTTTGCCTAATGCCTGGTCTATCATATAGGCATCAATACTAAGCCATCACCCTCGCTACGCTACATCGAAATTAGTCATTAAGCGGGCATCAAGCGGCAAGTAGCTGCCATCTACACGTATTTCTTTCTCTAAATTACAGTTCTCCTACAGGTCTATACAGTTCTAATTTCGATTCTCTAATTTCATTCCTGCCTATCACCTGCAATTGCCACCGAAAATTCTTCCTCTAAGAGTTGGTTTAAAGGGCAATTTTGTGATTATCTCCCACACGAACTTCAGTTCTAGAATTATCGTTTTTTTGCCTTTTTTGGGCTTTTATCTACATTTTTCACACTTGCTTTTTCACACTTACTTTTTCACACTTGCTTTTTCACATTTTCTTTATTGATACTTTCATTGATAAATTCTCTGATTGTATCCATATTGTTTCTAAGAACTGAACTCTAAATCCATTTCACTCGAGTAAACAGTAATGGTTGTGAGTGTTGTACAGAAGAATTTTCAAAGTGCGTCTTCCGATCAATCATCTCGGAGATCCAAGCGTAATCTGCAACAGGCTCAGGAAGTAATTTATAACTCCCTCTTGGAGATTGTTAAGCAGTGGCCCGCAGAAGATGTGTTGTCTGAGTTTAAACATCTTTTTATTCATCATGTCAATTCATTTAGCTCAGAAGTTTTTTCGGCTGTATATGAACTGATTTTTAATAATAATGAGAAAGAATTCTTAAATACCTTAAAACGAGCTTGCTACATTCTCGTCAACAACTGGGCAACAAAACGCAATCATCAAGCGATTCAAGAGTTAATTCAAATTTTCAATGATCCAATTCTGAATCAAAGAACACAATCTCCAACCCTGAAACGGCTACGACATTGGATTGGTAAGTTTGTTCAGAGTGAGGATTTTCAAGAACTCAAGTTATTCGCATCTCGCCACGATGTTGAGAAGGCAAAAATCCATTGGAAACAGCGATATACTGCCTTTTTATTAGCTCCTCAGTACGAGGATTCTGAGAACCCAGTAGAGCAACGGGAAGCTGCGCGTGCTCTCTCGAAGCAACTGCGAG
>JANRKG010000241.1:0-8302 GCA_033763635.1 Leptolyngbyaceae cyanobacterium bins.59
GGGTTGTCATCCTTTTTCTTCCCAACACGCCAATTCATTCTAGAAGATCAGAAGCATGGAACTTTCCTAACCCTCTTTGAGAATGATCCTCCCAGTGGTCGGGTCACTGTGGGATTGACCAATCCCAACCAACTCACCTTCGATCGAGCTGAAACCGCTACCCTCACCGTTACTCCTGGTTTTATCCAGCAAACCCTTAATAACGGGGCGGATGTGGTATTGCAAGCCAGCAACGATATTACGCTGAACAGTAGTCTGGTGGTGAATAACCCGATCGGCAATGGGGGGAGTCTCACCTTCCAGGCAGGGCGGAGTATTCTCCTAAATGGCAGCATCACGACCGATAACGGGAACTTGAACTTGCTGGCCAATCAACCTCTGGCAACGGGGGTCGTGAACCGCCAGCGAGAGGTGGGGGCAGCGGCGATCGGCATGGCAGTGGGAACCCGCCTGGAAGCCGGATCGGGCAATGTCACAATAAGTTTGGATTCCGGTACAGGGTTGACGAATCCAACGGTCAGTGGTACCACCCTCAGTAACATCAATACTTCGGGAACATTGCTGATTAATTCAGTCGCAGCCGTTGGGAAAACAACGGGAAGTGTGATTACCGCAGGAATCATCCGGACGCAGGGGGTTGGGCCGTTCAACTTGCCGGAACTGCAACCCCCGATCGCGCCCCCCAGCGATCGCCCTTCCCCAACTCCCAATCCCCATCCGCCGGAATCTGCGGGAGGGGCGGTTGACTTTCCCTCTCCGCCTATCGTGAATGTCTTTCCCCTCGATCCAACAACTCGGTTCCGCTTTGCTCGTGAATTTGCGGGGCGATCGGCTCCGGTGCTCCAGGTCGATCGGGAACTCAAGCCTGTTCGCATCTGCACCATTCAAAGTGAGGGAAACACGCAGGTCTTGGCCTGTGCCGAGTAATCCCGGGCTGAAAAGGAATCAAAAAGTTCACGGTAAGCACCCGCAAAATCCAAAACGATGCCCAAAATATAAGGCGTAGCGTTTGGAGACGAGGGCATGACCGCAACTTCAGTCCGACCGATCGATTGGCCTGCCGTGACTGCGGCTTTGGAGGGCTTAGAACTCATTACCGATGCCACCCAGATCACCAAACTCTCCCAGGATTACTACACCTTTAGTCCTGTCTTACAACAGCAATTGAGAGACAAACGGGGGGATCTGGTCGTCCGCCCGACCTGTGAAGCGGAGGTGTTACAGGTGGCCCGTGTGTGCGTGCAGCATCAGGTGCCCTTGACCGTGCGCGGAGCCGGAACTGGAAACTATGGACAATGTGTGCCCCTGGAAGGTGGGTTAATTCTGGACATGAGCCGGATGCAAGCAGTGCGCTGGGTGAAACCGGGATTAGCCTGTGTGGAAGCGGGGGTGAAACTGGCAGCCCTGGACAAACAAACCCGCGAAATGGGTTGGGAATTGCGGATGGTGCCTTCTACCTACCGCACTGCGACGATCGGCGGCTTTATTGGCGGCGGCAGTGGGGGCATTGGCTCGATCACCTATGGGCAGTTGCGCGATCGGGGCAATCTTCATGCGGTGCGAGTCGTGACGATGGAAGACGAACCCCGTGTGATTGAGTTGCGGGGCGATGAGGTGCAACAAGTGAACCATGCCTATGGCACCAATGGCATCATCACTGAACTGGAAATTCCCCTCGGTCCTGCCTATCCCTGGGCAGAGGTCATTGTCAGCTTTGCGGATTTCATGGATGCGGCCCGCTTTGGTCAGGCATTGGGAGACGCAGACGGGTTGATCAAAAAGCTGATCTGCATCTGTGCTGCCCCAATTCCCACCTACTTCGCAGCCCTCCGCAACTCCATTCCTCCGGAGACCCACAGTGCCCTGCTGGTCATTGCCGAATCCTGCCTAGAACCGCTGGCAGATCTGGTTCGGGAGTATCGAGGCACAATCTGTTATCAGAAGACGGCTCAGGAAGCCAGCAAGGGTGTAACGCTCGTCGAGTATAGCTGGAACCACACGACCCTCCATGCCCGGAGCGTCGATCCATCCCTCACTTACCTGCAAACCCTGTTCCCCGCCGATCGCCAACTGAAACTGCTGGAGCAGATGTATCACCACTTTGGCGACGAAGTGATGATGCACCTGGAGTTTTTGCGGGTGGGGGGAACGGTCATGCCTGCCGCCCTCCAGATTGTGCGCTATACCACCGAAGAGCGATTGCAGGAGATCATTCGCTACCACGAAGATCAGGGAGCGATCATCTTTAATCCCCACACCTACGTCCTGGAAGATGGAGGGATGAAACAGGTGGATCAGGCACAGGTCAAGTTTAAAGAACGGGTGGACCCTTACGGGCTACTAAATCCCGGTAAAATGCGGGGGTGGCTAGAACGACAAAGCGTATGATGCATTCATTTATTCCCCCCGATCGCTTCTATCCTTACCTGGCCTGGACGGACATTCAGGCAATGCCCGATAAGGAAAACGTGGTGTTAATTCAACCCATCGGGGCGATCGAGCAACACGGTCCCCATCTGCCCCTGGTGGTGGACTCGGCGATCGGAGTTGCGGTTTTGGGGAAAGCCCTGAACCAGGTCAATCCCTCTGTTCCGGCCTATGCTCTGGCTCCCCTGCACTATGGGAAATCCAATGAACACTACCATTTCCCAGGCACCATTACCCTGAGTGCCCAAACCCTCCTGGCGATTCTCATGGAAGTGGCCGAGAGCCTGTACCGGGCCGGATTTCGCAAGCTGATTCTGATGAATTCCCACGGGGGGCAACCTCAGATCATGGAAATTGCTGCTCGTGATATTCATCAAAAGTACGATGACTTTCTGGTGTTTCCCCTGTTTACCTGGCGAGTGCCCAACATTGCAGCCAGTTTATTAACTGAGAAGGAACTGGAGTACGGGATTCACGCGGGAGATGGGGAAACCAGTTTGCTGCTGTCTATCCTGCCAAATCAAGTAAAGATGGATGCCGCTGTGATGGAATATCCCGGAGAACTGCCAGAAAATAGTTTGCTGAGTATGGAAGGTCAGTTGCCTTTTGCCTGGGTGACACGGGATTTAACCCGGAGTGGAGTGATCGGCAATCCCCTGACGGCTTCTCAAGAAAAGGGCGATCGCATTCTGGCCTCTCTGGCGGAAGGGTGGCGACAGGTGATCGAGGATGTGTACCGATTTCAGCAACCGAGAGTAGACAAAGCATGGAAACCAACGACTGGTTAATTCTCATCTGTAGCATTAGCGGAGTGTTCATCGGGATGTCCCTACGGACCTGGCAGGTGCGAATGAAACGGCACATCCTTACCAGGGATAAGAACGACCCCTAAAGCCACACCCGCCCAAGTCTTTCCCCTGCTGGTTTTCCGAATCCGTAATTCAACCGATCGCAACTTCTTTTTTACAAAATTTTTGTATTTTCCGGATCGGGAGGGAATACTACGAAAAATGATGCGATCGGCTGGGATTCATGAACGCAAAACATCTGAAGCTTGTCGGAATTTCTGGTGTCGCCCTGGCTGGCTGGTTGCTGTGCTTCCATTTTCTCCCGGCCCCCAAGGGTTCACCGATCACTACCATCCTCTGGTATTTCCTGAGCTTGATGGTCGGGTTGTCCCTGGTCTACGGCACTTATCATTTTTTGATCAAACCTCAACAGTCTGATACACCAATCGCAGTGAACTCTGTCAAATCCAGGTCGATTGTCACCAACGAGAGCCTGGAATCGGCTGACCACCTTGAGGACTTCGACTACCTACAACAGGCGATCGAGCAAGCCAAAGCAACTCAAAATACGGCCTCCGGTACATCGAGCGATACCTTTTCTCCCCCTCAAGTTCAGAAAGCCCCAGAAAACCCACCCCCTCCTACTCCTGTAGAATCTGTTCCCATTGCCACTGCGCCCGATCCGGCGTTGATTCAGGAAAAGGTCAAGGAGATGATCAATCAAGGGGTGCAAAAAGCCGCTTCCAACGACCATTGGGCGGCGATTTCTAAGTTTAATCAAGCGGTGCGGCTGGATGGAAACCACGCGATCGCCTACTACAATCGCAGCCTCTCCTACCTGAAATTGAACTATGGGGAAGAAGCCCTTCAGGATTGCTGCAAAGCGATTCAACTGAATCCTTCCTATGCCAAAGCCTACAACTGCCGGGGAAATATCCGCAAACAACGGGGCGATTTACGGGGCGCTTGTGCTGACTACCAACAGGCGCTTGAGATTGACCCCAATTTTTCTGGGGCACGGCAAAATCTAGAAAAAGTACAGGCTCGTCTCCAAGCAAAGACAAGCACGAAAAAGAAGGGCTGAACTGCGCTACTTTGGTAAACGTGTAAACGTTACGTGCGGTCAGACCCTCCACCATGAATTATCTTGTTGCTGTCCTATCCGATCGCCTTCAGGCAGAAGCTGCCTATTCTGCCCTGGAGCAAGCGAATCTGCCGCTGAATCAGGTGGCGATTTTGGGAAAGGGCTACCAGAGTGCGGATGAATATGGCTTGATCGACCCGAATGAGGCCGCCCGAAAGAACGCCCGTCTCATGACGTTTTGGTTGGTGCCTTTTGGCTTTGTCGCTGGATTTACCTTCAGTTCCATTACCGGGTTAAGAACTTTCGCCTGGGCGGGTGAGTTTGGCGATCACCTGATTGGTGGTGTGTTGGGGGCAGTGTCGGGTGCCCTGGGCAGCATCTTTGTCGGGGGCGGCGTGGGGATGGTCGTGGGCAGCGGAGATGCCCTGCCCTACCGCAATCGTTTGAATGCCGGGAAATATCTAATCGTCGTGAAGGGGTCTGATAGTTTGACCGGGAAAGCTACCAGTATTTTGCGTTCCCTCAATCCAGAGAGCCTTCAGGGGTATAAAGACCCCAGTATGGTGGAATAGGGTCAAAGTGCATCCTGCTTTTACCAATGTGCCCCCCTTCTCCGGTTGCTGCGACTGTGTACCCAGAAATCCCCTCCTGGGAGGGGATTGGAGACCAGTTAAATCATCCCGGACCCTCGACCCCGCTGGTCTTGTTCCGTGCTCAGTTTGCCTTCCTCATCAGCATTGATATCGCGGTACTCAGCCTTTCGCGCTTGTTGAGCCGCTTCTTCCTGCTCGCGCGCATCGCCCGGTACTTCGTAATACATCTCAGGCTCGATCGCGTAATTATTCAGCAAGCCTTCTTTGTCTACGGTGTACCCGTCGGTTGTATGGATGCTGGCAGCATCGGTTTGATCGTTCGTTGAGGCGTTGGCTTCCCGTTGCTCAGTGGGATGGGTTTTGAATAAGTCGCCTTCCCGTTCTTTTCGGGCTGCGGTTTCCGCCGGGACGATATGGGGATCGTAGGAATCATCGGCAACCCGGTTGGAGGTATCTGCAACTACCTGTCTCTTTTTATTAATGTCTTGATTCGCCATTTTTTAATCCTCAAATCTATCTAAAAGTGAATTTTGACTAACGTGAGTTCCTAGTAGCCGACTGATCAACATAGTTACATTGATCAAAATTTTTCTTATCTAGCCCCCGAAGGATTTTGATCCCCCGTTTCTCAACATCCTTTCAGGACCAGATCTCCTCTGGCCCGTCTGTTGCCAGAGCCGAATCACTGTTGCTGCGGAAATAAAAAACAATTACTTCAAGAAACTTCATCTTTGCTCGATTTGCTGTCCTCCACTCCCCACAGATGTTCTTTCCTTCAGGAATTGTCTATATTGAGGAGACGGATTTATGTCAATCCTTACTCACGTTTAGTTTCAAGTTTTTATGGACCCTAAAGCGACCCGTTCTCCCAATCCTGAACCTGCCTTTTCAATGGATGACTTTGCGAAAGCATTGGAGAAACATGATTATCAATTCCAGAAGGGGCAGGTTGTCCGAGGGAAAGTATTCAGCTACGAAAGTGGCGGTGCTTATGTTGATATCGGAGGTAAGTCTTCTGCGTTCCTGCCAACGGAAGAAGCCTCCCTATCGCGGGTCGATGATCTTTCAACCGTCTTGCCCTTACAGGAAGAACTGGAATTCCTCATCGTGCGGGATCAGGATGCGGATGGGCAGGTCACGCTTTCCCGTCGTCGATTAGAACTCAAGCGGGTTTGGGAACGGCTTGCAGAAATGCAAACCAGCAATCAAACCGTTGCAGGGCGGGTAAGCGGCATGAATAAGGGAGGGGTCACGATCGATGTGCAGGGCTTACGGGGTTTTATTCCCCGATCGCACCTCGTTGAAAAAGAAAACCTGGAATCGTTGAAGGGCAAAACCCTGACGGTCGCTTTTCTCGAAGTGAACCCCGAAACCAATAAACTGGTTCTATCAGAACGTCTTGCTGCACGATCGGCTAGCATTGGGCAATTGGAAGCGGGACAACTGATCGAAGGAAAGATCGCCAGTCTGCGACCCTTTGGGGCTTTCATCGATTTTGCTGGCACGACGGGACTTTTGCACATTAACCAGATTAGCCAGAAGTACGTTTCTGCCCTGAATGATGTGTTGCAGGTGGGGCAATCCCTGAAGGCTGTGATTGTCGATCTCGATCAGACACGGGGGCGCATTTCCCTTTCAACACGGGTGTTAGAGAGTTATCCGGGGGAAATGTTGGAAAAGCCGGAAAGCGTGATGGAAGAGGCTGAGAACCGCATGGAAAAGGTGCAAAAAAATCTAACTAAAGAAGGATAGGACTGGAAGGATGGAGACGGGAAGAGCGTGTAATCTCGAGGTAGGAATGGGGATAATGCCCATCCCTGACTATTGCAAAGCTCCATCTTTCTATCCCCATGACTTTAGCCTGAACCCTTACCCCCCTTTCCTGTTGCGATGATTCCCGAATCTCCCGTCCCAACGCAAGAAGAGGCGATTCTCAAGCGGGTTCGCCTTCTGAGCCACGTCTTAGATAACGCTGTCCCCATTCCCGGCACCTCCTATCGAGTGGGTATTGATCCTTTGTTGGGGCTGCTACCAGGCGGGGGGGATGTGGTGGGAGGTGCCCTGTCCGCCTACCTGGTGCTGGAAGCCTCTCGGTTGGGTCTTCCCAGGGCAACACTGGTGCGGATGGTGACAAACATTATTATTGAGTCGTTGGCTGGCACCGTTCCCGTGATTGGGGATTTATTTGATGTCACCTGGAAAGCCAACGCCCGCAATCTGGCTCTGCTGGAACACCATGTCCGGTCGCCCCGCACCACCAAAGCCGCCGATCGTCGATTCGTGATTCTGCTCCTGGTGGGGCTGGCGATCGTCGTGATTGGGATTGCCAGTTTCGTCGTGTTTATGCTGAGTTTGCTGCTTAGGGCGATTGGGGGTGGGTGATCCTACACTAGATGTGGAGTAAAAGCTGGTTTACAAAATCCAAACACTCTACAGATAGTCATGGCATAATAGAGCGACTGCTATTTGTATGCGCTCATGGTTCAAGCTCCTGCATTTCTGGCTGATCTCGTTTCCTCCGCTTCTGAAGAGGGTCTTGACTTAAATTTCTGCTTGCCTGATCCAGAGTGCCCTGAAGTCTCTGAGGCTGAGTTTCAGCAACAAATTGAGTCGGCATGGCAGGTGTGCGATCGGTTTGACCTGCAAACCGATATCTGGCGGGGTCGGATTCTGCGGTCAATTCGCGATCGAGAGAAACGGTTAGAAGGCATGGGCATGGGCTTTATGCACTGGCTGCGGGAGCGTGAAATCACCAAAAGTCAGGCGTACCATCTGATTGAACTGGCAGACAGTGCGGATACGTTGCTGAAGCAGGGCTATCTGGAAGAGGATGCGATCGAGTGTTTCAGTAAACGGGCCTTTGTCGAGACGGCAAAAGCGTCTCCCGAAGTGCAACAACTCGTGTGCGATATGGCCCAACGAGGCGATTCCCCCCGCATTACGCGGCGGGAAGTGCGCCAACTCTCGGATGAGTGGGCTGCCATGACCTCAGACCTGATTCCCGAAGCCGTGAAGGAAAAGGCCGCTGCCAATTCGATTCCCATGCGCTACGTGGCTCCCCTGGTGCGGGAAATGGAGAAATTGCCCGAAGCCCACCAGATGCAAATTCGGGAGGCCGTCGCAGAGAATCCGGATGTGGATACTCTGAAACAGGCCACCGCCGAGGCCCGCTATCTCTCGAAGTACCTGACTGCCGCCACTCAAGTACAGGCGATCGATCCCGACTCCATGAATCTCGAACTCGCCCTTGAAGAAGCCTTACGGATTGGCTGCTTGAACGCCACCGCTGACCTAGTGAATCAGGCGGCCCAGGTTGAACAGGCGATCGGTAAGTTATATACCAGTTGGCGGCGGATTAATCAGTTGAGCGATCGGCTGTACGTGGATACGGGAGCCAGTACCCCCCATCT
>JANRKG010000242.1:0-3565 GCA_033763635.1 Leptolyngbyaceae cyanobacterium bins.59
TCCCTGCATTTCCTGTCGCAGGGCTGCCTGCCCCTCGGAACTCAGGATGGTCGCTGCCATGCCATTGTTCTGGGCACGGTCCTGCATGAATTGCATCGACTGGGCCAGGGGCAGGGGGTTGATGTTGAAGCGATCGTGGGACCGCATCGCCTGAGCGGGAGTGCCCTGACGGGTGTTGCGAATAGCCTGTTCGTAGAGTGCCTGATGGTTGCGGATGAAATCTGGTAATCCCAGGGAGCCTGTGACGATCGGCATCTCTAACGCCTGGTCAAGGGAACCACCACTGGAACTTCCTCCTGTGTGGTCTGCTCCGTCGCTGTTATGCCCCCACTGCTCGTTCCAGGGGATATCACTGCCACTAAAGACATCTCCGATCGTTCCCATGACATCTTTGAGGATTTGCTGAAAGGTCTGGGTAAATACCTGAAAATATTGCTGAAGCTGTTGCTGAAAGGGAGCCAGGAGAGAACTGAGGGTGCGGTTGAGGTCTCCCAGAACATTGTTGACGGGTTGCATCACTCCATCCTGCACATCCCCCAGCACAGTTTCCACTTGCTGAATGGGGGTATTGATGGCGTTGTTGATCGTTCCTGTCACCTGTCCCATTGTTTGCTGAACCGTATTAGACAGACCATCTAAAATTCCGGCTCTGGCAAATTTGGGAAATAGGGTGGTGACAAAAACTGCGATCGTCAGGGTGAAGACCAGGATTTGAAATCGAGCCTGATTGACTTTGGATTTGGAGTGGTTAGACATTGGATAACACCTCGGCGGGAGTGGGAGGTAAATCGGTGGCAGTGACATCGCAACCGATGGTGTCAAGGCTGCGACCACTGCGAATGGCAGAGACATAGAGGTCTGCAAACTTTGCCATTGCCCGCAATTTGTCTCCGCCATACTGCGTGAGAATCCGGGCACGAGCTGCCTGTTCATCCGGGTTATTGGCGACGGTGGCAAGCTGAACGGAACTTGGATAGTAACGGCAGTAGGTGTAGGTGCCGTCGATATCCAGGAGCCAGTTGGAATAGAGTTCTGAGCGTTTGGGAAAGAAGAATTCACTGGCATTACGGGCAATGATGGCGCGATCGTAGGAGAGCCATTTGCAGAAGGACTCGATCGCCAGGGGTTGAATGCGTCCAATCAAGCGAGTGTTCATGTTCTGCATGATCTGCTGTCCGGCAACGGAATTCATGATGGTATCGGGGTCCTGGGCTGAGAGGAATGTCCGAATGCCCGATTTGGCACCATTGGCACAGAGACGACCGATCAATCGGGCGATCGTGTTAAAGGCAAAGAGAATGGGAGATTCATCGATGAAGAAGATGGAACGGGGAGACCCCAGGGCACGACGCAGAGCCGCAGAATAGGCACTCAGGGAAAGGATAGCCGCTTCGTTTTCGTTCGAGAGGTTCCGCAGAGCAAAAACCAGCAGTTGAGCGTCAGTTGGGAACGAGGAAGGACGACCGATCGCCCGTCCAATGCGAGAGTTGAGCCAGTATTCGAGTTGCAGCAGAATTTGGGATTGAGCATTGCGAATTTAAGCTACATATAATCGAAAAGCTAACCGAAAAGCTTGAAAAGTCCGCCAGATAGACGCTATAGTGCCCAGAGATTGTATGCAACTTCACAATAAATTGGTATCAAGGTGCAAGAGCAATATATTTTGATGTACCAAAAAGTTACCTCATCTTATGGAAATCAAAAAGACTGGCATTTATATCATCAAAAATCTTGTAAATGGAAAAAGTTATATTGGGCAGTCTCGCAATATATATAAACGCTGGAATCAACACACTTATAATGTATGGAAAGAGGAAGAACCTAATAGTAGGATTCGTGCGGCATTAAAAAGGCATGGCTTAAACAAAACAGTAAGTTCTCCTGGAATACATGGAGAATTTGAGTTTGCCATCATCGAAGAATGTCCTGAAGAGATGCTTTTAGAAAGGGAGGAGTATTGGATAAATAAGTGTCAACCTGAATACAATTGTGATTTGAATAAAAAAGCAACGTTTTTCACAAGAGTCAAGAGGACTGAAAGGCAATATTGGGTGCAATATCATAATTATGAGAGAGAAATGTATCCATCAAATGATTTGTTGTTCGAGTCTGGAAATACTCTCCTTGAAGACTCAACACACTATATTTCATCGCTGAAACGCTCAATTCTCTATTCAATAAACGATACGATTTTTTTAATCCTTGGCAGAAACAGAAAAGGAAGAAAGCAATATTATCTGTGGACAAAAACCATTGTTGAGGAAGTCGATTACCTTGAAGATGAGATATTAGTTTACAATGCCTGTGGCGAACAGTTTTTTATGTCTCCCCCAGTACATCTTAATTGCATCGAAGGGTTTGATAGTTTTTTAAATAGTGTGGGTCGATTTGGATTTGGTTTTCATCATATTTCTGACTTACCATTCACTAAAGAGTTGATTGACTTATCGCCCAGAAAAGAAAACGAAAGGATTTTTTACAAAGACTACGTTAAGAGGTTTGAAGCCCAAAACGGATTTAGATAGTAGTTTTACCCTAGACCAAAACACTCCGGCTTTCCTGTGTATTGATGACTTAGTTTGGTTGTGCAAGTGCGATCGCCGGGATGGTAGGAGATCTACCCCACAACAGATCCCAATTACTCTGCAATAAACATACTCGTCAACTCATTCGACTCAATCTATGATTGAGGGAGTTGAGTCAACGTAGATTTATGCCAGTCTTAGCACCTAAATCCTATATAGAATACCGAAACGAGGGTTACTGGGTAGAAGGAACTCGGATCTCCCTTGACTCGATTGTTTATACCTTCCAAAAAGGGTTATCGCCAGAGAGTATCGTTCAGTCTTTTCCGTTATTGACCCTTGAACAGGTTTATGGCGCGATCGCCTTCTATCTTGCGAATCGTACTGAGATCGATGCTTACCTGACAGATGAGGAGGAAGCATTCGATGCTATGCCCCAACCCCTGCAAATCACAGATCCTGTTCTGCATAGCAAACTTATAGCAGCCAAAGCAGCAAAGCAGCAGGTATAACTGTGACTGTTCGTTACCAGGCTGATGCTGATTTGAATCAGATGATCGTAACAGGTGTTTTACGACGCGAACCTACCGTTGATTTTCAAACTGCTTTTGCTGCTGGGTTGGAAGGTGTTAAAGATGCAAGAGTCTTGGCGATCGCAGCACAGCAGGGACGTATTCTTGTTAGCCACGATCGGGAAACAATGCCGTCAGAGTTTGCTGAGTTTATTAGAAACGATCAAAGTTCAGGGGTTATTATTGTCTCCAGAAAGGTGCCGATTGAACTTATCATCGATGAACTATTACTAATTTGGGCAGCATCTAGTTCAGAAGAATGGGTAAATCGAATTGCCAAGCTACCCCTTTGACACTGGCTGATTCGCTCTATTTTGCTGCCGCTGCGGAAGATTGAGCAAACCGCCACACAGTTCAGTGAGGGGGATTTGAGCGCTCGGATTCCCCCCAGTTCCATTACCGAAATTCGCCGATTAGAGTTGACCCTGAACAGTGTGGCAGACCGATTGCAAGGAGTGGAAGAACGTC
>JANRKG010000243.1:0-12096 GCA_033763635.1 Leptolyngbyaceae cyanobacterium bins.59
TGGGTTTAGTAAAGATGGCTTTGGTTATGGCTGGCATGTGTTCGACGATCGCTTTGATCTTTCAAATGCCAACTACAAGAATGAAGAAAACCGCTTTGGTTGGGTCGTGGAAATTGATCCCATGAATCCCAATCAAGTTCCGGTGAAGCGCACGGCCCTGGGTCGTTTCAAGCATGAGAATGCTGAAATTGTAATAGGTCGTGGTGGTCGTGTGGTGGTCTACATGGGAGACGACGAAACCTTCGACTATATCTATAAGTTTGTTTCCGAAGACAACTGGCGATCGATGCGTGCCAAAGGCATCAGCCCCCTGGATCAGGGTAAGCTGTATGTTGCCAAGTTTAATGACAATGGAACAGGCACCTGGATTGAGATGACGATCGATAATCCCATCCTGAAGGCGAAGTTTAAGGATCAGGGGGAAGTGCTAACTTACGCTCGTCTGGCGGCGGATGCTTTAGGGGCGACCCCAATGGACCGTCCGGAGTGGATCGCGGCGGCTCCTTCAGGCGATGTCTACTGTACACTGACCAACAATAGCCGACGGGGTACAGGCACCTTCCCAGGTCCTGATGCTGCAAATCCCCTGGTCCGCAATACCTTTGGTCACATCATCCGTTGGCGGGATAGCAATCGATCGGTGGGAACCCGATTCACCTGGGATATTTACGTCCTGGCAAAGGATACCCATACCATCGACGATGGAACAAAAACGTTCCCCAGTGCCTTTGGCAGCCCTGATGGCCTGTGGGCTGATAGCGATGGTCGTCTCTTTATTGAAACAGATGGAACTCAACCTACCATCGAGGGAATGCAGATCAACGATCAGTTACTGGTTGCCGATCCTTCTCGGAATGTCATTCGTCGCCTCTTAACTGGGGTGTCAAAGTGCGAAATCACAGGTCTTACCGTGACTCCCGATCGGCGGACGATGTTCGTGAACCTTCAGCATCCCGGTGATGGAGATCCGAAGGCAACCACCTTTCCGGCTCCTCCGGAAAGTGGCAAAATTCCCCGGGACTGCACCCTGGTGATTTTCCGAAAAGATGGAGGTGTCGTAGGGTCGTAACACAATGTCATAACACAATATTGTTGTGTTAGTTAAAATCTGATTTCCTATCCCTGGATGGGCATTGCAAGGCAATGCCCATTTCTCTTCTTATAGGAAAAAGTGCTTTCCACTAAAGAAAGCCCATCACACTACATGAACTATGGCTTTGGATTCGTTCAGAATGACACAAAATAGAATTTAATCTTGCTGTAACATCAATCCTGGTTCCCTGATACATAGGAGTGAGATTTATGGTAGCAACCCAAGAAGGATATTTGCCACGTAATTGCACCTTCAGCCCCAGTGATTGGCAAGCACTTGCTCCCTTCTGGTATCCGGTTGCCTTTTCCCACGAAATCACCCCTCAAAAACCCTATGGCACTCGTTTATTGGATGAACGATTAGTTATCTACCGTGTTTCCGATGGATCGATCGTTGCGGCGCGGGATCTTTGTTTACATCGAGGTGCGCCTTTAAGTTTGGGTTGGATTGAAAACGATCGCCTCGTTTGTCCTTATCACGGGGTTCAGTACGATCGCAATGCCCAATGTGTTTGCATTCCGGCTGAACCCAAAGCAGCAATTCCATCACGGCTAAAACTCAAGACCTACCCTGTGATGGAACGCTACGGCCTCGTGTGGACTCGGTTGATTGACAATGGCCCGGTGCCGTTCCCTGAAATGAGTGAATGGGACGACCCGGATTATCTTCAGGTCTTACCGGATTCTGTGTCACTCAATGCAGCAGCGGGTCGCCAGGTAGAAGGCTTTTTGGATGTCAGTCACTTTGCGTTTATCCATGCCAAGTCTTTTGGAGAGCAGGACAATCCAGAAGTTCCCGATTACCTGATCGAGCAAACACCCCACGGGTTCCGGGCAGACTACATTAGTACCGTGAGCAATTATCCCCATGGGATGAAACAGTTAGCTCCATCTGACTTTTTGTGGCGGCGCTTGTTTGAGGTATGGCTTCCCTTCACCGCCAAACTGACCGTTTTCTTCCCAAACGGTCAACTGCATGTTCTCAATGCCGCATCTCCTATTTCGGCCCGTAAAACGCGCGTATTTGTACCCATTTGCCGCAACTTTGATAAGGATGCGCCGCTACAAGATACGTTGGATTTTAACCATCAGGTGTTTGATGAAGATAAAGCGATCGTCGAAGAGCAATGGCCTGAAGATTTACCCATTAATCTTGCAGATGAAGTACACATTGCCGGAGACAAAAGCTCTATCACCTTCCGTAAACGGCTTGCAGCGCTGGGACTGGGGCGTTCTTATACTTCTTAGGAGATCTCGGTTGTGCTTCAGAGAAGTGTGGGGTAGGAAACAAGCTCGTCCCAAGACCAACGGTGAGTCGCTAATCTTGCCCCTTGAACCGCCATTGTTTGTAATCTGGAATGACAAATACGTTTCGACAACGCATTTCTAGACTCGTAAGAAGCAGTTTATCTTTTTCCAAAAAATTCAACAATCATGGGGGGCTATTTAGTACTTTATCTAGGACTACAACCTCCAGCTAGCAATGCGTTAAACCGAATCACTACTTCTGAATCACTACCAAAATTTTGATGGTCGAAGACCCGCAAAATTTAACCCCAATCAATCACCTGGATTTTGGCTACCCGTCAATCATTGATTGACTGACCAGTAGTACATTTTGGGAGAAAGCTGGTAGGATGCGTGAGTCGTTGCGAACGGCGCGATGGGAATCCAGTGGGAATCAAGAGTAAGCATCAGTGGGTGTGGGCAGGTCAAAACAAAAGCAATTTTCAGCCGATTGGGATGGATGTGTCGGCACCCATTCACCAGCGTATGACTGCCCTGGAAGCCCAGAGTGGCTCGCCACCCCTGGAATCCCTTGATCCTCAAAGTTCTGAGGCCAAGATTGGGGTGCTAAAGCGACTGCTTCCGAGTGCGCGACTGGAGGCCATTGCCCAGTACCAGGCCAGGAAGAACCGGGGAATTGTTCTCTGTGATCAGCGATCGATCGTTCTACAAATGCTTATCCTGACGGAAGCAGAGACTTCTAAAGTTTTGTGGATGGCCGATCGGGAGACGAAGCAACTCATGACCAACCTCATTCAAACCTACGATCCTCAAAAAGAAGCATTGGTGGTCATGCTAACAGCGAAGTCCGTTCAGCCTATCTGGGTGCAGGAAACGAATGAACTCCGAGCACCTGATCCGCGATCGTTAGTTTATGCTCCGATCCAATTGCCTTCGGCAGTGAACTTCCAAAAGCAACGAACATCAGAGGGTGGGATCGTCTATGTTTTCCTTCATCCGCAATTGGGTCCCGTGGGTCGGATGGTGATGATTGATACGGCACCGGAACGCTTTGAGGTGAAATGTGAATTGTTGGGTAAAGAGGATGGATTCATGTCCTCTAGAACCTTAATCTTCGAACCAGTGACCCAGGATGTTGTGAAGCGGTTGGAATTACGGCTCAAGCATCGTCTGGTAGTAACCTAAGGCAATTTTTGAAAAGAGTTTACCGATGGAGTTGCCCTTCGACTCCGCTCAGGGCAAACCTTTGACTCTGCTCAGGATACCGACGCTGGTTGAGCGAAGCCGAAACCAGCAGAGAAATTGTTTCTCGAAATCTCCTAAGTGGTTAATTCCCCATCGCGGGGTAAAACTGCCAACTGAAACCAATACTGGAACAGGATTTGAACTGTTTGTCGCATTTCCGACACCCCCATCGGTTTGAGCAGATAGGTATTGGCACCGTAGCAATAACAGGTTTGAATGTCGCGGGGGCTATTGGATGTCGTCAGAACGACGATCGGTAGCGTATTCAAGGCCATTGATGAGCTGTTTTTCACCCTCTGAATAATTTCGCGCCCATCCGTTCCTGGAAGATTCAAGTCCAGCAAGATAAACGAGGGCAGTGGAGCCGTTAAGGTCTGATATTCCCCTTCCCGCAGTAAGTAATCTAGTGCCTCATCTCCATCTTGAAAGCGCAGGAACCGATAGAGGGAAAGGCCTTGTTGGAGCATTTCACTCTGCTGAATCGTCCGCAGGAGCGCGTAAAAATCCTCATCACTATCTTCGATAATAAGAATCAGGGGATGGACGATATCATCCCAGGGAGATTTTAAGAGGAGTGGCATGGAGAAACTCAGAGAAAATGAAACAGCTAAAAAGATGAACGTCAGAGTTTAGAAATTCTTTCTAGGATTGATATATTATGTCGCGAATCAATCTTTTCATCGATTCTTCCTTTTGATTTTGTTTGCTCTAATGGATTCTGATAAAGTCAGCCATGACCCAACCCAGTTTGATGCCCCTGAGTCGCAATTCTCAAGAATGGTCGTGGCCTTTCTGGTTCACGGTGCCCCTCTACCCCTATCGCAATCGCCGCACGATTTGCCGAGAGGTTATTCCCGACACGCTCTGGACCTTTGACCAACTTCAGGGCATTCTCTACACTGTTGTTCCGATCCGCATGACGATCGTAAAGTTGCAGGCGGGGGGACTGCTCATCTATGCCCCGATCGCCCCGACCCCGGAGTGTATTCGCTGGGTCAAGGCACTGGTCGCAGATCATGGAGAGGTAAAATACATTCTGCTTCCCACCAGTTCTGGCCTGGAACATAAAGTGTTTGTGGGTCCGTTCGCCAGATTCTTTCCCAACGCTCAGGTCTTCGTGGCTCCCCACCAATGGAGTTTTCCGGTCAACTTGCCCCTCTCCTGGTTAGGGTTTCCATCCAAGCGCACCCATGTTCTTCCCCCAAATAGTGTTGATGCGCCTTTTGGAGATGAGTTTGACTATGCCATTCTCGATATTGATTTAGGCCAGGGAGCCTTTACGGAAGTTGCCCTTTACCATCGGCAATCTCGATCGCTGCTCCTGACCGATACCATTCTTGCCGTTCCCTCAGACCCCCCTGCGATCGTCCAGCTAGACCCCTATCCCCTGTTGTTCCATGCGAGGGAGAGTGCCCTTGACCCGATCACCGCGACCGAGGCAAACCTCCGCAAGGGATGGCAGCGCATTGCCCTGTTTGCCCTTTATTTTCAACCCGCTGCCCTGGCAATGGCTGATGTGAAACAGGCATTCCGGGAGGCATTGAAAGCGCCCGATCGCTCCCGCAAAGCCTATTTTGGGTTCTTCCCATTTCGCTGGCAATCGGACTGGGCACGATCGTTTCTGGCCTTGCACGGCAATGGACGGCCTTTGGTGGCTCCCATTCTCCAGACCCTCATCCTGCCCCAAGATCCTCAACAGGTCATAGAATGGGTGGCTCGGGTTGCTGAGTGGGACTTTTGCCAAATTATTCCCTGTCACTTTGAAGCTCCAATTGCGGCAGATTCCCACCAATTCCGACAGGCGTTCACTTTTCTAGAGCCAGAGTCCCAACATGCCTCAGGAACTCAGTTAACATTCCTAGAGGCGGACTTGCAATTTATTAAAAATCTGGAAGCCAATCTGGTTCGGCGGGGAATTGCCTCCCCTCCCAAATCCCTATCCTCGCCCAGTTAGAGATTTGCAAATTAACAAAGTACCAGTTATCAGGCTTCGACTGCGCTCAGCCTTCGACTGCTGCTGGTTTCGGCTTCGCTCACCCAGCAAGAGACTTCTTTTCTGAAAATCTCCTTAAATAACTCTTTGCCTCAAACCTGCACAGGCTCCTCAATCTGGACATGGACGGCCTTTAATTCCTTAGCCTTTTCCTCCGGTAACGCATCGTTCGCAAACATCCCAGCTGCAAGTTCTGTTCCCGCCAGGTATTTAAGCCGTTCTGAAGTGCGGTAAGGGGGATAGAACTCTGCATGGAGGTGCCATTCTGGATGGGGTTGACCATCGATCGGTGCCTGGAACCAGGCCATCAAATAGGGAAAGGGACGATTCCACAGCCCATCATATTTCAGGGTGACGGTTTTTAAGGCTCTGGCAAGTCCCTGCTGTTGTTCTGGGGTGAGATCCGTCAAGGTCGCAACGGGTTCAATGGGGGCCACCCAGACTTCATAGGGGTAGCGGGCGCAGACGGGCACAAAGGCGATCGTCGTCTCATCCCGGTAAATCACCCGCTGATCATCAATCATCTCTTGCCGAATCAAATCCTGAAGGGCACCCCGTTTATGTTGTTGGTAATAGGTGGCCTGACATTCCCCCAAACGAGCCGGAACGGGGGGCACAAAAGGATAAGCGTATATCTGCCCGTGGGGATGGTGCAGAGTGACCCCCACTTCCACCCCTTTATTCTCAAAGGGAAGCACGTACTGAATCTGGGGAATCTCACCTAAAGCACGGGTGCGATCGGCCCAGACTTGAATGAGTAATTCCAGGTGATCCAGGGGCAGGGCACTCAAGGTAGATTGGGGATCTTGGGTGAAGACGACGACCTCACAGGCTCCGTTGGCAGGTAACGTTTCCACCAACCCCACCGGGAAGGCTTCGTGAAAGGCCGCAGGAGCCTCCTCTGCCCCTGGAGACATGGACGGAAATCGGTTTTCGAAGACCGCGATATCATAGCGGCCCTGGGGGAGTTCCGTTGGGAACTGGGGATCATGGGTGGGAGCCAGAGGATTGTACTCTGGTGGGGGCATGAAGGTTCGGCCCTGGCGATGACTCGCATAGCAGACCCATTCCCCCCGTAACGGATGCCACCGAAAGAAGGGGTTAGCGCGAACGGGGTCAGAACTGGGGCTGGGAGCTTCAATGCCAGAGGGAATGGGAGCGCGACTGTAAAGGATGAGTTTGCGTCCGTCGGGTTTGAGAAGTTCCTGAGAATACATGCTGTCCTGACCAGGGAGGGTCTATGATCACTCGCTCCCAGGGGATACCTAAATCTGCTTCTTTTTCAATGGGGTTTGGAGCTACTTAAGGAAGAGTTCTAAGAAGAAAGAAGTCCCTCTTAAGAAACAGAACAGCGAGTTTCAGTTTTCCTCCAACCGCTTCTCTACTACTGTCAAAACCACCTTAAATAACCTGTAGAACTCGGTTTCTAACAACCATGACTACTACACTGCTCTGCGATCGGCGAGTAGTTTGGCTGTGCCCAGTGGGTTTCCGCCGTACCGCCCGGAACGCCTCCCTTGCCCAGCGTCGCAGCAGCAATCGCCTCCAAAGGAATCTTAGGGGTGCGATCGGCGTATAACAACCCATTCGCTTCCTGGAAAGTATCTGTAAGCTGGGTATAGCAGAAGCCACTGAACAGATTCACACGATTCACGGCGGTTAGCAGGGCGCTGTACCGTTCCTGGAGTTCACAGACATCGTTCGAACGGGCATATCCCCAGGTCTTGGCGATTTCTTCAGGGTCAGGAGCGGTGTAGGCAATGCCCCCAAACTCTGTTAACAGAATAGGCTGCCCTTGATGGGGGTATCCATCCAGCGTTAGAACCCGTCCTCCAGGTCGCTCATGCTGGAACAAATCTGCCAGGTTTGCATCCGCTCGATAGCGGTTGGATAGGCTCTGGGGATTGTTATCGTAATCGTGAATTGCCAGAATGTCGGTTGTTGTACTTTCCCAGCCATCGTTCCCAATGACAGGACGGGTGGGGTCTAGCGTCTTCGTCAGGTAGTAGAGGGCTTGCACATAATGGCGATGGGCGGGCGTTTCCGTCAGGTTGGGAACCCCCCAGGATTCATTAAAGGGAACCCAGGCCACAATACAAGGATGGCTGGCATCCCGATCGATCGCCTCTGTCCATTCCTTCGTGATCCGCTCGACGGCCTTTGGGGTAAAACGATAGGCGCTGGGCATTTCTTCCCAGACGAGTAATCCCATCACATCCGCCCAATAGAGGAAGCGGGGGTCTTCAATTTTCTGGTGCTTCCGGACTCCATTAAAGCCCATCCGTTTCGTGAGTTCAATATCCAGCCGCAGCGCTTCATCGGAGGGAGGAGTCATCAGGGTGTCTGCCCAATATCCCTGATCCAGCACCATTCGAAGATAGTAGGGATGCCCATTGAGCATGAACCGATCGCGCTGAATACTCACGGTCCGCATCGCAGTGTAGGATTTTACCTCATCCAGTAATCGACCTCGACACCAGAGTTGGAGCTGAGCGTCAATCAGAGTCGGCTTTTCGGGACTCCAAAGTAGTGTGTTCCGGTAGTCGTCAATCCCCGGATCGGAGAGGGCAATGCGACGATGAATTTCACCGTTCAATACTTCGTAAATGTCGTTTACCAGAAGGCGATCGTCTACCGTCAACCGAACTTTCAGTTGCAAATCTTCACTGAGCGTTCCGGCGATAAATGCCTCAAAGCCAATTTCCCAGCGCTCAAAGTGGGGAGTCCAGCGCAGTTTGCCCAGGTAAATATCGGGAACCGTCTCCAGCCAAACAGTTTGCCAAATGCCACTCGTGCGAGGATACCAGATGCTATGGGGTTCTAGCTTCCAATCTTGCTTCCCGCGAGGTTTTGCCAAATCTTGAGGATCGTCCTGTGCCCAGACGGTAATGCGTTGTGTTCCGGTGGGGTTGAGAACAGAGGTTACGTCGAAGCTAAAAGAGGTGTGGCCCCCTTCATGCTCACCAACAAATTGACCATTTAACCAAACGCGGGCATGATAATCGACTGCGCCAAAGTGGAGCAACACTCGTTGGGATTGGGGTGGTTCGAGGGTGATTTCCCGTTCGTACCAGCAGTTGGGGTGGAATGTGATATCCCCGATTCCACTACGGGTGGATTCTGGCGCAAAGGGTACTTCGATCGCATGGGTCCACTCGGTGACATCTCCAGGCCGAGTCCACCCGCCCTGGTCGTCAAAAGCGAACTTCCAGGTTCCATTTAAGTTAATCCAGTCGGCCCGTTGGATCTGGGGACGGGGATAACCTGTCTGAAGCTGTCGGAAACGGGCGATCGTCCCCGAATCGGACGGGGTGGTAATTTCAAGGCTTCTCTGAAATAGTTCCATCGGACCTGATCAAGATTACTTAATAAGAATTCCCACTGCCAGAGAGGGATGCAACATCAATTTTGCAAAGTCCTTACAAGCAAGCGATTATAAAATTGCTACTTGCAAATATTCCCAAACTAATTTCCCAAATTAATTGTTCAAACTAATTACTCAAACTAATTGACTGAAAAATCTTCCAATAGGTTGCCCAAATTGTTCTTACTCACACACGTTTCAATCCAAAAAGGAGAGAACTCTCATGAATTCCCTTGCCTTAAGGTAATTTTTTGAAAAGAATTTACCGATGGGTTACCCTTCGACTTTTCTCAGGGCACGGATACTGGTTGAACGAAGCCGAAGCCATCGGGAAAATTATTTTCCACAAATCTCCTAAGTTTTTCAAATTCTATTCATGCCTATTCTAGGGGTTCAAGGAATTCAAGTTCACTCTTTAGAGAGAGGATTTCTTGAATTTAAAGTGTCATTTTGAATGGAAATTTAATTCCCTTTTCAAATAAAAACTATCTTAATTTTGATCAAGAAAGTATAAAAAGCTCAGAATTGGAATTGAAGTTTCATTAGCATAAACAACCTAAATTCTGTGAAAACACAGGAATGATTTAAAGGTGATGCAATCTCAAATTATTGTGGGCAATGCTGCATTGGAAGGAGAAAAATATCGAGGATGTGACCGTCAGGCATCCCTCGATTCCTGAAGCTGTGTAACTAGCCCCTCCTGTTGGGTCGCTTGAAAGCACGAATAACTTTACTTGAAAGTGTATCTATCAAACCCTTTCAGCTTAACAAATACAATAAAGAAACTCGAAGAAATCACTCGATTAGATAATGATTTTAAGCTTTTAAAAGGGTCACGAAAAAATTGAGTAGTCGCCTTATTTGTATCCATTCCCTTTACGTCAACTACCCCTGGATACAATCAAAAACAAATATATTTCTCTCTTTTGGCTGAATATGAATCTTTCCTACAGCAGTCTTTTGCGGTGCTATTACCAACTATTGTGAATTCATATTATGCCAATTAAATTGTTTGTTGAATTGTTTAGTGATTGTTTGAGGAACTGTGAGAAGTAAATTCTAAAAGTTCAAATTTTCACTTCCTATTTTCACTCAAGCTCTTAGTCTAGTGGCTTTTTAAGTAAGGGGAGACGGGAAAACCAATTTGCTTTAAAAGGGTTGTTCTCCCCGCTATGAGTCGCAGACAAATTAAAGCAATAAAGCCAATTCAGTATTAACCTTAGATGCAAGGATACTCTTCTATTATGTCCTACTCACCCCAATCTTTTACAGATCCTATCGTCAAGACAAATCGTGATATCAAGGTAGTACCTGCACAGAAAATTTCTAGAAGTGCATCCCTTGCAAAACTTCAAGTGGCAAATTCCAGGGTTTCAGAAATTCAAGAGACTTTTCCAGGGGTTGAAGATCTTGTTTGTTTGTCCCATCTTCGATGGGATTTTGTTTACCAACGTCCGCAACATCTGTTAAGCCGTTGCGCCCAAAACCGAAGAGTTTTCTTCATGGAAGAACCCATTTTGGAATTTATTGACTCCTGGTGGCTGGAAGTCAGCAAACGAGAGTGTGGGGTGTGGGTTGTTGTGCCCCATTTACCCAATTGGGTGAATGATAAACTGCTCATTGAAATGCAACAATCCTTGCTGGATGAGCTATTCGAGGAATATGCCATCGCCGCACCCATTCTCTGGTATTACACACCGATGGCCATGGCCTTTTCTGCTCATGTGCGATCGAGTGTCATTGTATACGATTGCATGGATGAGTTATCCGCCTTCCGGGGAGCCTCTCCTGAGCTACGGATTTGGGAAAAGCAACTGTTTGAACGGGCTGATGTGGTATTCACCGGAGGTCACAGTTTGTATGAAGTGAAGCGCCACCAACATGAAAATGTACATGCATTTCCCAGCAGTATTGATGTCGCCCATTTTGCCCAGGCGAAAACAATGGAAGAAGAGCCTGAAGACCAGGTGAATATTCCCCATCCTCGCCTCGGCTTCTATGGAGTTGTGGATGAGCGAATGGATCTGGAATTGCTCGACGAGATTGCTCAAGCCCGACCCGATTGGCACCTGGTGATTATTGGTCCTGTTGTGAAGATTGACCCTGAAACTTTACCCAATCATCCCAATATTCATTATCTCGGTGGGAAGTCCTATCAGGAGTTACCAAACTACCTGGCAGGATGGGATGTGGCTCTGTTGCCCTTTGCCCGAAATGAATCAACTCGCTTTATCAGCCCCACCAAAACCCCAGAATATCTTGCTGCTGGAAAACCTGTTGTATCTACGTCCATCCGGGATGTGGTTCGTCCCTATGGAGAACAGGGCTTGGTAAAAATTGCGGATACGGCATCTGAGTTTGTGGCTGCGATCGAATCTATCTTCCAAACCAAATCCGCAAATGCGGACTGGCGGGAACAAGTAGATGCCTTCCTGTCCCAAATGTCCTGGGATAAAACCTGGACTAGCATGGTGCAGAAAATTGAATTGGTGATCGAAAACCGAACGGCAACCAAAGCCCTTGACTCTGCTTCAAATGCAACTCTAGAAAGAATATTTGACGGTAAAAGTTCTCAGTTGCAAACCTTAAAAACTTTTCAAAATAAGTCCTAAAGAACGGTTTATCCGTTGCTCTTTAGCCCATCTCAACAGTAGGGAACGTAGCGTAATAGTTCCCCCTCCTGAAATCCCAAAGTGCCAATTTACAACTCAAAATTACGAGGAACGTCAATGTTCGACTATCTCATTGTTGGTGCTGGATTTGCAGGAAGTGTTCTGGCTGAACGATTGGCAAGTCAATTGAACAAGAAGGTGTTAATTTGCGATCGTCGCAATCATATTGCTGGAAATGCTTACGATCATTACAACGATGCAGGGATTTTGGTTCACAAATATGGTCCCCATATTTTCCACACCAATTCCCGTGATGTGTTTGAATATCTGTCTCGTTTTACCGAATGGCGACCCTATGAACATCGGGTACTTGCCAGTGTAGATGGTCAATTACTTCCCATCCCGATTAATCTAGATACAATTAACAAGCTTTACGGCGTAAGTCTGACTTCTTTTCAAGTCAACGAATTCTTTGAGTCCGTCGCAGAACCTAAAGATTGTATCCACACTTCCGAAGATGTGGTCGTGAGCAAAGTAGGGCG
>JANRKG010000244.1:0-10357 GCA_033763635.1 Leptolyngbyaceae cyanobacterium bins.59
ATCGACAATCGGCTGGAAGTCCTGTTATGTCGTCTGTGGCAGGCCGCCCAGGTTTGCATGTCGGTGATGTAGGGCAAATCCTTTATAGAGACGCAGGATTTTGCGTCTCTATCCCTATCCCATCCTCAAATTTCCATCCAAAGTTCCAATCAGTAAGCCGAAACATGCTTGTAGTATTTTGTAGTATGTCCTTGGAAATCTGATTTTTTCGTAGAGCGTTAATCACTCCCTGCTGCCTCAAAGCTTCTCCCTCTCAAACGAAATGTCTCTCGGATCATCTGAGGTCATTCCGTCGATTCCTGATGCCCAATCTTGGAAAACTCTGGAATCTGGGACGGGTGACTCAGTGCAGTGATTTGAGAGATGCCACTTCCCTGTAGAGATGGGATTCACGTCTCGCCACGATCGGCTTTTCTCTTGGGAAGCCCGTCTGGGTTGGGTAGAACCAGATTTGCGCCCTATCCCCCAAGGGGGAACCCTCAGACCTCAACCTTTGCTCAGGAGGTTCCGTATGTGCCTCAAGTTGCGCCTGTTTGCGATCGTTCTGCTTCCCGTTATCACCAGCATGATCCTGATGGATCTGCCTGTTCCTCAAACTGCTGAAGCAGCAACGATTGGAGTGAGAAAGACTCCTAAAAAGCGGCTGATTTGTCCTCCGGTTGGATGTCAGCCTAGAGGAAGCCGCTAGGCTACGGTAGCGATGCCCTTGTGCATAACCTCTAAATGGCTGGAGATACAGGTATTTGGACAAGTAACTCCTGTCGGGTGGGTCGGACCCCACCCCTTTTTTTTGAAGGCAGAGGGCAGAAGGCGAATCGGAAAGAGTTATTCTCTCCTTTTGCCTTCTGCCCTCTGCCTTAAATTAAACAGTTTAGAAGAAGCTGCGTTTTTCCAAGAAATAAGTTTGTTGGATGCGAGTCACTTCTTGAGTGAAAGATCGTCTAGATGTGAATGCTGAAGAATCCATCACCGAACTTGACGGAAAAGAATGGATAGCAGGTTGAGCGGAGCGCTCGTTCGGTTTGTCGTTTGGTTGATCGTTCGGTTTATCTAAATTTGAGACGAAGCTAATGAAGTTAAGGTAAAACATGGCTCTGGTTCTCTCCAGTTTCTAAATTGGGCGAAGAAGCATAGAGCCAACATCACGATCGATGGCTCTAAGGGTTAGAGGTGATAAAGGTAAGCTTTGCCAGTCATTGAAAACCTCGCTGTTGCATGTCTCTATCCCAACTTAGGGGCTTCCTGGTCCAATCACTTCACCTGAAGGATTTACCCAACTGGGTTAATTCCGGGTGAGTCAGGGTGATAGGGAAGGGGATGGGTAATGTAAAATGGGACGGTTGTAGTTTGCAAAACAAGTGTGATCGAGCGGTATACTCTGCCCGAAATGGGTGAAATCTGGACGGAAGCTTTTAAGCTAAAAACCTGGCTTCAAGTGGAAATTGCAGTTTGCGAAGCCCAGGCTGAACTCGGTTACATTCCAGCCGATGCGGTTGAAGAAATTAAGGCGAAGGCGAATTTTGACCCTCAGCGAGTGTTGGAAATTGAAGCTGAGGTGCGTCATGACATGATCGCCTTTTTGACAAATGTTAATGAATCCGTGGGCAGCGCCGGACGCTACATTCACTTAGGGCTGACCAGTTCAGACGTGTTGGATACCGCTCTGGCCCTACAACTGGTTGCCAGTTTAGACGTGCTGTTGAGCCAGTTAGAAAGCCTGATCCAGGCCATTCGGTATCAGGCCCAGCAACACCGCAATACGGTGATGATCGGGCGATCGCACGGAATTCATGCGGAACCGATTACTTTTGGCTTTAAGTTAGCGGGGTGGCTGGCGGAAGTGTTGCGGCACCGCGATCGTCTCTGTCGCTTACAGAAGGAAATCGCAGTCGGCAAGATCTCTGGCGCAGTGGGCACCTACGCCAATATCGATCCACAAGTGGAAGCGAACGCCTGTCAGAGATTGGGGCTGCAACCCGATACGGCTTCTACCCAGGTGATTTCTCGTGATCGTCATGCGGATTTCATGCAAGCGTTGGCCCTCCTGACGGCTTCGATCGAACGCTTTGCAGTGGAAATTCGCAACCTGCAACGAACGGATGTGTTGGAGGTGGAAGAATTCTTTGCCAAAGGCCAGAAAGGATCGTCGGCGATGCCCCACAAGCGCAACCCAATTCGATCGGAGCGGCTGACCGGGATGGCCCGGATTGTACGGGGGCATGCAATGGCAGCGCTGGAAAATATTGCTCTGTGGCATGAGCGGGATATTTCCCATAGCTCCGTTGAACGGGTGGTTTTTCCTGATGCCTGTATTTTGACCCATTTCATGTTGGTAGAAACGACGGATCTGATCAAGCATCTGCTGGTTTATCCCGAAAACATGGCTCGCAACATGAACCTCTATGGGGGTGTAGTCTTCAGCCAACGGGTGTTGTTGACTTTAGTGGATAAGGGGATGAGTCGGGAAGAGGCGTATGCGATTGTCCAATCCTGCGCCCATACTGCCTGGAACCAGACGGGCGGTGACTTTCATGCGCTGATCCAGCAAGACTCGCGAGTAACCCAACATCTTTCGGCGACAGAAATTGAAGCTTGCTTTGACCCTCAACATCACCTCAAACATTTGGAGACTGTTTATCAGCGTTTAAGTATTTAGGTGATTCTTGGAAAATAGTTTACCGATAGGTTGCCCTTCGGCTCCGCTCAGGGCATGAGCGCTGGTTTCGGCTCCGCTCAACCAGTGGGGAAATTGTTTTGTGGAAATTTCCTTAGCGCTCGTCATCTCTTGGGTAAGACTTTAAGAGGCGCTCACCCGAAGGTCTTTTTTTGAAGTGTTTTCTAACCTCTCGACTTTGGTTGTAATGCCTTTTAAAGGGAGATATGTATCTAAAAAAACATTATTCCCTATGTTTCTACGCTGCAAACTTGCAAGCATTCCCTCCTACAATGCCCATAGCCGATTTGCGTAAGTATGAAGCAGATTTGAAGCACTGATGAACTTTCGATGAAGCTGGAACCTTTCGATTCAACGTTCCATCAAGCTGCAAGACTGCCTGTGATATTGCCTTCGATCGAGTGTTCAAATCATCTTGCTGTCACCTGTGACCCTGGTATTGTTTGCAACTTACCTTTCCCCTGTCCCTTAAAAGATGAAGGAAGTAGTCACTCAAATCTCAAATCTTGTCCAGTTTATGGATAGGAAGTTTGAATAAAAACTTACGCAAACAAAAACTGCTGTAAGAGTGAGGAGTTAGTAAGAATGTGGCAATTTTGCCCTAAGTTTGTCCAAATGGCTCCCTGGGTATGGGTGGGAGCAAGCCTGGGTCTATTTACCCCCCTTGTCTGGAATTCTGCCATCCTTGCATCACCCCTGCCCAGTCGAAGTGGCCTCTCAGTTGTTCCTTCCGTTAGCCAATTGCAAGATCGGGAAGGACAGAGTGAAACGGTTCAACGATCGCAATCTCGCAGCAATGCGCCGATGGCCCAGGTCACTTCCGTGTCCCAGCTATCGGATGTTAAACCTACGGATTGGGCCTTTCAGGCTCTGCAATCCCTGGTAGAACGGTATGGATGCATCGCGGGCTACCCCGATGGAACCTATCGGGGAAATCGGCCTATGACTCGTTATGAGTTTGCGGCTGGATTAAATGCTTGCATGGATCGGATCAATGAATTAATTGCTGCGTCTACTCAAGGGTTAGTGAGCAAAGAAGATCTGGATACGCTGCGGCGGCTTCAGGAGGAATTTGCGGCTGAACTGGCAACCCTGCGGGGCCGAGTGGATGCGCTGGAAGCTCGGACTGCCCGGTTGGAGGCAGCCCAGTTTTCGACGACAACCAAGTTATTCGGGCAAGCAATCTTTGGGGTGCAATACGGGGATGGTGGCACATCCGACTTCTTCCCAGTAGACGGTATTAAGGACACCAGAGCACAATCCAGCGTCAGTACGGCCCATAACGTTCAGTTGTCGTTACTGACCCAGTTTGATCCCCGTACTATTTTGCTGACTGGCTTACAGGCAGGGGGTGGGCCAGGGCTTCAGGGGGTGCTGCTCTCTAACATGGCTCGCTTGAGCTACACCGGAGACACCAACAACTCCTTTGTTCTGAGTGATCTGTCGGTTCGTCACCTGATTGGAAATAACTTTGCAATTATTGCGGGTCCAGTTGGGGTCAACATGACGAACGTTTTCCGGGGAACGAACCGGATTGAAAGCGCCGGACAGGGGCCGCTTTCCTACTTCGCTCAACGCAACCCAATTATCAACATTGGGTCGGGTCTGGGTGGAGTGGGGTTTGACTGGCAAATTTTCGATCGCCTCAGTTTACAGGCAGTTTACTCCGCGAGTAATCCCGCCTTCCCCGGTCGTCGGGGAGGCTTGGGTGATGGACGGACCACTGTTGGTGTTCAGGTGGTTGCCGTTCCCTTTGACACCCTGGATATCTCTCTGAATTATGTGAATGCCTATTCGGTTGATGGGTTCCTGGGAACTGCCCTTGGTGACGATCAACTTTCTCTGGGTTCTCCGATTCAGACAAATGCGTTCGGTGGCACGATTTCCTGGCGGGTGACTCCGGGAGTCACGATCGGTGGATGGGGAGGTCGCACCTACTCCTCCATTCCGGGGCAATCTGGTGAAGTGCTGACTTTCAACTGGATGGCGTTCTTAAATTTCCCGGATCTGCTCGGTCGGGGCAATCTATTGGGCATTTATGTGGGCCAACCTCCCAAGATCGATGTCAGTAGTTTGCCCGCAGGTCAAAATATTCCTAACCTGCTAGCGGGCGGGTTAGGGACTTCTGGGGGACAACCAGGGACTTCTACCCATGTGGAAGCGTTTTACCGATTCCGGTTATCCGACAATATCAGCCTGACCCCTGGTGTTGTTTTTGTGTTTAATCCCAACCATACGACGGCCAGCGACACGATTACGATCGGTGCCCTTCGTACAACGTTTACGTTTTAGGTAATGAGTGATGGGTAATGGGTGATGAACTGATCAACAAATGATCAAGAATTCATAATCAAGTTTCTACTACCCATGACCCGTCACCTATCAGCGATTACCGATTACCCAATGTAAATTCCCTGTTAAATCGTCAAATCGTTTTGGATGTGCTAGAGACCATCCACTTCATTAAGGATTCTGACTGTGATGAATAAGGCAACTTATACAATTTCCCTTAGTTTGTTAGCTGGAACTTTGACGATCGCTCCGATCGCCAACGCTCAAGTCAATGTGACTGGAGGACGGGCAACGGGCGATGCAATTTTCTTCGTTCCCAACCTTCCCTCTTCTACTGGCACCACTGGGACCACCACTGGGACCACCACTGGAACTTCTACGGGAACAACCGGAACCGGAACCACGACCGGGACGACCACCGGAACCTCTACCGGAACCTCTACCGGAACTTCTACTGGGACGACCACCGGAACCACAACCGGGACTGGGACGACTGATACCGCTGCTACTACGCCTGGAATCACCAACACGGTTCTGTTTGATGCCACCACTCGGACGCTGCGGCTGGAAACCCCCATCGGGGTAACGGTAAATTCTCGCTTTACCCCCACTGCGGGCCGTTTAGATCCGATCGGCAGTAAGCTCCCTTCTGCTGGGGATACGGGAACTTTGCAGGGAACCTTATCCGGGCGGGCCTTTACCCAGGGAGGTGATCCGGTTTTCTTCCAGAATGTTTCCACAACCCTCAATTTCCGGTTGGAAGCATTCAATCCCTCTTCTTTCTTTGGCGGAACGTTGATTACTGCCAGGGAGTCTAATTCGACTCAGCCTCCCGTTTTCCTGCCATTGCAGTCTGTTACCCTTTCCCAAAGTTCGAGTACAGCTTACCAGACGACTTCGGGAAATTTGGCGATCGGCTCTTACTCGGCAACCCTTCCCAGCGGCACCATCAACCTGCCCAATACCCTGCGATTCTCTGATTCTGGTAGCGTCATTGAAAACCCTGTTTTCATTGGTCGTCGGGTGAAGTTTGAACTGGAAGGTGCAGGCCGGGGGGTTCTCAGCCAGGAAAATGGCAGGATTCAATTTACAAGCAGTAATGCTGAAACCAAGTTCGAACTCCAGAGCATTGGAACTCCTGGTAGTCAGGAATTCAAGATCGAGGGTAGGGGAGTCGGACAGACAGAAATTAAGATTGGAGCGGTGAGCACGCTGGAAACAAGTACCAGCAACAACACAAGTAACAACACAAGTAACAACACAAGCAACAACACCAGTAACAACACAAGCAACAACACCAGTAACAACACAAGCAACAACACAAGCAACAACACCAGTAACAACACAAGCAACAACACAAGCAACAACACGAGCACAAATACCAGTAACAACACGAGCACAAATACCAGTAACAACACCAGTAACAACACCAGTAACAACACAAGTAACAACACAAGCAACAACACAAGCAACAACACAAGCACGAATACCAGTACAGGAACAGGTAGCTCTACCACGACTGGGGTAGCGACTCGGTTCAAAGTAGAAGGTCGGGGCAATGGGTTGACGACATTTTTGGGGCCGAATGCCTTTTCATTTGCCAGCAACAATGCTGATACTCGGTATGAATTCAGACAAGATAACTTGAGACTGGACGGGCGTTTTGAAGGCCCCGTGAGTTTCAGTGTAGGTGTTGTCGCCAGTGGTTTGACGGCTCCCACCAGCACAAATCAAGTGACTGGAAGCAGCACCTTCCAAAGTGCAACCAACACCACGGTTGCAACGGGTTCTGCAATTACATCCGTTTCTACAACAGGAACAGGTTCGGGAACGGGAACAGGTTCGGGAACGGGGACAGGTTCGGGAACGGGGACAACGACTGGAAGCACCTCTTCACTCTCAACCCTGGCAAATAGTCAGAATACGGTGTTGATTGTTTCCAATACGACCTTTATCAATGTCTTTACCGTGTCCGCAGTGTTGGTGAATCCGGCTTCGTTCTACACGGTTTATGCTCCCAGCGTAGGCCAGATTCAACTCGTCACGATCGGGCGCGATAAGAAAGGTCGGGGATTGGCATTGGGACGGCGTAATAGCCAGACGGCTTATGTGATTCTCGGTCCTAGCAGTCGTGTCTTTCCAGGTTTGGCAGGAGTCCAGCAGGTTTCTGTTACAGATGTAGAGAGTGATGACGATGATAATGATGATGACTAAAAAGAGGTTGCGGATTGATTAACTGCAACTGATTAGCCATCGTGAACCCCTCCTCAAATGGGAGGGGTTTTCTTTTGTGGTATTAATCCCAAAGCAGCACAGACGGTAAATGATTTGGGTTGCTCAACCGCAGTAACCCATAACCAATTCCTGCCGTACCGCGAAAGAAAGTTGGATTGTAGGCCGATCGCGGCGCACCCACAAACAACCGAAAGCCCCCAAATTCCTGAGCCTGTTTCACAACCTCCGTAGCCCGTTTTCGAGCGGCCCCCAGCAGATCCGGTCGGGAGAGGCATGAACTGGCAACCACCAGAGTTTCAATGCGTCCGAAGTTCCCACAACAGATCCCATCAATGTCCTTGAGTGCATGAGTCAGGGTAGAGGTCAATCCGGCAGTAATAGACTGCTGTACTGCTTCCGAATCGAACGTTTGTAACCCTCTCATCCGCATGAGGGTAATTCCTGCTGCACCATGACACCAACTATTCATGTAGGAAAGGGAACGCTGATCACTATGCCGCAAGTCAGCCCAGTTGTTCACTTGGGGAGAAAATAAGCTGTTCTCATAGCCGATCGCATCGATTACTGCCGTCAGGAATTCTGTTTCTCCAGTTCTCTCATACAATCGCACCAGTGCATGGGCAATTCCTGCTGCACCGTGGGAAAAACCTGCCAGGAAGCGATCGTCTAAGGTTGCCCAGCTTTTGTGTCCCGAAGAAGTGATTTTTTGTTCTTGTAACAAGTGATTTCCGGCTTCAATTGCCGTTTGCAGCCAATGCGGATTCGGATCGATCGCCTCCAACGCCAACAGACCCAAAATTGCCCCTGCACTTCCCCCCATAACATCCAACTTCTGATCTTTGGCAATAACAGCGGGAGTGATCTGGCTGGCAGCGATGCGGGCCTCTTCCAACAAAGCGGGTTCTTCAAGAAACAGACTGATTTTAACCAGGCTATAGACGATCGAGCCATAACCTAACGCACCTCCAATCCCCATCTCAGCAAGCAACTTTTGGTTTAGAACAGGACTATGCAACACCTGCCGCAGAAGGGTAAGACTGGCGAGGGCCAGGTCACGATCGTCTCTATTCCCTGTCACCTTTGCCATCGCTGCCAGAAACAGGGAAATTCCACAACATCCTGCATAGAAGTCATAGCCAACCCCCTGCACCTGTAACTTCTGCATTCGAGGCGGCAGTGGATTCAGGCTTACCCAGCGAACACTTCCATCTCGAAATATCGTGCTGTGTTGTTTGATGTCATCGGCGATCGTCCTGGCCTGTTGCAACAATTCGGCTTCCGTCAGGTTTGCTTCTTCTTTAATGCTCTGAGATTTGACGGTTTCTTCGAAGGTGGAGAACGGAACTGCTTGCAGACGATCGACCGTATAAGCAATCAAGGCATCCCGAATTAGACGGGTTTGATAGGTCAAATCCATTTCAGAAAGGGATTTTAGGCGATTCATGGCCCGATCGTAAGCAGATTCTTCAAAGCAAGGGGCCAGGGCTTCCTCTGCATCCAACAGCAGGGTGTGGCGATCGGCACGAGCCATGAACAATGGGATATCCAATTGCTCAAGGGCCTGATGTTCTAAGCGCACCAGGGACCAGAAGGGATGGCGAGTTTCAGCACCCAGGAGGGCACGGCTGAGGGCATCGAGTTCAATACTGCGATCGAGACCATCGCGCATGAATTTGGGTTGCAGGGTCCGACGACTGAGGTAGCTGTAGAGTTTCGTAACCCGAAAGATAAATCGAATGGGCTGATGGGCCAGGGATGCCAGGGGACCGGAAGCGGACGTTAATTCGGCTCGATGCTTCATCAGCAAGCGGTATATGGATTGAAACCCTGTAACAATCTCATCCTGATAATTCTTGAGAGAAATGGAACTATCTGCCAGGAAAGGACGGTTTTTGTAGGAGCGAGTTTGCACCGTCTCGATTTCAAAAGTCATCTGATCCGTATTGATGTGATGCCATCGCAAGGTTCGGGATGCGGTGGTTTGTCCCGCATCTCCCCCCAGGGCACTGATATCAAAACTCTGCCCATCGCTTCCTACAAGCCAGTAAGGAAGCATGCCCACCCGCAGCACAGAATTCCAGACAGGCTCCGAGATGAGGGATTGGGGCGATCGGTTCTCTTCTCCCAACAAGTTCCCGACTCGGTGATATAACAATGCCTCCAAGTCAATTAACACCGGATCTTCCCCGCAGGCGATCAAATTTTCCCGGTGACAATCCATTCCTTCCAGGGCATACACCAGCCCCAGCAACATCCCACTGCGCTGGTAATAACGACAAACGGCAGTGGTATCCTGACAGGGCAAATTTTCAACCCATTCAATCCAGCCGTGAGTTTGGCAGTTCAGGAGTTTGAGAACCTTGAACGGGAGTAGTGAACCTTGATGATTTAGCCAGGTTAGCAACTGCGCGAAAGCTTCTTCAGAGCCAATGTTTTTCGGTTTATAGACAAGCTTTAACCCCGATGCAAAGGTGCAGGCAATCACGCTGCGGCCTCCTGCATGACGATCGGACAATCCTACTTGTATCGTTTGCACCTTGCCCAATGTCCGATCGGTCTGAAACGTTTGTTGAATCCGTTCCCAATCGGTTGCAAGTCGTTGGATAAACTCCCCGATCGCCTCCGCCCACAAATCCGTCAGGGTTGCCATCAGTCGTGCCAGCACACTGTATTCCCGAAAAAATGGGAGGAATCCCCCCGTGAGCAGGTGTTGAACGAAGCAATTGTATTTCAGCCGTTGAGAAGTTTCTGGTGGGAATTCTGTTTCTGGGGGGAAAGATTGAGTGGCCTGGAAAACCGAGAACTCAACCTGCAAACATTGAGCCGCAATTTGGGAAAGATTGGTTAAAAGGTTTCGCTCTAGGGTTGCCTGAGCATTGGTTGCCAGGAAAGTATCCCAATTGCCGGAAATTGCCTTTAGTTTTTTCTGAGCAACCAAAATGAAGGGTAATAAAACTTCTTCAAAAGGAATTGGAGTTTGCGAGTCAAGACATCGAATTTGGGAAAAACTTAAATCTTCTAAACAGTTGCCTAGAAAAGCCTTAAGGGTTTCAGTCCATGTAGGAAATGGACGATCGGATGGAAAAGTGATTTCTCCTAAAGAAACTGCTTTGGGGAAGTCTAACCCGTCCCAGTCCAGTCGTTTTGTGAAACGCT
>JANRKG010000245.1:0-8639 GCA_033763635.1 Leptolyngbyaceae cyanobacterium bins.59
CTATTGGTGGTGGATGATGATTCGACCGTCCTTGGGACACTTCGAGATTTTTTGCAACCCTGGGGCTTTCATCTCACGACGTTGGAAGACCCCCGCCAATTCTGGACGACTCTGGAGGCGGTTCTGCCCGATCTGCTGGTCATGGATATTAACATGCCCCATGTGGATGGGATTGAATTGTGTCAGGTGGTTCGCAATGATCCCCAGTGGAACTGGTTGCCCATCTTATTTTTGACAGCCCAGAGTGATGCAACGACGATTCAACGGGTCTTTGCAGCGGGGGCAGACGACTATATTATTAAGCCGATCGCCGGACCTGAGCTAGTGACTCGCATTCACAACCGTCTGGAGCGGACGAAACTCCTGCGGAGCATGGCGGAAATTGATGCTCTTACGGGAACGGTAAATCGTCAGAAATCAACCCAAGACTTACAGCGGTTTTTACAATGGGCACACCAGCACCACCATTCCCTCTGTTTGTCGGTGATTGACCTGGATTGTTGCAAGCAGATCAATGAGCGGTATGGTCATGCGGTGGGCGATCGGCTACTCCAGAGAGTGGGTAAAGTCCTGCGCCAACTGTTTCGGGGGGATGATGTGGTGTCCCGGTGGAGTGGGGCGACTTTTGTGGTGGGCATGTACAACATGTCCCGCTGGGATGGGGTGGAACGATTGGCAGAAGCTTTGGAACTGTTGCAGCGAGAAACTCAACAGGAAATGGAAGGATACAGTGGCCCCATCTCTCTGAGTGCAGGAGTCGCAGAATATCCGGCGGATGGATCTGATTTGCAATCCCTCTATCATGCTGCCCTGCAAGCACTCCGAGGGGCGAAGGAATCGGGTGGAGCGAGAATCTATCCTGTCGGCTGGACTCCCCTAACAACCGAGAATCCTCTGTTTGATCTCGTTTTGATTCAAGCGGGTGAGACGGCTGCGGCATTGCAAGCTGCCCTCATGCTTCGGGGATATCATGTGCAATGGCTACCCGATTTTGAAACCTTGAAATCTACTTTGGGCAAGGATGGTAAGGGATTACAGGGGCGATTGATTCTGCTTGATACAGAACTTCCGAAACTCAGTACCGAAAAATTCTTGAAACAACTCAGTCGTCAGCGGCAATTACAGGGAAAACGGTTGCTGGTTTTTGTGAATCAATCGGAAGTTGCTGAACAGTTTTTACAAAAGGGGGCTTATGATTATCTCATTAAACCCTATAAGTTACCCATCCTATTACAACGAGTGCGTCGGGCACTGGAGACGTAAGGCAACTGGTAGGGAATGGAGGGGGCAGACTGGATGAAAGGTGCTCCAAAGCAGTTAGAGCGACGAAGATGGCTACCCCTATTGGCGGGATTGGGAGGGGCGATCGTAACCCTGGCTCTCTGGCAGTTCCTGAGTCGCTACAAGCAGCAGATTAACTTTCTGGAAGCTCAAGAATTTTGGCTTCCTGAGTTGCTCCTGAGCGTCGGCCTTCTATTTTCTGGCTCGATCGCACGCCTGACTTACCTGGTTCTGGTCGCTCGTCAGCAAAACCAGGTGATTGCCCAGAAAAACCAGCATCTCTTGACAGAACTGGCCCGGTATCAGGAGATGCAGTCGGCCCTGGCAATCAGTGAGCAACAAAATCGGGTGTTGCTGGAATCGATTCCTGATTTAATGATTCGGATGCGGCGGGACGGATTTTATTTGGATTGCAAGCCTGCCCGTGGCTTTGCGTCTATGCTTCCCCCCCAGGAGTCGGTGGGCAAGAATATTTATGAGATTCTTCCCCAAGAACTGGCGGACCAGCGGATGCGGTTTGTGCAGGAAGCCCTGGCAACGGGGGAGGTCCAGAGCTACGAGTTTCAGTTAATGATTCAGGGCGAATTGCATCAACAGGAAGCCCGCATTGTGGCGAGTGGGTCGAATGAGGTACTCGTGATCATTCGCGATATTACCGATCGCCACCAGATTGAGATGGCTCTCGAACGGTTGATGCGTCAGAACGAACTCATTCTAAACTCTGCGGGGGAGGGAATTTGTGGTCTGGATTTACAGGGTCGTATCACGTTTATGAACCCCGCTGCCAGTCGGATGTTAGGGTACGAGATTGGGGAATTGCTGTATCAGACCTTGCATACGGTTGTTCAGCATCACAAATTGGATGGCACTCCCTATTCCATCGAGGAAAGCCCGATTCATAAATCTCTGAGAGAAGGGATGGTGCAACATCGCAGTGATGAGGTGTTCTGGCGACGGGATGGTTCTTCGTTTCCAGTAGAATATGTCAGTACGCCGATCCGGGAGAGAGTCAGTGAAGCTCCCCGCATTACTCAAACAAACTCTCCAAAAGGTGACATCCAGATTGCCGAGGAACTGCATGCTGAAGATGAGATTGTGGGAACGGTGATCGTGTTTCAAGACATTACGGAACGACGCTCGATCGAGCGCATGAAGGATGAATTTATCTCGGTCGTGAGCCATGAGTTACGAACTCCTCTGACCTCCATCCGGGGGGCACTGGGATTGATCGCGACAGGCAAATTAGGGGAATTGAGCGATCGAGGGCAAAACCTGTTGGACATTGCCGTCACCAATGCCGATCGCCTGGTGCGCCTCGTGAACGACATTCTGGACCTGGAGCGCATTGAGTCCGGGCGGATCACGATGGAGAAGCGATTGCATGATGCGGCGGACTTGATACAACAGACTCGGGCACTGATGCAAACCCTGGCAGATAAAGCAGGGGTAGACCTAATCGTTACGCCCCTATCGGTGCCCCTCTGGGTGGATGGCGATCGGATTATTCAAGCACTCACAAATCTCTTGAGCAATGCCATCAAATTCTCGAAATCAGGAGATACGATCTGGCTCACTGCCCAGTTGCTTTCCTCTGACTCCCCTGTTCTCAACCCCTCCTCACCGATTTCCCCTCCGCCCCAACAACTCCTCCTCTCTGTCCGCGATCAAGGCCGGGGAATTCCTGCTGATAAAATCGAAATTATTTTTGGGCGCTTTCAGCAGGTCGATGCTTCCGACTCACGGGAAAAAGGAGGGACAGGGCTTGGACTTGCCATTTGTCGTAGCATTGTTCAACAGCACGATGGACGACTGTGGGTTGAAAGTACATTAGGGGAAGGCAGCACCTTTTACTTTACTCTGCCTGTCTTAAAGGAGAATTCTGGTGACAACGCGACGAATTTTGATTGTGGATGATGAGGAAGATATCCGGACGGTCGCCCAGGCGAGTCTGGAAATTATGGGGGATTGGGAGGTGATCACGGCAGCTTCCGGGCAGGAGGGGATCGCGAAGGCAGAGGCGGATCAACCCGATGTGATTTTACTAGACGTGATGATGCCTGACATTGATGGCCCGACAACCTTTCAACATTTGCAAGCGAATCCCGCTACTGCTCATATCCCTGTCATTTTGTTAACCGCTAAGGCACAAACGGCTGATCAGCGCAAATTTGCCCAATTGGGAGTCACAGCCGTTTTTGTGAAACCCTTTGATCCCGTCACGCTCTCCGACCAACTCGTCGCTGCCCTGGATGGATAGAGAAAAATCTGGGATGCCTTCGCTGCGATTTCATTCGTTCAACCTTCTCAACAATTCGGCAAAATGGTTCACAATCAAGGTATGAACCAGGTGGACTATCTCCGAATTAGTTTGATCGATCGCTGTAACTTTCGGTGCCAGTATTGCATGCCCGAAGGCAGTGATCTTCAGTACGTGCTACAACAAAACCTGCTCACCCATCCGGAGTTATTAACACTCCTGCGAGAGGTTTTTATCCCGGTGGGGTTTACCCGGTTTCGCTTCACGGGAGGCGAACCCTTACTCCGTCCGGGAGTTGTCGATTTAGTGCGGGAAGTGGCATCCCTTCCCCAAACGCAAGATTTGGCAATGACCACTAACGGGTTTTTGCTGGCAGACCTGGCAGAAGACCTGTACAGGGCTGGATTACGCCGCATCAATATCAGTCTTGATTCTCTCGATCCAGGTATCTTTGACAAAATTGTGGGGGGACGGCTCCGGTGGCAGCGGGTTTGGGATGGCATTCAGGCCGCCCATCGGGTTGGGTTCACGCCCCTCAAGCTCAATGTAGTTGTGATTCCTGGGGTGAATGAGCATGAGGTACTGGACCTGGCAGCTTTGAGTCTCGATCGCGAGTGGCATATCCGCTTTATCGAATTCATGCCGATCGGCAATGATGCGCTGTTCACCGATCGCGGCTGGGTGCCTTCCGAGGAACTACGCCAGCAAATTCGGGAGCGATGGGGACTCAGCGAATCCCAGGTACAGGGGAATGGTCCGGCGGATGTGTTCCAAATTCCAGGGGCACAAGGAACTTTGGGATTCATCAGTCAAATGTCTGAGTGTTTTTGCGATCGTTGTAATCGCATGCGCCTCTCAGCCGATGGGTGGCTGCGTCCCTGTCTTCTGAATGAACAGGGGCAGATCGACCTGCGAACTGCTCTGAGAGAAGGTGTCCCGATCGCGGATCTGCGAGAACAGGTGCAAACGTTGCTCACTCTCAAGCCCGACATTAATTTCAAACAACGGGACTCCGGTACGTCTGGCGCAACCTATACCCGCACCATGTCCCAAATCGGAGGATAGCCACAGTTAATCAAGTATCGGTCACCGGGCTTCGGCTTCGCTCAACCCTCGATTATTTGTTGCCCTCTACCTTTAAAAAACAGGGGTGTAGAAACTACACCCCCGACCATTAACCATTGACCGAAATTAAGCCTGTCTGGAGTAGTACTCAACCACCAGCAGTTCGTTCACTTGCAGTGCGACCCACTCGCGCTCAATCACCCCATTGACCTTTCCTGTAAGCTTCGTTTTATCGAATTCCAGGTGGCTGGGTAAGTGAGCCAGACCGGGGAATTGCAGGTTTTGTTCCACCAACTGACGAGACTTGTCCCGATCGCGAACTGTGATCACATCTCCCGGCTTACAACGATAGCTAGGGATATTTACTCCCCGACCGTTCACCAGAAGATGACCGTGATTCACCAACTGACGGGCCGAGGGAATCGTAGGAGCCATCCCCATCCGAAATATCGTATTGTCCAACCGCATTTCCAGCAATTGCAGCAAAACCTGCCCAGTGGAACCACTGGCGCGACGGGCTTTCCGGACGTAACGCAGCAGTTGCCGTTCTGTGAGGCCGTAGTTAAAGCGCAGCTTCTGCTTCTCTTCGAGTCGTACTGCGTATTCTGATTTTTTCTTGCGCTCCTGACCATGTTGACCAGGGGGATAAGCCCGCCTGGGGGTCTTACGAGTTAGGCCAGGGAGATCCCCCAAGCGACGGACTACCCGGAGGCGTGGGCCTCTGTATCGTGACATGTTTGTTCCTCTACTATTTCTAGTGACTGTTAGAAATGGCTCACCTGAAATGAGCCTGGACGCTTATGAATTTGAGCTTTTGCAATGCCTGAGAAGATCAGGATTCAGGAGAATAGCAACGAAACCATCCCTGCAAAGAAGTCCCAATTCAGTCCAAGGAGATCCAGTATAGAGTTTTCTTGCACAATTTGTACAGGAGTCGATCGCAGTCGATAGGATCAAGTTATGAAAAGACTCCTACTGACCTCGATTCGGGGCTACCAGCGCTTTATCTCTCCGCTCACCCTTCCGGCCTGCCGTTTCCATCCCACCTGTTCCCAATATGCCTGGGAAGCGATCGATCGCTTCGGGGCGCTTCAGGGTGGGCAGATGGCGATCGCCCGGATTCTCCGCTGTCATCCGTTCCATCCCGGTGGGTATGACCCTGTGCCACCCGTTCCATCGAAGCACCCAAAAAAAATAGATAAAAAAATAGAGACGTGAGTGATCTCACGCCCCTATCGAATCAACAATTTTTTCAAACAATTTCTACAAAATTGTTCTGAAAAACTTTAGATATCTTTCTCTGCCAATTCCCGTGTCATATAGTCAAAGGGTTGATCGATAACGCTGCTATCAATGCCCGCAGCAGCGACCTGTTCCTTCACAATTGTTTTCATGATTTGAATCCCCCGTACCGTGGGACCGATGGGCACCCCTAGAGAATTGTAGGTTTCCCGCAGCCCTTCGAGAACCCGTTCGTCCAATACGTCCGTGTCCCCAGCAACCAGGGCATAGCTGGCATAGCGAAGATAGTAGTCCATATCCCGCAGACAGGCTGCATAGCGACGGGTTGTGTAAGCATTGCCACCGGGACGAATCAGTTCAGGAACCTCTTCGAACAAGCTGGAGCCTGCTTGTCGGACGATCGCCGCTGCATTGGCATTGATGACACCCGCCGCCTGGACCCGTGCAGCACCACTCGTGAAATAGGACTTCAGAGTATCGATGGCATCACGGTCTAGATAACGGCCTGTGATGTCGTAGCTTCTAATCAGGCTTGTCACTGCGTCCCGCATGAAACAACTCTCCAAGGATTTCTATAGACAATTACTATTGTTCGATTCAGGGTTCAGTTTATCACGGCAAGATCCGCCTTATTCAAGCCAAATCAGCTTTCAGGGAACTTTTGAGGTGTTAAATTTTGTATCTTTTTAAGGGGCAGGGATGAATCGCAACCAGGTTTATCCCTCAGAAATTTGTCCCCAAAGCTGAAAAATCGCTTCTCCACATCTTGTCCCTAGAAAGGCTTATTTTGTAGTGTAAGATACAAAACGTCAGTTCTTGTATCTTTAGGATTGTTCAGGTGTATACAGCTACTCAATAGAATGGGCACCAAGAGGGACAGTTCATACACTTGTCTATCCACCTGTTTATCTGTCTGTCTATTTACCTGCCCATCTAGGTTCTAGATTCTCCCACCATATCCTTCACCATATCCTTACGGATCTGCCCAGAATTTTAAGGAGTACTTCATGCCCGAGACCCCCCAAGACGTTTTAAAGATGATCAAGGATCAAGAGATCCAAATGATCGATCTGAAGTTCATTGATATGCCGGGAATTTGGCAACACCTCACTCTCCATGCCAGCCAGATTGATGAAAGTAGCTTCACGGATGGTGTGGCCTTTGATGGTTCCAGTATTCGGGGCTGGAAGGCGATCAATGAATCTGACATGTCGATGGTGCTTGATCCCACCACTGCCTGGATCGACCCCTTCATGGCAGAGCCTACCCTCAGCGTGATTTGCAGCATTCAGGAACCTCGGACAGGTGAACCCTACTCCCGGTGCCCCCGTGTGATTGCTAGCAAGGCGATCGACTACCTGAAGGCTACGGGGCTGGGTGATACGGCCTATATCGGTCCTGAAGCTGAATTCTTCGTGTTCGAAGATGTGCGCTTTGACCAGGCAGAAAACCGGGGCTACTACTACGTCGATTCCGTCGAAGGCCGTTGGAACTCTGGTCGCACAGAAGAGGGTGGAAACCTGGGTTACAAGCCTCGCTACAAGGAAGGGTATTTCCCGGTTGCACCCACCGACACGCTGCAAGATATCCGGACTGAAATGCTCTTGACGATGGCGAAGTGCGGCGTTCCCATCGAGAAGCATCACCATGAAGTGGCAACGGGTGGACAGTGCGAACTGGGCTTCCGGTTTGCAGAACTGGTAAAGGCGGCTGACTACTTGATGACCTACAAATACTGCATCAAGAACGTGGCTCGGAAGTACGGGAAAACCGTTACCTTCATGCCCAAGCCCCTCTTTAATGACAACGGTTCCGGGATGCACACTCACCAATCCATTTGGAAAGATGGGCAACCCACCTTCTGGGGCGATGGCTACGCCAACCTGAGCCAAACGGCTCTGTGGTACATCGGGGGGCTGTTGAAGCATGCGCCTGCTCTGCTAGCCCTGACCAACCCCAGCACCAACTCTTACAAGCGTCTGGTTCCTGGCTTTGAAGCACCTGTGAACCTGGCCTACTCTCAAGGGAACCGCTCGGCTTCCATCCGGATTCCTCTCTCTGGTAGCAATCCCAAGGCGAAGCGTCTGGAATTCCGTTGTCCCGATGCGACTGCGAACCCCTACCTGGCATTCGCAGCGATGCTCTGTGCTGGGATCGATGGGATCAAGAATCAAATTGACCCCGGTGAACCTCTGGATGTGGACATCTACGACCTTAGCCCTGAAGAACTGGCGAAGGTTCCTTCGACCCCCGGTTCTCTCATGGATGCTCTGGAAGCTCTCAAGTCTGACCATGAGTTCCTGACGGTTGGGGGTGTCTTCACCGAAGACTTCATTAACACCTGGATCAGCTACAAGCTCGATAACGAGGTGCTGCCTATGAACCTGCGGCCCCACCCCTACGAATTCGCACTCTACTATGATGCGTAGTTTCGTAAAGTAGTTAGTTAACTCAAAAGCCATCCAAATTGGATGGCTTTTTTGATGGAGAAGGTTGGAAATGGTTGATGGGGAATGCTCTACCCCTATCCCCTATTTCCCATTCCCCATCAACCATTCCCTATGTCCCTGAGTGTCTTGCAGCATTCCTAGAAGCACTATAAGCTGGTAGCCGAAGAGGACACACTAGGATAACACTGCTATGGCGACCTATCAACCCGATCCCGATATGCTGGCAACTCAGAACTTATCTAACAATGAAATGGTTAGTGAGTTGATGGAGGCCACAACCAGTATTGTTGATATCATCGAAACGGTCATCTCCAGTCTGGAACAGGACGATTCAGCAATGGTCA
>JANRKG010000246.1:0-8031 GCA_033763635.1 Leptolyngbyaceae cyanobacterium bins.59
AGTGATATGGGCTTCGTCTAAAATTGCCCAGAGACAGGCAATGCCCAAAACGTCAGATGTTTCCGATTGGGAAGAAGTAGGGGAATCAAGACTTTGTAAGGCCAGCAAATCACTGTTTGGGCTATTGATCTCCCGACGGTATCCCTCCAGAGTCCACAAGCCCCCCAAACTCAGCCGATCGAGGGCGACCACCGGGGGCAAGATTGTCTCTGTGATGGATTCAATCACGAGACGCTGGGAGGGGGTTTCCGAATTTACAGGCAAGGCACTAAAAATAGGATTTTGTGGAGTGAGTCCGGACACAGAACACTCGATAGTACACTGAAAGTAGGGTGTTATTCTTGCATCCTCAGCAATTCTAGACTGCCCTGGGATGGCTTCCCTCAAAAAGGAAATGGTGCGGGAAATTCTCCAGCAATCTTTAGAACGTTTTGCCAAGATAACGTTTTGGTAAAGGAGTTTCTGAGATTGCTTGCCTGTAAGTTCTCGGCTGATCGCTTCTCCTTTGCCATTCACCGATCGCTTATCTTGCTTGTTTTCTGCTTATTTGTTTTCTGCTCATTTGTTTTCTGCTCATTCTAAGGACAATTCAGACCGCATGGTATCTACTTACTCTCCAACCGAAACCAATTCTGGTTGTCAATATTTACCAAATCTGACCGACAGTTCTGGTAAGTCACCCAATCAGTTTCTTTTGCCATTGACTGCCCAGGTGAACGATCAGGACCATCTAGAAATTGGGGGCTGCGATGTAACTAAGCTGGTGCAGCAATTCGGCACCCCCCTTTACATTTTGGATGAAGAAACCCTTCGAACGGCATGCCGCCAATATCGGGAAGCATTTGTGAAATATTATCCTGGCCCCGCCCAGGTTCTTTATGCGTCCAAAGCCTGGAGTTGTTTGGCGGTTTGTGCGATCGTTGCGAGTGAAGGTTTGGGGCTGGATGTCGTTTCTGGTGGCGAAGTCTACACCGCGCTAGAAGCAGGGGTGAAGCCAGATAAGCTCTATCTGCATGGTAACAACAAGTCGCGTCATGAATTGGGGATGGCGATCGAACATGGCTGCACGATCGTGGTTGATAACTGGTTGGAACTGAAGACCCTGGCGGAAATGGGAACCCAACTTCCAGAGGGTGGACCCATTCGTATCATGCTGCGTCTGACCCCTGGGATTGAGTGCCACACCCATGAGTACATTCAGACTGGGCATTTAGATAGTAAATTTGGGTTTGATCCCCATCAGTTAGATGAGGTCTTTACCTTCGTCAGCCAGCATTCGGTTCTCAACTGTCTGGGCTTACACGCTCATATCGGTTCCCAAATCTTCGAACTCCAACCCCACCATGACCTGCCAAATGTGATGGTTCAGTGGTTCGTGAAAGCCTCTCAATATGGTCTATCTATTGAGGAATTAAATGTGGGTGGGGGATTGGGCATTTGCTATACGGAGTCAGACGACCCCCCCAGCATTGATTCCTGGGTAAAGGCTGTGAGTGAAGCGATGAAAACGGCCTGTGAAGCGCAAGGGATTCCCCTGCCGAAACTGCTCTGTGAACCCGGACGATCGTTGATTGGGTCTGCCTGTGTAACGGCTTATACTCTGGGGAGTCAGAAATCTATTCCTGACCTGAACCGAACCTATTTGACGATCGATGGAGGAATGTCTGATAACCCTCGTCCAATTACTTACCAATCCGTTTATCGAACGGTTGTTGCGAATCGGATGTCTGCACCCTTGACGGAACAAGTGACGATCGCCGGGAAACATTGCGAGTCTGGGGACATTCTAATTAAAGAAGCCATCCTACCCAAGACGACGGAGGGAGATATCCTCGTCGTAAACAGCACAGGAGCTTACAATTACAGCATGGCTTCTAACTACAATCGTTTACCCCGTCCGGCAGCGGTGCTGGTCAATCATGGGGAGGCCAATATTATTTTGCAGCGGGAAACCTACCAGGATTTGCTTCGGCAAGACCGTCTTCCCGATCGTTTGGTTGTTGAAACAAAGGGGTGAGGTGGAAGGATCTGGCCCGGTGCCAGAGTTTTTTCCCATCCCTATCCTGTGATGCCCATTCTGTTTGGCTGGCTTGTCCTTTGGAACCCTCATGTAGCTAATGGGAGATTGGTGGAAGCAATGGCTGATTGATCTCGTCTGGGCCAGACCTTTGCTGATTCAAGCGATCGACATTGGTTTGGTGCTGGTCCTCACCTACATGGTGTTGGTCGTGGTCGGTGAACGCCGAACACTGTGGATGGTTCGGGGTCTAATCATTTTGATGCTGGCTGCCGCCGTCAGCAGCAGGCTGGGATTAGTCCTATTGAGTTTTGTCCTCAATAGTTTGGTGGTAGGTGCGGCGGTCGCAATGGCATTAATTTTGCAGTCGGAATTCAGGCGATTTTTGGAGCAGTTGGGAAAAGGGGAAATTGCTCAGTTATTTCAGCCAGTCCGCCGCACCAATCCAAAACCTGATAGTGTGATCGACGAGTTAGTGGATGCCGTCAAGGAACTTTCGCAAAATCGAACGGGAGCGCTGTTGGTTTTAGAGACCACTGGCCCGATCGACGAGAGTGATTTTTCTGTTCCAGGGGTGCGGCTCAATGCAGAGGTGTCTAAAGAGCTTCTGCAAACGATCTTCCAGACGACAACTCTCCTCCACGATGGAGCCGTCCTTATTCGAGACTCCCGATTGATTGCAGCAGGGGTCATTTTGCCCCTTTCCGAGCGTATGGCTTCCCGTCAACTCGGAACTCGCCACCGGGCAGCAATGGGGATTACAGAGCGGGTCGAAAATTGTGTCTGTGTTGTTGTATCCGAAGAAACCGGGTCGATTTCGCTTGCGGAAAAGGGAACACTCAATCGTCCCCTCACAAGCAGTAAGTTGAAAGAACTCCTGCAAGCCCGGTTTTCCCAATCTGTCGATCGGGAAGTGGTGGCTCCGGGGTTATGGAATTTAGGTCGTCGATTGAGTTCCCAAAGTCTTTCTTTACTGACACGCTTCTTTCGTCTATTTCGTCGTTCAGCGTCCATCTCCCGAGAGAAAAAATGACTGCCAATCCAACTGCATTAAGAGAATTGCCTCCTGACCTGGAACCCAGTAAGCTGCCAGAACACGTTGCTGTCATCATGGATGGCAATGGGCGTTGGGCACAACGTCGGGGGTTGCCCCGTGTGGTCGGTCATCGCAAAGGGGTTGATACTTTAAAGGAACTGCTACGTTGTTGCCGTGATTGGGGCATTCAGGCGCTTACGGCCTATGCCTTTTCAACTGAAAATTGGGGTCGCCCGCTGGCAGAGGTTGAATTTTTGATGACCCTCTTTGAGCGGGTGATTCGCCAGGAACTCGATGAGCTAATGGCAGAGGATGTGCGGATTGAGTTTATTGGGAATCTTGCTTCCCTGCCGGGGTCCCTGCAAGCCGAGATTGACCGATCGATGGCTCAAACCCAGAACAACAAAAGCATTCGGTTTACCGTCGCAACGAATTATGGAGGGCGGCAGGAAATCGTCCGGGCCTGTCAGGAAATAGCCCATCAGGTTCAGCAAGGGCTGATTGCCCCCGAAATGATTGATGAAGCTTTCTTTGAAAAGCATCTCTATACAGCTGGATTGGCTAACCCTGATCTCTTAATTCGCACGAGCGGGGAGATGCGGATCAGTAACTTTCTACTGTGGCAGGTGGCTTATTCCGAACTCTATGTTTCCGATACCCTTTGGCCTGACTTCGATCGGGCTGAATTTCACCGTGCTTTGACAGCCTATCAGCAACGCGATCGGCGTTTTGGAAAAGTTAGCAAGCCCTCCTGATCTTTTCTGCTCCTGAAAAGCTTTAACCAGTTAAGATGATTCTTTGAAAAGAGTGTATCGATGGCTTGCCCTTCGACTGCGCTCAGGGGAAAGACGCGGGCTGAGCGAAGTCGAAACCAGGCGGAAAATTTTTTCCTGAAATTTTCTAATTTGACGTGGAGCAGAAGAACTGCTTCAAGGGCCTGCAAAGACTGCGTTCTCAATATCGCGCCGACTGAGGGAATACTTGAAGGCGCGTTGAATGTCTTGCCCATCGGTTGCTGCGCTTAAGTAGCGAACGGTTAGCTGATCAATATCAAGGCACACTTCGGCCTTCCAGGTGCGCCGCTCTACACGCCAGCAATGCAGTTGTTCCCGGTCTTGCTCACAACCATGTTCCTGTAACCACTGCTCAATTTCAGGGAGAGGATGGCTATAGAGGGGAGTATCGGCCGAGGGAAGAGTCATAGATTCAGGGTGTTACAAAATAATAGGGTGAACAACAGAAAAAACTTTGGAGTGACTCCTTTGAAGTGACCCAGCAGAAGGGTGTGAGCGGTATCAGCGGCTGTAGACCCCATCCATCCCCAACGGGTGACTCCCACCAGGATTGCTAGAAAGAGGCATCCTACAAAAGTCAAGATTAGGATAAACAGGGCAAAGAGTTCTCCAGCGGAAAGGGGCCGATCGTCAGGGTCCAGATAGGCGTGACGGGAATGGAAGGTCTTGGGTTCTTGTCGGGAAGGGGACGCATGTAACGTTGCAAAGGTGGAAGCTGCGGCCTGAAATGCTTGTCGTTGGAGGTCGAGTCTGCGATCATACGCTGATCTTAATTCTGGTTGGTTCAGTGTTGCGTAAGCTTCATTGAGTTGTTGAAACTTAGCCAGCGCGATTGTTGAAGGTAGTTGAGTGGTGTCGGGGTGGTAGAGCTTACTTAACTTTCGATAGGCACTGCGGATTTCTTGAGCCGATGCGGTCGAGGGGATACCCATCACCGAGTAATAGCTCACTAATTTTCTAAGAGAATCAAAACCCAGTTCACTGTGAGGAGATTGATGCTCTGTCATCAGGCTCGCAATGATTGTTTTAACTTTCCTAGATATCTTAACAAAACCAACCGTTTCAAACCTTTCAGAACTTGAATGCTTTTCTAGATTTTAGAGTTGAAGAACGAATGGGTTCTTGTTGACACAACACGCCATTGATAGCTGCCAGGAGACTCCATCCGATGAGATTTAGACGAACATCAAAGATTGTGACATCCAGGACGTTAAACAGGGTACAGGCTCCGAACGCAACTAAATAGGCTAACCAAATTAGGTTAGGCTGACTCCAATCTGTTAGATTACTGTCCTCGTGTTCCTGCTGGCAGGAAATGAACTGAAGATGAAGGATGCCCCGAAACGTCACAAACCCTACCAGGCCAAATAATAAGAATGCGGAAATTAGACCAGACTCCGCAGCGATCATGAGAAATAAATTATGGGGATGACCAATCCAGTAATTCTGGGCTGCTTCATAAAGCGGGGTAAAACTCCGGAGACCCCATCCAGTCCAGGGACGTTGTTCGACCATTGACCAGGCAAACTGCCATTGGGTCGTTCTTAACTCGGGAACAGGGCGGTTTTGGAACATCTCATCAGAAAGCCGTGCCCAGAGAAAGGGAGGCACCCAGGCCCGGAGCCAGGGCCGCAGGGGATCAGGTCCGAAACTAGCTCCCCCGATACAACTGATGCCAACTCCGATCGCCCCTATGATCCAGGTCCACCTTCGATAAATGGCAAAGACCAGGAAACTAGTAACCCCTAGAAACCAGGCATTCCGGGAACTGGTGAGCAAAATTGCAGCCGTAACACCTACTAAAATAAGCGAAAGAAATGAGAGACGAATGAGGGCAGGGGAGCGTAGAGCGTTGGGAAGTGAGGTGAATGGGTTGTTTTTTGCTTGTGCCATGTCCCAGGCTTCAAACCATAGCCCCAATCCCAGGCAAAAGACCATGAGTAGATAGGCGGCTAGGGAATTGGCATATTGAAAAATTGAAGCCATCCGCCCAGGCGGGTTCCCCCCTCGATCAACGAGTAGGTCGAGGACAATTCCGAAAAGTTTGGGATGCCCTGCCCAACCCCAGAAAAGCTGTCCCATCCCAATGAGGACAATGGGCACAGTCGTTAAAATCAATAACCAGGCTATCTGCCTCAGTTGGCGGATTGATTGAAACAGGCAACTGAAACCTGCAAAAACAATCAATCCAGGCACAAAGTTAAATAACCCCAGAAGGGCAGGTTCCACATCAACTGCAAAGATAGCGGTTGTGATTAGCCAGACCGTTAACCCAATGAATCCCAGGATGAGGGGTTTATGAAGTAGAAAACTGTGATAGCGGGCGCAAAGCCAAATTGATGTCAAGAAAACCAGTAGGCCTCCCATCAGAGGGCTGAAGGGTGTTAGGCAAAAACCAACCTGTACTAAGTTCCAGGAGGTTTTGAAGGAAGGGTTGGGATGTTTCTGTAGGAGTGTGAACTTCAAGATGATTTTTAGACAGGCTCAAAACATTCTGTTCGGGTCAGACGAATTTGAGCCAGGGTAAAGACGGTAGGAATGACCCGACTGTAGTTGATAGAAATGGCACGCCAACCCAGATCGACAAAAAACCATGTCCAAAGGGCAGGCCCCAGGAAGGTTAGAAGGGATCGGGTTGCCCCATAACGGGCCGCGCTGATTGCCATTCCTCGCTTTGCGGTTTGTAACGCCAGATAGTTTTGGAACTGGGTGGCTGCTGCAACCCCTCCTCGCACGGTGGCTTCTTTCGCAACTTGATACGTTGCAAAATGGATCGCGAACTGGTGGGCAATTTGCTGGAGTAGAATCGGTCGTAGGACAGCGCTCACTGCGATCGCACTTCCACCCTTGAGCAGCAATCCCACCGGATCTTTCTGCAAGGGAAGGGGCAGTTGTTTCACTAAATCGGCTTGAATCAGGGAGTCTTGAACTCGTCCCGTCAGTGCGCTCCGTTCCTGTTGAGGGAGTTTCTTCCAGGCTCGATTCAGTAAATTCAGGAAAATTTCTGCTTCCAAATCCGTTGTGGAAAAACTATCAGAGTAACGAATTTTCAAGTAACGACAGATTTGAATGAGGATCTGACGATAACTGATCTGCTCGGTTTTGCGCCGCAGAACGGTCATCCCATCCGCTGCCAAAAAGCGGAACCGCTCCTCCAGTAAATCTAACCACCCCTGCCGATCCTGACTTTGGACATCAATGGGATCGGGGGTATAAAAATAATCCAGAGGATTGAATTTACGCCGAAATAGAATTTCGGTCAATGCTTGCAACTCTTCATCATTTGCCAGTTCCAGGACCGATCTAAGCTCATCCGCCATCAATATCTCTCCTGTCTGCCCGTCTGCCTGCTGTCCCATATTTTATATTTGCATTAAATGATTTGTGATCGGTGAAGACCTGTGAATTCCTATGAAATTGCAGTAATTGGGGCTGGAATGGCTGGGTTAACCTGTGCTCAGCAATTGCAGCAGATGGGATATCAGGTTGTGGTGTTGGATAAGTCACGGGGGGTGGGAGGCCGGATTGCCACTCGTCGGGTTGGAGCACACGTTGTAGATCACGGAGCGCGGTATTTAGAACCTCAGGGACCGTTGACAGAAAGGTTGATTCAGATTCTTGTAGAACAGCAAAAACTCCACCTCTGGAGCGATCGAATGGCTGTTCTTCCGGCAGACCAATCTTTACAGTCTCTTCCAAAGGGGAGTACCAGCCCAGGATTGCCTCGGTATGTTGCACCCAGCGGCATGACAACGATCCCAAAATTTCTGGCAACGGGGTTGACTCTGTATTTAGGGCAATGGGTGAAAGGCTTAACCCTGACTCCCGAACGGACCTGGCAACTGCAATTGGAGTCTAATCAGCCTGACTGCCCCGAAACTTTCACGCATCTAGAGGCACGATCCCTCGTCATTGCGATTCCCGCCCCTCAAGCCCTTGCCCTATTGTCTCCCCTGCCTGATCGTGTGTTTCCAGCGGAGTCTCTCAATCTTTTGCAATCCATCACCTATGATCCCTGCTTGAGTATCATGGCGGGGTATCCCGACGATCGGCTACAGGCTTTGGAGTCTGCGGAATTGGACTGGAGGGCGATCGATTGCCCTGGCGATTCTCATCTGCAATGGATCGGCTGGGATCATGCGAAGCGTTCTCAAGCAAAGGCACCTATCAGTTCGCCGATCAGT
>JANRKG010000247.1:0-42179 GCA_033763635.1 Leptolyngbyaceae cyanobacterium bins.59
ATCCGATGGAAATTCGGATGCGGATTAGTATGGTGTTCCAGCGTCCGAACCCATTTCCCAAATCAATTTATGAAAACGTGGCCTACGGGTTACGGGTACGCGGTGGGGCCAGTCGTTCCCTGATTGATCAGAAGGTGGAACAGGCGCTTCAGGGAGCCGCCCTGTGGAATGAAGTGAAGGATCGCTTGCGGGAACCTGCCTACAACCTCTCTGGCGGACAACAGCAACGCCTTTGTATTGCCCGTGCCCTCGCGACCGATCCCGAAATCATCCTGTTCGATGAACCCACCTCTGCTCTGGACCCGATCGCAACCTCTAGCATTGAGGAGTTAATGAGCGATCTCAAAGCCAAGGTAACGATTTTGATTGTGACCCACAGTATGCAACAAGCTGCCCGTTTATCGGACTACACAGCATTTATGTATCTGGGGGAAATGATTGAATTTGGGACCACGGACAAGATCTTCTATGAACCTGCAAATAAGAAAACAGAAGATTATGTCAATGGTCGATTCGGCTAGGGCAGCGAGTAGGAGGCAGAGGGCAGAAGGGAATTTAATGTAAAGCCGTTTTAGGCATTCCTTAACGGATATCGATCGCCAGAGAGACCCTTTCTCCTCCGGCACTTCGCATGATGCCCAACACACGGGCAACTTCCTCATACGCAATTTTGCGATCGGCTCTAAGGATCACCGCTCCTTGTGGATTTTGGGCCAGATACGCCCGAATTCGCTGAATCAGTTCCGCTTCCTGAATCGGCTGTCCCGCGATCGTCATCTGACTTTGTAAGTCCAGACCCACGATCATTGATTCTGGGACAGCAACTTCTCCGGCTCCGACTCCCGCATTTGTCGGTAAGGTGATGTTAACGGCTTGTTGACCACCCAACGTCATTGTGATGACAATAAAAAAGGTCAGAATGGTCAAAATCACGTCCAACATGGGGATGAGATTGACATCTGGCATGGAAGAAGTCCGAGCACGGGTCTTGAAACGCATATTCGTTTAGAGATAAATCGTCTGAAGTAACGGAGCCTCGTTACGCTTTGCCCCCTATCGTTCTTTATAACAGCTTTCCCATGTTGAAAATATCACCTCAGTTTACGGGACTGCTCCTCCTCGGTTTTGCCCTGGTGGGATGTGGAAATTTAGACACTCGCCTGTTAGCAACGACGATTCAGGCCGGGATTAACGGTCAGGGTGGGATTCAGGTGAAGGCAGTGCGCTGCCCGGAAGGAGTGAAGAAAGAAGGGGGGCGATCCTTTGAGTGCCGGGGAGAGTTAGAGGGACAGAAAAGCTTTCCGATCGTTGTTCACCAGCGGGATGATCAGGGCGCAGTGGATTGGGAAGTGTTAAATAGCAAGACGGTTTTGAACCTGAAAAGTTTGCAACTAGAAGTGAGACGGGCACTGAGGGGACCAACCGGGAAAGAACCGAAGGTGAATTGCGGCGGGTTCTACCGTCTGAATACACCGGGGGACTCCTTCGAGTGTCAGGTCGTGAAAGAGGACGAACAGGAAGGGGCAATCGCAGTACGCATCGATCCCCAGGGAAATTTGCTCTGGAATGAAATTATTGATGGCGAGGTTGCAGCGATCCCCCCTGCTCCTCCCGACACAAGTGGGGCCACTCCTGTAACGGTTAAGGTGACAGAGACGGGAGCAGAGACTGGCTCCACTCCTGCCAAGGGACATGCAGCAAAATAACCTACCTGTAGGTTGGGTTTCGACTACGCTCAACCCGCGCAAGATCGAGGGCTGAGGCGATGATTAGCAAAGAGTTTACCAATCAGGAGATTTCCAGAAAAGAGTTTGCCCTTCGACTACGCTCAGGACACAAACGCTGGTTGAGCGAAGCCGAAACCAGCGGGGAAATTCTTGTCAGAAATCGCCTTAGAACTCGGCACTTTGGGGCGTGCGAGGAAAGGGGATCACATCTCGGATGTTCGTCATCCCAGTCATAAACTGCACGAGCCGTTCAAACCCCAATCCAAATCCAGCATGGGGAACGGTGCCGTATCGTCGCAGGTCCAAGTACCACCAGTAGGTAGCGGGATCAAGTCCCTGCGCTTGAATCCGCGTTTCCAGCACGTCTAACCGTTCCTCCCGCTGGGAGCCACCGATGATCTCACCAATCTTAGGGGCCAGAATATCCATTGCCCGTACCGTCTGCCCATCCTCATTGAGGCGCATGTAGAAAGCTTTGATCTGGGTGGGATAGTCGATAACGATCGTCGGCTTCTTAAATAAGTCTTCTGCCAGATACCGCTCGTGTTCCGATTGCAGGTCCAGCCCCCACTTCACGGGATATTCGAAGGTGCGATCGGCTTTCTCTAAAAGCGCAACTGCCTCTGTGTAAGTAATTCGTTCAAACTGACTATTGATGATATTTTCAGCCGTTGCCACAACCGAGTTATCAATGCGCTCGTTAAAGAAGGCCATATCCTCCGGGCAGGTCTCCATCACAAATTTGAAGATGTATTTCAGGAAGTCTTCAGCCAGATCCATATCGCCCTGGAGATCGCAGAAGGCCATCTCTGGCTCCACCATCCAGAACTCAGCGAGGTGGCGAGACGTATTGGAGTTTTCGGCCCGGAAGGTGGGGCCAAAAGTGTAGACGTTCGTAAAGGCTAGCGCCATAATTTCCGCTTCAAGCTGACCACTGACCGTCAAATAGGCAGGTCTGCCAAAGAAATCTTGGCTATAGTCAATCTCCTTCGAGTTTGTCAGGGGAACTTTCCCCAGGTCCAGATTCGTGACGGCAAACATCTCTCCGGCTCCTTCGCAGTCACTGGCCGTGATGATTGGCGTATGGACCCACAAAAAACCCCGTTGCTGAAAGAACTGATGAATAGCAGTTGCACAAGCATTTCGGACCCGGAACACGGCCCCCAGGGTGTTAGTTCGTGCCCGCAAATGGCCGATCGTCCGTAAGAATTCAAAAGAGTGGCGTTTTTTTTGCAGAGGATAGGTTTCGGGATCAGCCCCCCCATAAATCGTGACATCCTGGGCCTTCAGTTCAATGCGTTGGCCTTTCCCCTGAGAAGGAACGAGCACCCCTGCCACCGCCACTGAACTTCCGGTCGTCAGTTGTTTGACAATCTCGGCATAGTCTGGAAGTTCCTGGGGCAGAACCACCTGAAGACTTGCCATCGATGAGCCGTCATTGACCTCGGCAAAAGCGAACCCTTTCATGTCGCGGGTCGTCCGTACCCATCCCCAAATCGTCACCCGCTCATCCGGTTGCCCTTGCTTCAAAACCTCTGCAATTCGCTGCGTCACCACCATAGGGGCTAACTCTCAACCATTCACGATATCTTCTGATTCATTCTAATTGTAGAGTTCAACGATCGGTCCTTCCGGCCCGACCTACCCCGCACAGGATTTGAGGAGCCACCCGATTACAACTCCCATTCCGCCAAAACGAACCACCTGCCAAAAAATCTCCCTTACTCCTAGCCAGGTCAATAAGCGGCTTTCTAACGCCATCTCCAGATCATCTAATTGTTGCTGAAGACGTTTCAGTTCTGACTTCAGTTCAGGCAAGCGGGTTTGCTGCCACTCCTGCTGTAATGCTGTTAACCTTTGTTGCAAATCTCCCTGTTGTTGCCAATCGTGTTGAATTTGGCGATAGCGATCCCTCAAGGCTTGCAAAGCTTGCTCTGTCTCGTGTAGCGCTTGTTCAAAGTCGCGATCGAGATTGAAATCTTTTCCGGGATCAGAGGAAGGGGGCGGGGGTTGTTGCGGTGGCTGCATAACAGCAATTAGCGTGGAGAGTACAATAAGTTATTGCATCAAGTCATTGCATCAAGTCATTCACCAATCATCTCGCCTTGGCGCTTGATTATCCCTTCTCGTAAAAGCTCTCCTATGTATACTCCCCAAACGGCTCCTCTCCAATCCTATAGCACTTTAGAACTGGCTCAAGCACTTGCAGAAAGACTGAGCATCACCGATCGAGACTGGCATCGGCTGAAAGGAAATCGGCAGGCTCGCGCTCAGGAGCAAGCCGCTGTCGCCTTAGTGATGCTGCTCAAGGATAACCCAGAAGAAGCTCTGGCACGACTCCAGCAAGCTTCGGGATGGCTCGATCGATCGATCTCGGCTCCTCCCTGCCCCAGTCATGGACATGGCAAGTAGGAGGAGGGGGGATCGAGATGCTTCCGAAAAAATTCTCAACCCCGAATCCCAAATCCCTATCTCTCCTACAATGGTCTAGTAAACACCTCTTAACAAAGACCTCATGCTACGAGCTGGGATTGTGGGCTTGCCCAACGTTGGAAAATCAACTTTGTTCAATGCGCTGGTGGCGAACGCGAAGGCCCAGGCTGCGAACTTTCCTTTCTGCACGATCGAACCGAATACGGGGGTTGTGGCAGTCCCGGATGAGCGGCTTCAGGTGTTAGCCAAGATTTCCAGTTCGGCTGAAATTGTGCCGACCCGTGTGGAGTTTGTAGACATCGCGGGACTGGTGAAAGGGGCCAGTCAGGGCGAGGGACTGGGGAACCAGTTTCTGGCCAACATTCGGGAAGTGGATGCGATCGTCCATGTAGTGCGCTGTTTTGAGAACGATGACATTATTCACGTTTCCGGCTCTGTTGATCCGTTGCGGGATATCGAGGTCATCAATCTGGAACTAGCCCTGTCGGATTTGTCCCAGATTGAGCGGCGGATTGAGCGCACCCGGAAGCAAGCCCGGACCAGTAAAGAAGCTCAGGCAGAGTTAGGGGCATTGGAAAAGCTGAGCGCTGCTTTAAATGAAGGCAAACAGGCCCGTCAGGTAACGTTAACAGAAGAAGAGGAATTGTTTGTCAAGCCCCTGGGCTTACTGACCCGCAAGCCTGTGATCTTTGCTGCAAACGTTTCTGAAGACGACCTGGCGGCGGGAAATGAGTGGGTTGAACAGGTGCGGACCCTGGCGAAGCAGGAACAGGCTCAGGTGGTGATTGTGTCGGCTCAGGTGGAGTCGGAACTGATTGAACTGCCAGAGTCCGATCGGGCTGATTTTCTGGAATCTCTGGGGGTGCAGGAAGGGGGGCTGAAATCCCTGATTCGGGCAACCTACGAACTGTTGGGTCTCCGGACTTACTTTACAACTGGCCCGAAGGAAACCCGCGCCTGGACAATTACGGCGGGCATGTTGGCTCCTCAAGCGGCAGGGGTGATTCACTCAGACTTTGAGCGGGGATTCATTCGGGCGGAGACGGTAGCCTATGGGGATCTGGTCGCGACGGGTTCGATGGGGGCTGCGAAGGAAAAAGGATTGGTACGCAGCGAAGGAAAGGAATATGTGGTTCAGGAAGGGGATGTGTTGCTCTTCCGGTTTAATGTATAGGATCTGATGTTTCCCATCCCCGTGAGATGGGGTGTAGACTTTGGCTGCCTGATGGAAGACGTGTAATCTCTCGTTCTCCGGGAAGGATGTCCTCCCCTTGGGAATTCTATTTTTCAGGGTCGTCGGGGGCATCGGGCAGGTAGATTCTGAAACAACTGCCTTCCCCAGGTTGGGATTCTACGGTGACATGGCCTCCATGTAGATGGGCAAGCCGTTGCGTTAAGGTCAGCCCCAACCCAGTTCCTTCATAGTGACGGCTCAGACGGCTATCAACCTGGTAAAAGGGTTCGAAGATCGTTTGGAGGTGTTCGGGGGCAATGCCAATCCCTGTATCAGTAATGCTGAAGGTCGTGCCCTGTGGTTGCTTCTCAACCTCCAAGGTGATGCCTCCTTGAGGGGTAAATTTGATGGCATTGGAGAGGAGATTAAAGAGCATCTGCCGGAGCCGCCGTTCATCTGCGAAACAGACTTGAGCATGGGGATGAATACGACTGATTAATTTCAAATTGCCTTCAGAGGCTCGGCCTTTCACTAAGGAAAGGCAGTAGTGGCAAACATCGGCAACCACAACGATCGATCGCGTTAAAAATTCTTTCCCAGACTCAATTTTTGAGAGATCCAAAATGTCATTGATTAATGACAAAAGATGCTCACCGCTCGTATAAATGCAGCCCATGTATTCCTGTTGCTTGGTAGTCAAGGAACCGAAAACTTCCTGGCGCAAAAGTTCGGAGAGGCCCAGAATGGCATTGAGGGGCGTTCGCAGTTCATGGCTCATCATGGACAGAAATTCGCTCTTGGCTCGGCTTCCGGCTTCCGCTGCTTCCTTCGCTTTTCGCAGTTCTGCCTCATAGCGATGGTGTTCTGCCTCCAACTGGCACACCCGCTCTTCAACCCGATGATCTAAACTCGCCTGTAATAGATGGTTTTGCTGCTGAAGGTGCTGGATGTTCTGCTGGGCTACCGTGAGTTCTATTTGTCGGTGATGCTGCGTAATGACTGCCTGTATCTTCTGTATCAGATAACCGTGACAAAGATTGTGGCAAGACACGTAATCTTGGGCACCCCATTGAGTCAACTGGGTATATAGCGTTTCGTTTTGGGCGTTCCCGATGACAAGCAGGGGCAAGTGGGGGGCGATCGTATGAATGAGATGGACGATCTCCAATCCGGTGAAGGGTTCCTCCGGTAATACGACCAAAATGACGGTTGCTCGATCGGCAGCGAGGGAGTCGATGCTCTGGGATAATTCGGAAACCTGAAGGGGGCGCACCTGAAGATTCGCGCTATGTCGCAACATTTCTTTGACTAGCCAGTACCCTTCAGACTGCTCAATTTCTATGAGTAGAATGTCGATAACCTGTACAACAACATTCATAAGAACCCTAGAACTATAGAATAGGGAGCAGCGTAAAAAATGACTTCAGAAGTGCTTAGGGGATGGCTTAGGGGATGAATTTCTCTTAAAAGTAGCCAGTAAATCTATTGGTATTATTAGTAATAATAATGCCAATAGATTCGGAACAAAGAAACAGTTAAAGTGCCAGTGCTTTAAACAACATTATTCAATCCTTGTTACACGGGCTGTAGAAAATACGCAGGTTCTAGAACCTTGACAAAGGATTCCCAGAATTACAATGGGAACAATCCCTTTTGGCGATCGCCATGTCTTTGCCTCGATTTTTAACCCTGGTTATTGGCTTAAGCCTCATTTTGGGGTTAATGATCTGGCTGATTGATTCCCTTTACCGTCTTTCGAGTCTTTGCGCGGCTTCCCCGTTTCTGTGCAATCTTGTGTTGTTGTTGCTGATTGCACTGCTAGCGGTTCTCGTGGGCGCTTTCTTCTACTATTTCTTTATCCTGCCCCAGGCGCGTAAACAGGGCCGAAACACCAAGAACCAGCCTCCGATCGCGATTCCAGAAGGAAAGGGGGAGGCCGCAGAGGAAACCTTGAAGGCAGTGCGGCAGCAGGTCGAGCGGATTCAGGACGAGGTGGCCCGTCAAGCCTTGCGGAATCGATCGCAGGAGATTGAGGCACAACTGGCGCGGGGCGAATTGCGCGTCGTCGTCTTTGGGACGGGTTCTGCTGGGAAAACATCGCTGGTGAATGCCATGCTGGGCCGGATGGCGGGACAGATCGGTGCCCCAATGGGGACGACGACGGTAGAGGCAACCTATTTATTAAAGTTTAAAGGGATTGAACGGCAAATTTTGATTACCGATACCCCCGGCATTTTGGAAGTGGGGGTAGCAGGGACGGAGCGGGAACAACAGGCCCGTCAACTGGCAACGGAGGCCAGCTTGTTGCTATTTGTCGTGGAGAATGATCTGCGCCAGTCGGAGTATGAACCTCTGCGGACCCTGGCGGATATTGGAAAGCGATCGATCCTGGTTTTCAACAAAACAGACCTCTATCCAGAATCCGATCGGGAACAGGTGTTGGCTCGGTTGCGGGAACGGGTGCAGTCCTTCATCGAGCCGTTAGATGTGGTGGCGATCACGGCTGATCCCCAGCCCGTGCAACTAGAGACAGGGGAGGTGATAACCCCCGAACCGGATATCCTGCCCTTGTTACGGCGGATGGCAGCGATTTTGCGACGGGAAGGGGAAGATCTGATCGCAGACAATATTCTGCTTCAGTTCCAACGCTTAGGGGAGGAAGCCCGCTATACCCTGGACCAGGAGCGGCGACGACAGGCGGAAAAAGTGGTGGAGCGATTTCAGTGGATTGGGGCGGGGGTGATTGCCGTTACGCCCCTTCCGGTGTTGGACATGCTGGCAACCGCTGCCGTGAACGCCCAGATGGTTGTAGAAATTGGGCGGGTCTATGGGTGTGAAATTAATGCAGAGCGGGGGCGAGAATTGGCTATTTCCCTGGCGAAAACTTTGGTGAGCCTGGGAGTCGTCAAAGGTGCCCTGGAACTGTTGACGATCGCCCTTCGCAGTAATCTGGGAACTTTGCTGGTGGGAAAAGCGATTCAGGGGGTCAGTGCGGCCTATCTCACCCGTATTGCCGGGAAGAGTTTCATTGAATACTTCCGAAATAATCAGGACTGGGGGGATGGTGGAATTACAGAAGTCGTTCAGCAGCAATTTCAACTGAATCGTAAAGATGAGTTCATCCGTGAATTCATCCAGGACGCGATTCGCCGAGTGGTGAACCCCCTCCCCCGTGATTCTCCGTAAAGATTTGATTCAGAAGTGCTGGAATTGAATCAATCCTTGGACTTAGGGGAATAAAAGAATTAAGCCTCAATTTGTATTCGAGGCTACGGGAACCCGCTCTATCGATCTGAGGACACCTGTATGGCTAGCACAGAGCATCTTGCCCTCCTGAAAGAGGGAGTCGCAACCTGGAATGGGTGGCGGGCTGCCAACCCAGAAGTTAAGCCGGATTTACGAGAAGCGAACCTTAGCCGTGTAAATCTGCGGGGCTACGATTTTCATGAGGCCGACTTTTACCGGGCTAATCTGCGGGAAACGATTCTCTATGAAGCCAACTTGAGCCGTGCGACCCTCTACAAAGCTGATCTGTGTATGGCAAACCTGTGTCGCGCGGATTTGAGTGAGGTGGATCTCTACCATGCGAACCTTTATACCGCTGTCCTGATGGAGACGAATCTGCGGGAAGCCACCCTCTACAAAGCAGATATGCGAGAAGCCACCCTCTATAAAGCCGATTTACGGGAGGCCACACTCCACCAGGCGGACTTGCGCCACGCCAGTTTAGAAGGAGCCAATCTCATTGGCACAACCTTTTACATGGCGAACCTGGCCTATGCCAACTTAATGCGGGCCAACTTCTGTATGTCGAATTTAGTGGGGAGTAACCTCTATCGGGCGAACCTGCGGATGTGCAATATGGTAGGGGTGAACCTGTACAAAGCGGTTCTGAAAGAGGCCAATTTGTACAAAGCTGATTTGCGGGAAGCGATCGGCAGTATGGCAGACTTTACCCATGCCAATTTGCGCGAAGCCAATCTATCAATGGCAAACCTGATCCACGCTAATCTCAGTCAAGCGGTATTAACGGGCAGTAATTTGGAGATGGCGAATCTGTGGGATGCTGACTATGCAGGAGCGGTATTCTCACGGGACATGGGGATGATCCCGGAGGCTCTGCGGGTGATGGTTCGATCGCTTCCCCAGGCAGAAAATACCGTCCCTTTCACGCAAGAACTTCTAGCTTAGGAAACCCACGGGAAAAGTTGTCCCTGGGTGATTAGCAATGAGGTGCAGCAGGGACAGAACGGGAAGTTGCCCAATCGGAGCGGGAATCATATCGCGAGAATCGAGGAATTGCACGATCGCCAGGTAAGCGATGCCCAGAATTAACGAGAGCACTCCCGTGACGATCGCAATCAGTTTAGAACGGTCCATAGTTTGCTCCAATTCCAGAACATACAGGTAGAATCCAGAATTCAGAAGGCAGAATAGAAATAATATTCTGGTTACTCTTTTTCTTTCCCTTTTAGTATTGTGCCTTGAGATTTCCTTGCCTGCTCTGTGAATTGACATTGTAAATGGACATGGACTCTGTTACCGAATTGCCCCTTGATCCAACTCAAATCGAACGGCCTGTTGTGGTCCAGACTCAGGATCTTAAGAAGGTCTATCGAACGGGGTTCTGGTTTCATCAACGCACGGTTTCCCTGAAAAATTTTTCCCTGACGGTGTTTCAGGGGGAAACTTTTGGGCTGCTAGGGCCAAATGGTGCGGGAAAAACTACCCTCCTCAAAACCTTACTGGGAATTGTGAAACCCACTTCGGGGCAGGGCACATTGATGGGAAAACCCCTGGGCGATCGGGCGGTGCGGGAGCGAATTGGCTATCTGCCTGAAAATGCCTACTTTTATGACTATTTGACAGGTTGGGAACTGCTGCAATACACGGCTGGTCTTTTTCGGATTCCGGCCTCAGAGCAGCGCCGACGCATTCCCGCCTTGTTAGATCTGGTGGGCTTGCCTCAAGCGGTGGCGCGCAAGAAGCAATTGCGTCAGTATTCCAAAGGGATGTTGCAGCGAATTGGATTGGCCCAGGCCATTATCAATGATCCAGAATTGGTGTTTCTGGATGAACCGATGTCCGGGTTGGACCCAATGGGCCGTTACCAGATCCGGGAAATTATCCTGTCCTTAAAGCAGCAGGGCAAAACCATTTTCTTCAATAGCCATGTGTTGTCCGACGTAGAGCAGATTTGCGATCGGGTGGCGATTTTGGCTCAAGGAGAACTGGTCTGTGTTGGATCTTTGCATGAATTACTGGGGGACACGGATACGTATCAGGTCAAGGTCCGGGGCGGCAATCCCGAAATTCTCAAAAAGCGGCTCTCCCATCTGACTTTTCAGGATGGGTGCTGGCAGGGGCACTTAATGGGCAGCCCTCAGGATTTCCTTGCGAGTTTGCGGTTGATTGATGCCCAGTTAATTTCGATGGAATTGGCCCGCCCATCCCTGGAGGAATTCTTTGTGCAACAGTTGCGCGATCGGGGAATTTATTCCAGTCATTAAGGAACGTGAATTCGGGATAACGATTGGGAAAACACCCTGACTTTAATCCCCTCCTGGGAGGGGTGGCCGTAGGCCGGGGCGGGTTAGGGGACTCAGCAGTAGATGACAGGCTGAATCAGGTTGCTCTAGCGATCACCAAACCCACCCCTGCCCCTCCCAGGAGGGGATTGTTGAAGGGTAGGTTGGGGTGCTTAACCCGAACTCACGTTCAGTCGGTGACCGGATGGGGAAATGGGTCGCACGTAGAAATCGGTTTATTCGTTTATTTTTATTCGTTGGAATCGCCTGTGGATGCGAATGGAGAAGGGGTTGTAGCTTGTTTAGGTAGAACAGATACCAATACTTTGTCTACGCGATTGCCGTCCATATCCATCACTTCAAACCGAAAGCGCTGCCACTCGAAGTAATCAGCGGCAACGGGGATACGTCCCAAATGCATCACAACAAACCCAGCCAGGGTGTGATAACTTCCCCGTTCTTCGCCAGGAATTTCTTCAATTTCCAACACTTCTTTAAAGTCATCCACAGGCATCATGCCATCCAACAGCCAGGAGCCATCTTCCCGTTGAATCGCCTGGGCTTCCTCCTCATTGATACTGGGCATATCACCGATGATGGCCTGTAGGATATCATCCAGGGTGACGAGACCCTGAATTACTCCGTACTCGTCCACGACTAACCCAATATGGGTTCCAGACTGTTTAAAGGACTCCAGAATTTTGAGGGCACGGGTGCTTTCGGGAATGAAGAGGGGAGGTTGAACAGAAGCCACCAGATCGATCGGTTGCCCTGCCAGCATCCGAGTCAAGAGGTTATTCACATGAATCACTCCCAGCATCGTATCGAGATCGCCCTGGCAGACGGGAAATCGGGAGTGGCCCGACTCGACAATTAACTGCCGATTTTCCTCCAGTGAGTCTTCCACATCCAGCCAGACGATATCGGGGCGGGGAGTCATGAGGGAGCCAACCCGACGATCGCCCAGACGAAAGACCCGTTCTACCATGTCCTGCTCGGCTTCCTCAAAGGTTCCGGCTTCAGTTCCCTGTTGCAGCAGCACTTTAATTTCTTCCTCTGTTACTTCTGGATCACTGGAAGGCGTGACCCCCAGTAAGCGCAGCATGAGTTCTGTCGAGGAAGAAAGAAGATGGACGACGGGAGAGGTGGCTTGGGCCAGCATCCGCATTGGGATGGCAATGCTTGCCGCAATGTTTTCGGGGCTGTTCATGGCGAGGCGCTTAGGCACCAGTTCACCCACAATCAATTGAAAATAGGTGATGAGCAGAACCACGGACACCAGACCGAAAAGGTCACTGTAGGGGGCAATCAGCGGGATGGACTTTAAAAATCTGGAAGCTGATTGGGCAAGAGTTGCACCCCCAAAGGCCCCGGCAAGAATCCCAATCAGGCTAATCCCAACCTGGACGGTCGAGAGAAATTGGGTGGGGGAGTTCGCTAGCTCCAGAGCTGCCTTTGCTTTGTTGTTCCCCTTATTCGCGAGTTGCTGCAAACGGGCTTTGCGGGAGGAAACCACTGCAATTTCAGACATCGCAAGCAGCCCATTCGCAATAATCAGCAGAACAACGATCAATATTTCAATGGCTAAAGAGGACATCCCTGGAGTTTGCCTGCTGCTTGTAACACCAACAAAAGTAAAAGACGAAGGTTCTCACCCGCTCCACTAGTAGGTGGGCTGATTTAACCTCCAATCTAATCTATTATCAAGTTTCCCTGCATCAATGCAAAGTTCCAGGGACACATTTCATGAATCACCCCTCTGTCTTTCGATAGACTGCGACCAACCTTCTCAAAAACAGCCTTTTAGAATAGGGAAGGGAGATAAACGGCAAACTCCCGCAGTATTCCTGCCTCTGATTCAGTGTTGGCTATGGTTTTTTCTTCTCTGGTACGTTTCCTGGGCCGATCGCCCCTCACGACTGAACTGCTGACGAAACTCAATCAGCAGCAATTTTTAAGATTGAGTGGCCTGTCTCGTCTGGCAAAAGGGCTGGTCGCTTCAACCCTGGCCCAGAACGGGCAGCGGCCCCTCTTGCTCATTACCGCAACGCTGGAGGAAGCCAGCCGATGGGCGGCCCAACTAGAGGCGATGGGATGGTCTACAGTCTATTTCTATCCCACCTCAGAAGCCTCTCCCTATGAACCCTTCGACCCCGAATCAGAACTCTTGTGGGGGCAGATGCAGGTGCTTGCCGATTTGGTTCAGTATTTGACAGGCGGGGAGGGTAAGCCAGCAGAATCAGGAGATGGAGCATCCGATCGCCGCACCAGTCGGGTCATCATCACGACAGAACGCGCCCTGCAACCCCACCTTCCCCCCATTGAAGCCTTTCGCCCCTTCTGCCTGACTTTGAACCGGGGCATGGAGTTAAACCTGAGTACCCTGGGGAATGAACTGGCCCGTTTGGGGTACGAACGGGTGAATTTGGTAGAAACGGAAGGCCAGTGGAGCCGTCGCGGAGACATTATTGATGTGTTTCCAGTCGCGTCTGAACTGCCTGTGCGCCTGGAACTGTTTGGGGATGAACTGGATCAGATTCGTGAATTTGATCCCTCCACCCAACGGTCCCTCGACAAGATTGAACGGTTGGTGCTGACTCCCACCCACTATGGAGCGATCGTGCTTCCAACATTGACGGGCGATCGGGCAGCCCAGGTACGAGGCTCCCTTTCCCCAGAAGATCAGGAAAAATTTGATCAGGGGCAGTCTCCAGAAGGGATTCGGCGGTTTCTGGGGGTGGCCTATCCCCAACCCGCCTCCCTGCTGGATTATTTGCCCGATGACACCCTGGTGGCGATCGATGAGCCGGAGCAATGTCAGGCTCATGGCGATCGGTGGTTTGAGCATGTTGAGGAGCAATGGCGGGAGGTGGGATCGGGGTTGCCCAAAATCCATCGCTCCGTCGCAGACTCCTTCACGGCCCTGGAAGCATTCGATCGTCTCCATTTATCGGAACTGGCGGAAGCGACGGGGGGCGGGGTGAACCTGGCAGGGCGATCGGTGCCTGCGATTCCCCATCAGTTTGGTCGGCTGGCCCAAACCCTCCGGGAGGAGCGGGATCGGGGCTTTTCGATCTGGCTGGTGTCGGCCCAACCGTCGCGATCGGTGTCTCTGCTTCAGGAGCATGACTGTCCGGCCCAGTTCATTCCCAATCCCCGCGATTTTCTAGCGATCGACAAACTCCAGTCCCAGAAAACTCCAGTGGCTCTCAAGTATTCTGGTCTGGCGGAACTGGAAGGATTTATTCTGCCGACATTTCGCATCGTGTTAGTGACCGATCGCGAGTTTTTCGGACAACATTCCCTCGCTAGCCCCAGTTATGTGCGGAAGCGTCGGCGAGCGGCTTCCAAGCAGGTAGACCCCAATAAACTGCGCCTGGGGGATTTTGTGGTTCACAAGAATCACGGGATTGGGCGGTTTCTCAAGCTGGAAAGCCTGACGGTGAATAACGAAACCCGGGACTATCTGGTGTTGCAATACGCCGATGGCCTGTTGCGGGTGGCGGCGGATCAAGTGGGATCGCTCTCCCGGTTCCGTGGGATGGGGGATAGCGCCCCCGAACTCAACAAGATGTCCAGCAAAGCCTGGGAGAAGACAAAGAGCAAAGTCCGCAAGGCAGTGAAGAAGCTGGCGGTGGATTTGCTGCAACTCTATGCCCAACGTGCCCAGCAGGAAGGCTACACCTATCCAATCGATACTCCCTGGCAGGAGGAAATGGAGGGATCGTTCCCGTACCAGCCCACGCCGGATCAACTCAAAGCAGTGCAGGATGTGAAGCGAGATATGGAAAATTCTCGCCCAATGGATCGTCTGGTCTGTGGAGATGTGGGCTTTGGCAAAACGGAAGTGGCGATTCGGGCCATCTTCAAAGCGGTGACAGCGGGCAAACAGGTGGCGCTGTTGGCTCCCACAACGATTTTGACCCAACAGCACTATCACACCCTCAAAGAACGATTTGCCCCCTATCCCATTCAGGTGGGTCTCCTGAACCGCTTCCGCACGGCTGAAGAACGGCGGGACATTCTGCAACGCCTGACTACCGGGGAATTGGATATTGTGGTGGGCACCCATCAACTGTTGAGTAAAGAGGTGCGGTTCCGGGATCTGGGCTTGCTGGTGGTAGACGAAGAACAACGATTTGGGGTGAATCAGAAAGAGAAAATCAAGACTCTGAAAACCCAGGTGGATGTATTGACCCTGAGTGCAACTCCCATTCCCCGGACCCTATACATGGCCCTTTCTGGGGTACGGGAAATGAGCCTGATTACCACGCCGCCCCCCTCTCGTCGTCCCATTAAGACCCACCTGGCAGCCTACGACCCCGAACTGGTCCGAACGGCCATTCGCCAGGAACTCGATCGCGGTGGGCAGGTTTTCTACGTCGTACCGCGTGTGGAGGGGATTGAGGAGATTTCCGCCCGCATTCGAGAGATGATCCCGACGGCACGATTGGCGATCGCTCATGGGCAAATGCCAGAGGCAGAACTGGAATCGACCATGCTCACCTTTAGCAATGGGGATGCAGAAGTTCTGCTCTGTACCACCATTATTGAGTCAGGGTTGGACATTCCCCGTGTCAACACCATCCTGATCGAAGATGCCCAAAAATTTGGTCTGGCCCAGCTTTACCAGTTGCGGGGTCGGGTGGGTCGGGCCGGAATCCAGGCCCATGCATGGCTCTTCTACCCCCGTAAAGAAAGCTTGTCCGATGCGGCCCGTCAACGACTCCGGGCGATTCAGGAATTCACGCAACTGGGATCAGGCTATCAACTCGCGATGCGGGACATGGAAATTCGGGGGGTGGGCAACCTGTTAGGGGCCGAACAGTCCGGACAAATGGATGCGATCGGCTTTGATCTGTATATGGAAATGCTGGAGGAATCGATCCGCGAAATCCGAGGTCAGGAAATTCCCCAGGTGGACGACACCCAGATCGACCTCAACCTCACGGCTTTCATTCCTGCCGACTACATCCCAGACCTTGATCAGAAAATGACAGCATACCGGGCTGTTGCTGCTGCGAATTCCCGGTCGGAACTCACCCAGATTTCTGCCGATTGGAGCGATCGGTATGGTCCCATTCCCCCCGCTGCTCTGCAACTGGTTCGGGTCGTGGAACTCAAGCAAATTGCTCGGAAGCTGGGCTTCTCCCGCATTAAGCCGGAAGGCAAGCAGCATGTGATTCTGGAAACTCCAATGGAGGAACCCGCCTGGAATCTGCTGAAAGAAAAACTTGCCACCCAACTTCAGTCTCGCTTTGTTTACTCCCCCGGCAAAGTGACGGTACGGGGGTTAGGGGCTGTCAGTGCTGAACGCCAGCTTGAAAGCCTGATCGACTGGCTGGGGTTGCTGCAAGGGGCGTTGGCTGAAGCACCGCAACTGGTGGGATCAAGCTAGCCGACCGCAATCTGCGCCCGATCCAGAACCACCTTCAGGCGGCGGCGAAACTCGCGGGCCACGCGCCACTGTTCCAGGGGTTGGGTTTTGATCCAGATGCGAACCGTAACCCCACTCTGGGCCAGTTTATCGACCCCCAGGATCTCCGGGGGTTCGATAATCAAGGATTGCCACTTGGGGTCTGCATCCATATCCAGGGCAACCTGATGAATGACTTCCAGGGCACTTTCCAGATCGGCAGTGTAGGCAATGTCGATCGCAAAATCCACACGGGACCAATCCTTCGACAGGTTTTCAACGACGGAAATGCTGCCATTGGGAATCGTGATCAATCGTCCCTCGCCGTTTCGCAGTTGGGTGATCCGCAAGTTCATATACTCCACTAACCCGGAGACGCTTCCTACTGCAATGACATCCCCGACTGCATACTGATCCTCCAATAGAATCAAAGAGCCATTGATGACATCTTTGATTAAATTTTGCGAGGCAAAGGACACGGCTAACCCCACGATCCCGGCCCCTGCCACGACGGGTAATAGTTCAACTCCCACCATTGACAGGGCTGAGAAGATGCCCACTCCAAACCAAAGGACGATCGCAATACTTTTCAGGACACGGGACAGGGTAGAAACCCGCAACACCAGGCGTTGGGAGTATTCGGGCACAACAAACTGCCCCGCTTCAAAGGCGGTCAGACTGCGATCGATGATCACTTCACTGAGCCGCATCGCTAGATAAATGACGAGTGCCAGCCCCAGTAACTTCAGGGGTGTGGAGAAGAGCAGGGGTTGGAGCCAGCGGGTGTAGGGAAAGAGTCCCAGGAGCGCAAAGCTCCCCAATCCCCAAATGACGACCTGTTGCAGTTGGAGAAACCGTCGTCGCATATCCGCTAAGTTACGAGAAGCCCGTTGAGCGCGTTGCTCTTGATCACTGGCGATCGTAGCTCCTCCCGTAGCCGGATTGGCAGTGACCGTCACTTCAGGACTCGTCGCGGTGGAGCGGGAAGCCAAATACTCGCGACGGATGCGCCGTTGTAGACGAGCCAACAACCAGCTTCCCGCCAGGGTTGCCAGCAAAATCCCTCCTCCAAACCATCCCTGCCGAATCAGAAACTCTGGTTGCCGCTCTTCATAGGCACGAACAAGGGCATTGGTGAGGATTTCTCTAATTTCATTGGCCCATCGTTCGGCATCTTGTCCCTGGATTTGGGCATCCAAGGTGGTAACGGTCATCAGGTATTGACCGTTGATGGAGAGAACAGGCAGGTTACTGCCCGAATCGATCGACCAGGTGACTTTCAAATCTTTGGGATCAAGGGAACGATTCGCGACATCTTGCAGGAGGGTTTCAATGCCCTGAGCGCGTTGCTGGATGGGCGGGGTCGTTCCCTGCTGAGGATTTGTGACCACAGGAGCGGCGACCGTGAACAGGAAATAACCATCCAGTTCGACATTCGCAGTTGCGATCTTATCCAGGTTGGGGGTGATAGTGGGCCTTGTCGGGGATGGCTGAAAGATTCCTGGTATGGGAATCTGGGCTGCGATAGGCAGGTGGGTGAAGCCGATCGCCAGGGCTGTCAGAATCGCGATCAACCAATATCGGAGGGGCAGGGTTCGTTTCATCATCCCGATCGTGCAAATGAGGGTCAAACGTAGTTTGTAGATGGAGGGGTAGACGCGATAGGGGAATTGAAGAGTTCCAGCAAAGATCTGAGAGATACAGGATTTCGCGTCTCTCAGTACGATGGTATCTGGGGTTTAACCCGAATTTTTGGGAGATGGTTGATTTGCAGGAATTTCATTTGATCGATCGCACCTACATGCAACGCTGTTTGGAGTTGGCCCGAAAAGCGTTGGGACGGACGGCCCCCAATCCTCTCGTTGGGTCGGTGGTGGTGCAGGATGGGGTTGTCGTGGGGGAAGGGTTTCATCCGGCGGCAGGGCAGCCCCATGCAGAGGTGTTTGCGTTGCGGGCAGCGGGCGATCGGGCGCAGGGAGCAACTCTGTACGTCAACCTGGAACCCTGTAACCACTATGGACGCACCCCGCCCTGTTCGGAGGCAGTGATCGCAGCGGGGGTGTCAAAGGTGGTGGTGGGGATGGTAGATCCCAATCCGGTGGTCGCGGGCGGCGGGATTGCCCGTCTACGAGCTGCCGGGATCGAAGTCGTCGTGGGCGTGGAAGAAGCAGACTGCCAGCAGTGCAATGAAGCTTTTGTCCATCGCATCCGCTACCGTCGGCCCTTTGGAATTCTCAAGTATGCCATGACCCTGGACGGCAAAATCGCAGCCAGCAGTGGACATAGTGCCTGGGTGACGGGACCAGAGGCGCGGCATCGGGTTCATCATCTACGGGCAGCCTGTGATGGCGTGGCGATCGGCGGCAATACGGTACGGCATGACAATCCCCACCTGACGACTCATGGACTCACGGACCACCAACCCCTACGCCTGGTCTTGAGCCGGACATTGGATCTGCCCTGGGAAGCAAATCTCTGGAAGACCGCGATCGCCCCTACCCTGGTCATCACCCAAACAGGCGCAAATCCAGCCTTACAGGATCATCTGCGAGCTTTGGGAGTGGAGGTACTGGAATTGGAGGCTGTGACACCGGGGCAGGTGATGGAGCACCTGTACGATCGTGGTTTCCTGTCAGTCCTTTGGGAATGTGGGGGAACGCTGGCGGCCCGGGCGATCACAGAGGGGGCAGTCCAGAAAGTCTGGGCGTTTGTGGCCCCTAAAATCATTGGTGGCTCACAAGCTTCGTCACCTGTTGGAGAGTTGGGATTTGAGCGGATGACGGAGGCGCTTACTCTGGAGCGAGTTCGGTGGCAAGCAGTCGGTTTAGATTATCTGATAGAGGGTTACTTGCCGCAAAAGGTGGGGGCGGGGCCGTGAGTTGGAGCGTGACGCTCTGGAGGCCAAACTCTTGCTGAAGGGAATCCTGGATCTGGGTCAGAAGTCGATCGCGCTCCCGTCCATGCTCCACATCGACCCACAGATGGGCAGTGAGGCTCTCTTGACCAGGAGCGATCGTCCACAGATTCAGGCTAGGAACTGCTTTCACCCCAGCAAAGGTTGTGAGGTAGCTTTTCAGCGCTTCAGGATCAAAAGCGTCTGGGGTTTTTTCTAGCAAAATATTCAAGCTCTGCCGCGCCAGGGGAATCGCTCCCGCAATGATCAGGGCAGAGACAAACAAGCTGATCACCCCATCGATCCAGAGCCAGTGCCAGTGCCAGACAACGATCGCCGCCACCAGTACCCCCACAGAACTGACCGCATCCGCAACCATGTGCAGGAACGCTCCTCGCAGGTTCAGGTCATGGTGACTATCCCGATGGAGGAGCAGGGCGTTGAGCGTATTGACGAGAAACCCGATCGCCGCCGTAATCAACATGGGCAGACTGAGAATTTCCTCTGGAGGAGATTGAACGCGCTCGATCGCCTCCCAACCAATCCAGATAGCAATCAACATCAACCCTGTTCCATTGGCTAGTGCAGCTAGAATCTCAATCCGACGATAGCCAAAAGGGGCACGGGGAGAGGCAGGCAACCGAGCGATCCAGGTGGCAATCAATGCCATTCCTAACGCAACCGTATCGGAAACCATGTGGCCCGCCTCTGCTACCAGGGCAAGGCTGTTGCTTTGTAGCCCGACCAGAAGTTCGGCGATCGCAAAACTACCGATCAGGATCAAGGCCGTCCAGAGGAGACGGGCTTTTTGGGCAGAGGATGGGCCTTTGGAAGTCAGGCAGTGATCGCAGGAATGGGAATGGTGCATGGACGGGCTATTGGCAAACAAAGGAAATCAGGAGCCATCTTTTGAGAAAACTGAGAAAACCTTCTGAATTCTGACTCCTGACTTCTATCTTGTAACATTCCAGAACCTCGGTTTGCCGGACTTATACCCGACATCCCAAAACCTGAGACTTCTGGCTGAACAACAGATTTTCCCGGTAGTCCACCGGGCAATCAATGACTGCTGGCACCTCTTGCATCAAGGCTTCTTTCAAGATCGGAACCAGATCATAGGCCGATTCCACCCGGTAGCCCTTCAACCCCATGCTTTCCGCCAGCTTTACAAAGTCGGGGTTGCCGAATTTAATAAATGCCGAGCGACCAAAGTGGTTCTGCTGCTTCCATTCGATCAGGCCATAACCTCCGTCATTAAAGATGAGGGTGACAAAGGGCGTACCGACCCGCAGCGCAGTTTCGAGTTCCTGGCAGTTCATCATAAAGCCCCCATCCCCGCTCACGGCAACAACTTTGCGATTAGGATGAACCAACTTCGCAGCGATCGCCCCCGGAATCGCGATCCCCATTGCCGCAAAGCCGTTGGAAATCAGGCAGGTATTGGGCCGATCGCAGTGGTAGTGACGGGCCATCCACATCTTGTGTGCCCCTACGTCGCAGATCACGATATCTTCTGGCCCCATGACCTGGCGGAGATCGTAGATGATCTTTTGGGGCTTGATAGGGAACCCTTCATCGGTTGCATACTGCTCGTAGTCTGCCTGAATGGAGGCTTTCACTTCCGCGATGTAAGGATCTGGGCTATTGGGCCGTTTCACACGGGCCAGCACTTCCTCCAGGGAATCGGAGATATCGCCCACCACTTCAGCCGTGGGAATGTAGCTACTGTCGATTTCAGCGGGAGTCGGGCTGATGTGAACCACCGGGATAGAACCATCGGGGTTCCATTTCTTGGGAGCGTATTCAATAAAGTCGTAGCCGATCGCAATTACCAAATCAGCCCGCTCAAACATACAACTGATGTAATCCCGTTGTTGTAAGCCTACGGCCCACAGGGAAAGGGGATGGGTGTAGGGAATAGCACCCTTCCCCATAAACGTATTCGCTACAGGGATATTCAGTTGGGTGGCAAATTGCGTGAGGGCTTCGCTGGCATTCGCCCGGATGATTCCGTTTCCTGCCAAAATAACCGGGGTTTTCGCTTTAGAAATCGCGGCGGCGGCTAACTCAATGCTGTGGAAGGAGGCAAAGACTTTTTCAGGTAGACCACACTGAATAGGTGCCCCCGGTGCGTCCATTGCTGCAATGTTTTCCGGTAGATCGATGTGAACGGCTCCCGGTTTGTCGCTTTGCGCTAACTTAAATGCCTTGCGAACAATCTCCGGGGTGTTAGTAGACCGGACAATCTGGGCGTTCCACTTTGTTACAGGGGCGAACATTGCGACTAGATCGAGGTATTGGTGGGATTCGATGTGCATACGATCGGTTCCCACTTGCCCGGTAATGGCCACCAGGGGCGCACCGTCCAGGTTCGCATCGGCTACGCCCGTCATCAGGTTCGTGGCTCCGGGACCGAGGGTAGACAGGCAAACTCCGGCCTGTCCCGTGAGTCGCCCATATACGTCTGCCATGAAGGCTGCGCCCTGTTCGTGACGAGTGGTGATGAACTGGATGGAGGACGTTTGCAGCGCTTCTAAAACCTCTAAGTTTTCTTCCCCAGGCAGACCGAAGACGTAGCGCACGCCTTCATTTTCCAGGCATTTGACTAATAATTCGGCGGTATTCATGAACATTCCTCTAAGGGTTGGATTGGGGGATGAGACGCGAAATTTTGGCTTGCTACTGGGACCACACGGTTTTGATGTTGACGAATTCATGGATGCCCTGAATGCTCAGTTCTCGTCCGTAGCCCGATCGCTTCGTGCCCCCAAAGGGTAACCGGGGATCGGACTTGACGATGCCATTAATAAAGACGGCTCCCGCTTCCAGTTCTTCCATCAAACGCTCCCGTTCTGCGTCAACTTGGGTCCAGGCACTGGCACCCAATCCAAAGGAGGTGCTGTTCGCCAGATCAATCGCTGCATCCAGGTCGGGTACCCGGAACACCATCGCGACCGGGCCAAAGAATTCCTGTTGGCGGGCCGGAGCATCCGGGGGAATGTCCGTGAGAAGGGTCGGAGGATAAAAGTTGCCCTTCTGGTAAGCGGGGACCGATCGCACCTCCAGCACCCTGGGGTCGCCCCCAACCAACACTTTTGCTCCGGTTTTAACACAGGCTTTTACCTGTTCATCCAGTTCTTTTAAAATCGTGGGGGTGGCTAACGGTCCCAGATCACTATCGGGATCGAGGGGATCGCCGACTTTGAGTGCCCGGAATTTGGTCACCAGGCGATCGATAAAGGCATCTGCAATGGACTCTGCCACGATAAAGCGCTTGGCGGCAATACAGGTCTGTCCGTTATTGAGCATCCGGGAAGTCGTGGCAGCGGTGGCAGCGGTCTCTAAATCTGCACTGTCCATCACAATAAACGGGTCACTGCCTCCCAGTTCCAGCACCGTCTTTTTCAGATGCTGCCCCGCGTTGGCGGCAAGACTAGCCCCTGCCGCTTCGCTTCCGGTGAGGGTGGCGGCCTTCACCCGTTCATCGGCTATCAGGGCTGCGACTTGGCTGGCCCCAATTAACAGGGATTGGAAGACCCCGATCGGAAAGCCCGCTTCCCGGAAGATTTGCTCGATCGCCAGGGCACACTGCGGGACATTGGAGGCGTGCTTTAAGAGGCCGACATTGCCCGCCATCAGGGCAGGAGCCGCAAATCGGAAGACCTGCCAGAAGGGGAAATTCCAGGGCATGACTGCCAGGACAATTCCCAACGGCTGATAACGAACAAAACTCAGCTTCGCATCGGTCTGAACTGGAACATCTGCTAAAAATTCGGCTCCGTGATCTGCGTAGTAGCGACAGACCAGGGCGCATTTTTCCACTTCGGCGATCGCGGATTTCACAGGCTTGCCCATTTCCAGCGTCATGAGTTTTCCGAAGTCATCCTTCTGGGCTTCCAGTAATTGGGCGGCCTGTCGCAGCCAGGTGGCCCGTTGCTCGACCGAAATCCGTCGGTACGCTGTGAAGGCTGTCTGAGCCTGGGTGAGGCGGGTTGCAATTTCCTGGTCTGTTAGGGGTGCAAAGGTGCGGAGTGTTTCTCCTGTGGCTGGGTTGATGCTGGCAATGGCCATCCTGGCCTCCTTGAGTATCGCAATGGTTGAGAAGGGGAAAGGGGTCTAATCGGGTGTGGTCTGTTTGGAGCAATTGTTCAGGAATCGCCCATCCTATTAGAGTGCCCGTTGTCTTATGAGATGGATGTAATAGGACTGTGACTCCAAATCATGCTAAACGGGTTCCTACATTGGGGGATTTCCCGCCTTGTCTGGCTCTTAATTCCGTGTTTCAGTAATGTAATTGAGCAATGTAGTTGAGCAGAACCTTCACTATGACCCTCCTGGTGATGCCTGAGAAGCCAGAACAGAGACAGCCAAAGGAGAGGCTACCCAATCAAGGCAACCAATTTAGAGATAACGGGAGAGAAGAGGGTAAGAAATGAATGATATGGCGGTGAAATGAGTCCTGTATCTAGAAATGGGCAGTAGATGTATTTTAATTTTTTTAGACAGCCCATTTTTACTTCGTAGCCAAGCGTAGCCAAGCTTTAGATTTTGCAATACTTTTAGAGCATTTTTTAGAGCATTTTTCTGGGGCAGGTTTTGAGACAGGTTGATATCGACAGAATCCTGCCCACCCTCTCCTCTGAAAAATACCCCTTATTTTGGAAGTTCTAACTCGATAGATCGGTAAAATTCTTGCACTTGCTGAGGAGACTGAAGATGATAAACCCGCTTAGTTTTCTTTACTTGCTGCACGTACTCTCGGTACTTGGGCGTAAGCTTCTGATGGCACAGCCAGACCGTATAGTAACTGTTTAGCGTACCCCTTAAAAGCGGACTATTCTCAGGCCAATTTTCGGGGGGAACTCGAAAGCCTTTTAAGAAGCGCTTCGTGACCCACCAGTAATGCCGAAGAACTGGCATGTCCACATATATTAAGGTGTCTGCAACCTCCAGGCGTTCCCATACCGTATCCAATGATCCATATCCATCAATAATCCACTGGTCTTGCTGAAGAAGTTGATCATGAACAGCTTTATATTCTTCGTAGGGAACTTCTCCACCACCAGGTTTGTATTTTACAAGATCTAAAGCGACCAGCGGTAAACCTGTTATTTCGGCTAAACGCTTGCTGAGGGTAGACTTTCCGCCTCCAGCATTCCCAAAAATAGCAACTTTGTTCATTGGCCTCTCCCGTAAATGTTGCTTGAAACGACGCTTGAGTGATGAACTTTTACGCCTCAGCCAGCTCGCGACAAGACCAGTAGACACTTCATAAAAAGCAGTAATTTTTAAGCATTCAGTTGTTTTTTCCTCTTTTTCGTAAAATAATTAAACTTCTCGATTCGTTCTTGAAGCCAGCCACGGAAGTGCCTTCATGCCACTTCATGGATGCCTTTCTTTTTAGTCCTTTTCTCTACAAAAGCACGGCTGATGTTTGGCTCTTTAGGGTGGTTCATGAACTCGAATCTTGTTTTGCAGCGCCAGCAGCCTCTCATTTTGCTGGTGGATGATAATCTGGATAACTTGTTATTGATTATTCAGATTGTTCAGCCGTTTAATTGCGGTCTGTTAACGGCTGAAAATGGTCGGACTGCCCTTGCCCTGGCACAAACAGAGCGACCTGATTTAATTTTGTTAGACATTGCCCTGCCTGATGTGGATGGCATGACCGTTGCTCAGGAACTCAGGCGAAATCCTGAAACTTCTACCATTCCTATCATTGCAGTGACGGCTCTGGCGAAACCAGAGGACCGTGAGCAAATCCTTGAAGCAGGATGTAATGAGTACCTCAGTAAGCCTTATGAATTGGAAGCGCTTGAGGCGTTAATCCAAAAGTATCTTGGAGTCAGGGAGATGGGGGGTGAATAGAATCATCCCTCCATTGCCAGCCGTCACACCCTATGACACTGAAACCTGTTTGCGTCGGGAACTGCTTTCTCGAAGTTGTACCGCTCCTGACAGAATGGCGATCGTTCCCGTGCGGCCCGTTTCCAGGGTGGCATCACTCAAGACATCGGTTACTTCTAGATGAACGATGTCTTGAATTAATTGCTGCAATTGGGGCCGGATGGCCTGATCGAGACCCGATCGCACGGCTTCAACCAGGGCTTCCTTTCCCTGACTAACCAAAATTTGTTCGGGAGGGGTCATTGCATTTTCGATGACGATCGCAATTTGCTGCTCACTGATGCAACAACTAATCTTGCCAGGTTGATGGCCTAATTGCTCTCGATAAAGCGTTTGAATACGTTGACAGAGTGCGCGTTCCAGTTCACCACGAGTTGGCAGTAAGGTCATAGGGCGTTGTAATAATTATTTTTTGGCAATAGTGAATTTAGATATTTCCATTCTTAGGGATTTAACGGATTGATTAATCTGTCCCAAGAGTAATTTTTTAGCTGGGAGGCTCTCTCTTCTGCTGCTAGTGTTCCGTCAGGAAAATTTTGACGGGTCGAAGACCCGCAAAATTTAACCCCAATCAATAACCTGAATTTTGGCTACCCGTCAATCATTGATTGACTGAACACTAGGGCGAGAGAGGGAAGCGTTATACTCATCCAGTCTTGTCCTGCGGGCGAAGATTACGGAAACTTTGTGTACCTTTGTAGTAAATTTGAGCAGATAACGGATACTCAATTTAATTAAAACTGTGGTGAATCCTGGACAGGATTGATTTTTGTAAATTGTTAACAAAAACCTAAGATTGACTGATTACATTTCTATCTCGTCCTCAGTATGACTATCAGGGCTGTGAAGCTGGGAAACAGAACGAACTGACATTGATAGAACAAGGCCCATCATTTGAAAAATTGGGAAATCCTGTATTGTGTAGGAGTGAAATCGGAATGGACCAGACGAGACCTTGTAGAGCAATGGGCTTGAAATTGTTGCACCCCATTCATGCTCAACGAATCCAGCACTCACGCTCTAAATGGGCGGTGCATTCAATACTGGTCGGGATGAGTTTGTGGGGATCATTTTCCCTGATGACAGGAAAGGCTTATGCCCAGGAGGTAAATCCCCCTTTGAGGACTGGACTAGAGGATGGGTTTGAGGCGGGATCATCTCAAGCTTTTTCCCACCGGGCGGATGCGGATGAACGGGTGGCAGCACCTGTTGCAATGGCTCGCTCTAAAGCGCTATCTGGTTCTGCGATCGATTTGACGGGCACCACTGGCCCCCTATACCCCCAGAACACCTTGCCGCTCTCGTCTACCGAAGCTGACCCCGTTGTGCCCGATCTCGTCGCCCAACTGAGTCCGGCCGAACTGCAACGCATTCAAAATCGGCTACGTCGCTACCAGGAAATTAGTAATTTTGGGAATGTGTTTCAAGGGTCTCCGGCTGCGACGATCGCCGTGCCTACGGGCTACGGGGCCGACGACAATACCGTATTTGCTGGGGTTTCCTTTCAATCTCGGACTCGCCGCACCCAAAAAAGTGATGCGGGGGCGGTTTTTGGGGTGGGGGTTGGCGATGCGTTGCGGGCAGTTGGGGTAGAGTTAAGCTATACCCTGGCTAGTTTTGGAACCGGAGGCCGTCCCTTTGGGACCGGGGGCTTTAACTTGAAGATTCACCGAGCTTTTGAGGGGGAATTTGCCGCTGCAATTGGGTGGAATGGTTTTGTGACCATCTCCGATGAGTTTGGAGACTTTAAAGATTCTTTCTATGGGGTTGTGACGAAAGTTGTTCGGCTTCAGGATAATATCAGTGACCCTTTTAGTCGGGTTGCGTTGACTGCCGGATTGGGAACGGGGCAGTTTCGATCGGAAACAGATTTCGTTCGACGGGTAAACTCGGTTAATCTATTCGGTAGCATTGCATTTCGGGTGGCAAATCCAGTGTCAGCGATCGTGGAATGGACGGGGCAAGACTTAGCGGTAGGGGTATCGGTGGTTCCCATTTCGGGGATCGCCTGGTCCATTACCCCTGCCCTGCGGGATCTCACGGGAGCGGGGGATGGAACCCGCTTTGTGATCGGAACCACGTTTGCAGTTAAGTTCTGATGTTGTATCCAATCGAGAGGAGTTGAATTATGCAAAAGCTTCAATGGTTTGGGTTGGGTCTAGGGTGTCTGGTGGGAGGGGTCATGATGGCGGCTCCCGCCCATGCCCAAATTGGCGGTGAATTGTCGGATGTTAGCGGAATTGGCCTTTCATCAACCAGCACTGGTTTTGGGTTCACGGGTACAGGTGCCCTGGGCGGTGTCACTTCTCTTTCTAAAGCAGTGGTCGAAATGGCAGATGCTCTGCTGGAAACAGAATCTCCTACGGATTTGATCGCTGCCAATAAGGTTCTTCTGTCTGTTCCTGAAGAAGCTAGCTCGGAAACCCGCGCTTCCCTTTTGGCCTTTAAAGACTATTTGGATACTATCCAAACTCAGCCCTGGCGTGATAGCCGGATTTTCGATCGCCACTTGCAAACCATCAGCACGAATCTCCTAAAGGATGTGGAGACTGCCAATGCAGCTTGCCAATCTCAGGGGGCAGCGGCTTGTGAGCGGCTCAATCGTTTAGTTGCGAATGCTGATCAGCTTTTGAATGCGATGGATACCCTTGAGCAAGAATTGATCAGCCGCTTGCCAAAAGCGAGAACGTTTTAAGGGATATTGGTAAGGGACACTCTCTGTTCTCATCTTGCCATCGGGTTGATCGCTCTGCCTTGCAGTAGCGATCTTTCGCCCTGACTACACGCTTTTCTGAAATTGCACTCTGGTTTTGCTTTGTTGGTTTTGCTTTGTTGTGTGTCTAAAGTGAATGAGTCGTTCCAGTGGATTGAATCTTGACCAGTTTACGCTGGTTATCGAAGCAGGTCGTACTGAAAAACAATACTGGCGCGATCTCTGGCGCTACCGAGAGTTGTTTTACTTTCTGGCCTGGCGCGATATTCTTGTGCGTTACAAGCAAACGGTGATAGGAGTTGCCTGGGCGCTGATTCGTCCTTTCCTGACGATGGTGGTGTTTACGATCGTCTTTGGGAAGTTAGCCAAACTGCCTTCAGAAGGGGTTCCTTATCCCATTCTGGTGTTTGCCGCCATGTTACCCTGGCAGTTTTTTGCCAATGCCCTCAGTGAATGTAGCGGTAGCCTGGTAGGCAACGCCAATCTCATTTCGAAGGTGTATTTCCCACGGCTCATTGTGCCTGCCAGTTCGGTCATTGTCAGCTTTGTGGATTTCCTGATTTCGGGCATCATTCTGCTGGCTTTGATGGTCTGGTATAACTTTATTCCCGACTGGCGAATCATAAGTTTACCGTTGTTTATCTTGATTGCCTTTGCGGCGGCGATCGGAAGTGGGTTATGGTTTGCAGCCCTGACGGTGCGCTACCGCGATTTTCGGTTTGTGATCCCCTTTGTCGTTCAATTTGGGCTGTACATTTCTCCGGTTGGATTTAGTAGTAGTGTGATTCCCGATCGCTGGCGGTTGTTGTATTCCCTGAACCCAATGGTCGCGGTAATCGATGGCTTTCGTTGGGCGATTTTAGGAGGACAAGTTCAGATCTATTACCCTGGATTTCTGCTATCTCTAGGGTTGGTTGCTCTGGTTCTCATCAGTGGCATCTGGTATTTTCGGAAGACCGAAAAAACCTTTGCGGACGTGATTTAGCAGGGCAGGAAAGATGGCTGATCTGGCGATTCGAGTTGAAGAATTAAGTAAAAGGTATGTCCTAAGTCATCGGGCACGAGGGCAGATGACCCTGCGGGAAACCCTCAGTAATGCCCTGAGCTTTCAACGATCGAAGCCCTGGAATCTCCAGGGCAAGAGAACATCCTTTCAGGAACACGAAGAATTCTGGGCACTGAAGAACCTTTCCTTTGAAGTGCGGCAGGGCGATCGGGTGGGGATCATTGGTCGGAATGGGGCTGGAAAGTCAACCCTCTTGAAAGTGATTAGCCGTATTACGGAACCTACAAAGGGAAGGATTAAAATTCGGGGGCGGGTTGCAAGTCTGTTGGAGGTTGGAACTGGTTTCCACCCAGAGTTGACAGGTCGAGAAAATATTTACCTGAACGGCGCAATTTTAGGCATGAGCCGCGCCGAAATCAGCAGGAAATTTGATGAAATTGTCGCCTTTGCTGAAGTTGAAAGATTTTTGGATACCCCTGTCAAACGCTACTCTTCAGGGATGTATGTGCGGCTTGCCTTCGCGGTGGCTGCCTACCTGGAACCAGAAATCTTGATTGTGGATGAAGTGCTAGCTGTGGGAGACGTGCAATTTCAGCAAAAGTGTTTGGGAAAAATGGAGGATGTCGCAACTCGCGAAGGTCGTACCGTTCTCTTTGTGAGTCACAATTTACAGGCCGTTGCCCAACTAACAAATCGTTGTATTGTTTTGTCCCACGGAGAGTGCAAATTTGATGGGCCGACGGATCAAGGTGTAATGACTTACCTTTTATCGGGTAAGAGTGAGCCAGATTATTCGACGTTTTATCAAGCTCCCCCTGGTAAATCAGGCAACTACCTGGTAATGGCTCAGGTTCATCCCTCCGATCCGAATGGACTGCATTGTTGGGGAGAATCCATTGCCTTTGAGTTTATCTTAAATATCGACGATCCTCAGCCCAGTTTGTGTTTCTCCTTTCAAGTTGTCGATTCACAACAGCAACCCGTTACCCATAATTGGATTTATGATTCTGAGACTGCTTTTGGTCGGCAAAAAGGGCAGATCGCTTTACGCTGTGTGATTCCTAAATTGCGCTTGTTTATGGGAAGCTATACCGTCACGATCTGGTTTGCAGAACGCCGTCAAGGAACCATTGTTGAGACCATCACTCATCTTTGTCCCTTCAATGTCACAATGGCTAAATTTGTGCGGCAGGATTACGAGTGGCGACCCAATGAATGCGTTTATATCGAAGACGCACAATGGGAAATTCATGATCTTTGATATTTACAGGCGACCTTGATATGGATATAAAAAGCCCTTTAACGAATGATAGTCAGGTAGCCCTGGAAGAGGAATTAAATTGTCAGAAGATTATTGATGCCTATCGCAAGCATCTTGATCTTGATGTTAGCCACTATTTTCAAGAATTAGAGTCTATTAAGATTTATAAGTGTTTAACGTCTGGTTATCGATTTTTTTATCCATTTTCGCTAGTTGCCAAGAGCGATCTTTATCAAAAATTACAGAGTAACCCAAATTACTATTCCCTGCGTTGGGAACATTATCAAACAGAAAATCTTTTGCAACCTGAGAATTCTGTGCTGGAAATTGGATGTGGAAGTGGGCTATTTCTTGAACATTTATCTCAAAAAAAATTTCGAAAACTGACGGGCCTGGAATTTAATCCCCAGGCAATTGAAAGTGGAACTGCAAAAGGATTAAAGATTTTAAATCAAGACATTATTGACTACGCAAAGGAGCATCCTAACTATCATGATGCTGTGTGTTCCTTTCAGGTTTTAGAACATATTTCAGAGGTGACTCCTTTTTTGAATGCTTGTATCAATACCCTCAAAGTTGGAGGACATCTCATTCTGGGGGTTCCTAATAATAATCCTTATCTCTTTGAATATGATAAATACCATACTCTGAATCTTCCGCCTCACCACATGGGTTTGTGGGATCAAGAATCGCTTACAAATTTGCCTCAATGGTTTCCCATTCGGCTAAATCGTTTAATGACAGAACCTTTATATGAATATGACTATTACTTTAACCTTAAGGTTGCCTATCTGAAAGAACACGCACCGCTTAAGGGGCATTTTGCTGAATTTTTACTCATGCAACTTCGTCCCGATCGCGTCAGATGGAAATTGAAACAAATACTTTCTCGATTTTTACCGGGTCGAAATTTACTGGCAATTTACACTCGAATTTAATGTGACGTGTTGGGCTATTTTGGGGATGATAACTGAGAGATGAATTAAATCGGCAATCTATTAATAACGACTAATCTATTCCTGATGACTATGGATCATGATGTGCTTGTTTCTCAAAGAAAGATCTCCCAAAGGACAGCAGTAGCCCGCCGAGCAGATTACGAAGCTCAGTCGGTCACAGATTCATTTATTGTGCTGTTATTACGAGAGCAGATTCTATCTCTCCTGGCCCGCTATGCAACCCCTGCCCCAGGTGATCGGGCGTTAGATATTGGATGTGGTCGTCAACCCTTTCGCAAAATTCTGGAAGAACGTGGGTATCATTACGTCAGTTTAGATGCTCAACAAAATCCAGAACAATCCGTCGATCTAGTTTGTGAAATCGATCGTCCCATTCCGGAAACCCTCTTCAATGGTGACAAATTTCAGCTTTTGCTTTGTACGGAAGTCATGGAGCATGTAGCAGATTGGGAAACAGCGTTTACCAATTTTGTGAAAATGATGGCACCGGGTGCGAAATTGCTCATCACCTGCCCCCATTTTTATCCACTTCATGAAGAACCCCATGACTTCTGGCGACCGACTCCCTATGCATTTCAGTATTTTGCCGATCGCTTTAATCTAAAAATTCTCTATCAAGCCAATGCAGGAGATAGCTGGGATGTTCTGGGAACGCTACTGTCAACCTGCTATACCAAACCTGCCAGCTCCCATTGGCGTGATCGCCTGATCAATCGAGTGGTCAATTACGCTCACCGATGGATTTTAAAGCTACTCTTCGATCGCCGCTTGCAGTCTGCGGTCCAGGTTTACGGCCCTCTTTACTTGTCCAATGTGATAGTTTTTGAAAAATAATTGGATCGAGTCCAACTCATGAAGATATGAAGCTCTTATCAATCTCAGCCGAATTGCCGCCCTTTAATTCGGGAGGCTATGAAGTGGGCGCATGGCGAGTGAGCCATCAATTGCAGAAACAATTCGGCATTGAGGTTTATCTACTAACGTCTATGCGAGGAGTCGAGACCGGGCTTCATTTAGGTGAGCAAAATTGTTATCGAATCCTCCCCCGTCCGGGTTGTGATGTTCGGGGCAAAACCTATATCCCCCATCAGAATCCCCAGCGCACTCAAAGGCAGCGACAATTAGCGCTGCAAATCATGCGAGAAATGGTAGAAACGATTCAACCTGATGCAGTGCTGTTTTGGCAGGTGTTTAGCTGGTCCTTATACAGTCTGCAAATCCTGGATGATTTGAAACAAAAAGGGATTCCTTTCTACCTCTATTCCTCGGCCTTTGAATTGCCCTGGTTCTCAATGGTGTCTATTCAAAGTCTGTGGCAAGCGCAGCGGTGGAGCAGCTTATCAAAATATCTACGAGTGTATTTTGGGTTATGGCGACGGGGCGCTTTACCAGAAAGAGTGGATATCAATTGGTCCCATGTTGCCTTTTGTAGTCAGTGGCTCCAGCAGAAGCACATTGAACTCGACTTTCCCGCCCACACCAGTCAGGTGATCCACTGGGGAATTGATATCCCGTCCTTCGTCCCAACCCAATCCCCCCGAAACCCAGGCCCCTTGAGACTGCTGTGGGCCAGCCGTATTTGTCGGGATAAGGGGTTACATGTGGTCATTGATGCCCTGACCCAACTTCCCCCCGGTTCTTGCGTGCTGGATATCTATGGTCATGAAGATGACCAAGCCTATATTGAACCCCTGTACGGTCAGGTGAAAGAGGCCAATCTGGAAGCCGATATCCAGTTCAAAGGGTTTATTCAGTCCGATGAGTTACGGCGACAGATGCCCTACTATGACGCTTTTATCCTCAGTTCTATCTGGCAAGAACCTTTCTCGATCGTCCTCCTGGAAGCTGCTGCCGCAGGGCTAGCCCTCATTGCAACCCTGACTGGGGGAACTCCTGAAATTCTTTCGGAGAGGAATGCGGTGGTTTATGAAGCCGAAAATCCCAAACAACTTGCCCAAAAAATTCAGCAATTAATCGATGAACCCGATCGCTTGGAACATCTGAAACGAATGGCTTTTGAAAGAGCCAAACTCTTTTCAATGGAAACCATGATCCAAAAGGTTTATCAGTGGATTGCGGCGGGCAAGAATTCTTGAACTGCGTCTCTCCAATAGGAGGGGAGGGGCATTTCAAGGGTAATCTTCGGTTTTGGTCCATACCGTTTCTGATTCATGACGATGCGAATTCTTTACGACGGACAAATTTACGGCAATCTCAATGCAACAGGGATTACTCGCTACTTCTACCACCTGATTCAGGAATTGCCGTCAGATTTTCTGCCGACACTGCTGGCGATCAACCCTCAGGCAATTTATCCGACCCATCCTCGCTTAAAGATTTATCGCTATTCCGATGGCTTTTCTGGCGGGTTAGGAGCACGGCTTTCCTACCGCTTCTCGAAGTATTATTTTCGACTTGCCAGTGCCCTCAGTCGTCCTCAGATCTTACATCCCATCTACTATTCTCGGCTGACTCAGCAAGCGATGAATCAGCGATCGTGCCCGTTAGTGATCACCATTTACGACCTGATCCACGAACAATTTGCCCAACAGCTTGATCCAGAAGGGTATGTCGCTTCCTTTAAACAGCGAGCGGTTGAAGCGGCTGATCGCATCCTCTGCATTTCGGAAAACACTCGCCAGGACTTGATCCGCTTCTATCCCATTGCCGAGACCAAGGCGATTACGACTCTACTGGCAACCGAATTGGATCTCAGTCTGATCACAGGATCGGACCCCGTGCCCGATCGCCCCTACTATTTGCAAGTGGGCAGCCGAGCGTTCTACAAAAACTTTGATCGCCTGTTAGAAGCCTTCGCCAAGGCCGTTTCTGTCCATCCCGATCTCGCCCTATGTGTAGTCGGTGCGCCCCTGTCCGAGGCGGAACAAAGGCGGATTGCCGAACTTCAGCTGACAGATCACATTGAGTTCTATGGATCGGTGGACGATCGCCATCTGGCAAAACTCTACCATCATAGTCTCGCCCTGGTCTATCCCTCCCTCTATGAAGGCTTTGGGATTCCACCCCTGGAGGCGATGGCCTGTGAAACGGCAGTGATTGCGGCCCGGTCCTCCAGCATTCCAGAGGTTGTGGGGGATGCCGCGTGGTTGTTCGATCCTCTCTCAGTTGTGGAATTGGCCGATCGCCTGATTGCGCTGGTGGACCATCCGACAGAGCGCGATCGGTTGATTGAACGAGGCAAAGAGCGGGTGAAACAGTTTAGCTGGAAAAAGATGGCGGATCAGACAGTGGAGTTGTATCGATCGCTGCTCAATGTCTAGCGAAATCATTTGCGAAAAAGATGCTTGGAATGATGCGTATAATGAAATGGCTAAAAAGCGTGTTAGGCAGGAATCTATGCAATTTCAGCCCTCTTTGAGACCTGTGTTTAAATAATATGATTTTGGCTTTGGGTGAATGTCTTCAATTCCTACAAACTCTTGTGAAGCGAGGAGTTCAACTGGTCTATCGTGTGGCCTTGGGGGCTACAGTTAATCCGCCCCGTCAACACTCTCCTTACATCCGGATTCAAGCTTCACAAGGTTGGGAGTCGCTCCACCTCTGGGAGATTTGGGAGTATCGGGATCTCATTTTTTTTCTATTTTGGTCTGATCTGAAAAGCCGTTATACCCAAATGGCCTTGGGGCCGCTCTGGATTGTGATTCAGCCCCTGTTTACAGTTGTGACCAGTACCATCATCTTCGGGGTGCTCGCAAAGCTTCCATCCGATGGGTTACCCTATCCCCTTTTTAACTACACAGCTCTGCTTCCCTGGGGATTTTTTACCGCTTCTGTCAGCCGAGCTTCGGGCAGTCTTTTAGGATATCACTACTTAATTTCTAAAGTTTACTTTCCCAGACTAATTTTGCCGATTCTTAGCGTTATCGCGGGGCTGCCTGACCTGGGAATTTCTTTACTGGTACTGCTGGGGATTGCTGGCTTCTACGGCTTTTTTCCATCAGCGCGTTTACTCCTGATTCCTTTTTTTCTACTGCTTGCAGCAGCAACCGCAGTGGCGATCGGGTTATGGCTCGCAGCGTTATTGGTCCGCTTTCGAGACATGGGTGCATTACTTGGCTACTTTCTCCAGGCATGGATGTACGCTACACCGATCGTGTACCCCATCAGTATGGTACCCCAAAGCTGGCGCTTTGCTTACCATCTCAATCCAATGACTACAGTTGTTACTGGTTTTCGCTGGTGTTTTTTGGGGACGGGAGAGTTTTTAGTCTTCCCTGCCATCCTTTCTATTGGCTCTGTCATGATTATCCTGATCCTGGGAGCCTATTTCTACCGCAGCGCAGAACGGAGCATTGTAGACATTATCTAAACATGGATTACCCACACAATCCTGCCCATTGCTGATACCCACAGAAATGTCCATTCAAAGTCCTCTAACCCAGCAGAAAGCAGTTTTACAGGAACGATTCTCAACCCAGTTGATTATTGAGGCATATCATAAGCAGCATGCGATTGACACTAGCGCCTACTTTAAAGACCTGGACTGGGTTGATCTATTTCGTTGTTGCCAATCCGGTTATCGTTTCTACTATCCCTTTCATCTAGCAGGCAAAGCGGACCTCTACACAGCCCTCCAGACCAAATACACCTGGTACTATACCCTGCGGTGGGAGCATGAAATGGCTTCAACCTTTATTCAACCTGCCCAATCCATTCTTGAAGTCGGATGTGGCATTGGTTTATTTCTAGAATGTTTGTACGACAAATCTCCCACCTCACTGGCAGGGCTGGAATTTAACCAGGAAGCTGTCCGGATAGGGCAAAGTAAAGGACTTGGGCTGTTTAACCAGGATATTCGTGGCCATGCGAATGAGTTGCCTGGTTATTATGACGTGGTTTGTAGTTTTCAAGTGCTGGAACACATTTGTGAAGTGGGTAATTTTATCACCGCCTGCGTTGATAGTCTTAAGGTTGGTGGCAAGCTTATCCTGGGTGTACCCAACAACAACCCCTATCTTTTCAAATATGATAGGTACTGTCCCTTAAACCTACCGCCACACCACATGGGCCTGTGGAACAAACAGGCTTTAGCCAGTTTGCCTCGTTTCTTTCCCCTTCGCATGGATGAGATTTTAGTGGAACCCTTGTTTGAATACGACTACGATCGCTATTTCAACGTTCAATCTGCCCACTGGAATTCCCGTCATCCCATCCTGGGTTCAATAGTTGATTTCTTGTTATTCAAGTTTCGACCTACCCGTTTGCGGCAGCAACTTAAGCAAAAGATTGGTGCATCCGTAGAAGGCCGCAATCTATTAGCTGTTTACACAAAACTCTAGGAAGGCGGGCAGGAAGCATGACTGACATTGCACTACGAGTTGAGAATCTGAGCAAATCCTACCGAATTGGTTTGGCGGAACAACGGGCGACCAGCGTAGGCCAGGTCGTCAGGCAAGTCATGGGGCGGCCCTTCCGTTATCTGAACCAAGTTCTTAGAAAACCATCAGACGCTGAAATTCTTTGGGCACTCAAGGATGTGACCTTTGAAGTGCCTAGAGGAGAAGTTGTGGCAATTATTGGTCGCAATGGAGCAGGCAAAAGTACCCTCTTCAAAATTCTGTCACGCATCACTGAACCTACCCACGGCTATGTTGAAATTCATGGTCGAGTCAGTTCTCTGCTGGAAGTCGGGACGGGCTTTAACTATGAACTCACGGGCCGCGAAAACATCTACCTGAACGGCACTATTTTGGGGATGAAGAAACGGGAGATCGATCGTCGATTAGATGAAATCATCGATTTTGCAGGTGTCGAGAAATTTATTGATACGCCAGTCAAACGATATTCATCGGGGATGAATGTCCGTTTAGCCTTTGCGGTTGCAGCCCACCTGGAACCGGAAGTGTTGATTCTGGATGAAGTCCTGGCAGTAGGAGACACAGGCTTTCAAAAAAAATGTATTAGTAAAATCAAAACATTTACGAGCAGGAAGGAACGGACTATTTTAATTGTTAGCCATACCATGTCAACGGTTGCTGAACTGGCAACCCGATGTATATACCTTAATCAAGGGCAATTAATTGCAAATGGTTCGCCCTATGAGGTGATCGAACAATATCTTCAGCAACAACAGACAAATACGTTAGAAGAAAATGTCACTCATGCTTTGCGAGAATGGTTGATTCCGGGGCAATCCCTCAGATGGCAGTTTACTCATGTTCGGATAATATCAACAGAACCCCATGTCATTGCTTTTCAGCCTCTAGAGATTGAGGTTGAATATATTTCCTACGAACTTTTTGAAGAAATGCGGATCAGCCTTGGGATTGCTAATTTCTTAGGAACTCGACTCATCAGTTTTCGTACGGATGAGGGTGGTAAAACTTTCCAGACTAGGGCAGGTGAACGGGGAAAAATTAGATTTCTGCTGGAGCCGTCCTATCTTTCGTCAGGTCGATATGTGTTGCAACTGGGTGCTGGCAACGACCACAATGCAGAAAACCCGTTAGATTATTTGAACCATGCCTTAGAATTTCATGTAGTTCCCACGCCAAGTGATGCTTGGGGATTGCAAAGAATGGGTTTGGGGGTCAGACTACCATTTACTTGGACGATCGAACCATTAAATTACACTTAGCCGTAAAAGGTTAAACTTAACTACTAAGATAGGCATCATTCAAGACATCACCATTGCATATTCTTACGTAGATCAGCCTGCCAGAGGTTAATGCATGGGTCGTCGCCTATATTCAAACTTGATTTGACTATCAAGAGCGCTTTCATGGATGCGATCGAGGATTGAATTATGCTGAAGACACTGAAGCGAATTGCATATCGTAGCCGAGACTTCTTGATTCACCCCATTCTTGAACAACGTCTCAGTATTCCTCCATCCACTTCGGTCCCAACCCTTCATCAACTTCAACCCTCGGACACAATTGCACAACTTCAGCTTCAATTAACGTACAAATCCTTGATGAAATTAGGCTGCCTACCCAGTCCCAGTACAGTCGGCTTTAAATCATTTTCTCAAACCGATGAGGACGGCATTCTTCTTTTCATCTTCTCAATTATTGGAAGTTTTAATAAGCAGTCTGTTGAGATCTGCGCTGGAAATGGAATTGAATGTAACACTGCAAACTTAATTATTAATCATGGGTGGCATGGCTTAATGGTTGATGGCAATCAAGCACTGATTAACGAAGGGCTTGAGTTCTTTATGAATCATCCACAAACCCATTTATATCCACCCAAGTTAGTTCACACCTGGATAACCCAGGATAATGTCAATGACATCATCCGTAAAAATGGATTTACAGGTGAGATGGACCTTTTGTCTATCGATATGGATGGTATGGATTACTGGATCTGGCAGGCTATTGACTGTATTCAGCCTAGAGTTGTGGTGGTTGAGTACCAGGACATTCTTGGCCCAGAGAGGTCTCTGACGGTACCCTATCAAGACGATTTTAATGCCTATGACTACCCAACAACATCAGGGATGCCAAATTTCTGTGGAGCTTCATTGCCTGCCTTCGTTAAGCTTGCAGGAGCAAAAAATTACCGATTAGTTAGCTGTAATCGTTATGGCCATAATGCGTTTTTTATTAAAAATCCACTTGGACTACCAGAAATCCCTGAAATTGACATCCAGGAGTGCTTTAAGCATCCTAAAACACTATGGGGAATGAAAGAGAGATTTCAGACAGTGAAAGATTTGCCCTGGGTCGAGGTGTAATATCAACTCTTTTCTAATTCTATAAACAGCAAGCAACAATGCAAAACGTAATAATTTTGGGGTCTGGCCGGAGTGGCACTAGCATGGTTACTGGCTTATTGAGTCAGGCTGGGTATTTCATGGGTGAGAATCTCTGGGATGCGGGTGAAGGGAATCCAAAGGGGTACTTTGAAGATGTGGAAGTTAATGCAATCAACGAAGATATTTTGGCCCCCGTCACACCGGAAAGACCTGATAATGTTTTAGGTAGAACGATTTGGCGACATAGACCTCGTTATTGGCAGCGATGGGCAACCTTCATTTCACCCCAGCAGAAAATTGAATGTCCATTCCAGGTCGTTCATCGTATTCAGCGCCTGGTTGCTAAAACTCCTTTTTGTTTCAAAGACCCTCGTTTTTGTTACACCCTGGCTGCGTGGAAACCTTTTCTACCCCAGAATTTAACCCACATCGTAGTGTTTCGAGATCCTTTAACAACTGCTTTAAGCACCACAAAGGAAGCTCAGAATGCCTACCAGGATCTTTACATGACCACTGACAGAGCATTAAAAATTTGGCAAGCCATGTACAGCCATATCTTAGATGTTCATTATCTTGCTGGAGGAGATTGGCTCTTTGTTCACTACCAGCAGTTTCTTAATTCCAGTTCTGGCTTCGATCGCCTTGAAGATAAATTAGGAATTAAGGTCGATCGCAATTTTCCAGAGCAGGGATTGCATCGCTCGAAGCCGCTGATTAAGCAACCGGTTAATTCAGCTACTCTCGCCCTCTATGAAAGGCTCTGTAGGTTGGCTAATTACCCTGTACAGGATTAGAGATAGATAGCTTTGCCTATTGCAACCATTAGTCCTATGCAAGGAAACAAATAGACCCAGGTTTTTTATCTAGAATTTACAGCGGTTTTCAGATGAGTGGACCAAACCCAAATCCTGGAATGGTCTCTGGTGTTTAGTTAGGAGTTGAGTGGCTATCGCCACTCAAGGGTAAGGCGCTGTATTTTCGCAATGCAGTTTTTTATTGTTCTGAATGCATCTGGTAACATTGCAAATGACGATCGAACACCGCTTCTATTGCTAATTGTTGCTTTAATTGCAAAGCAGCAGGGTGAGGAACTTCAAGACTAGCCAGCATGACATGGATTTGTTCAACTAACGCTTCAGGTGTATAGGGAAAAAACGTGCAGACAGCTCCCTTAGCCAGGACTGCATACTCGCGAAATTGTGGCAAATCTGAAGTCAAGATCGCTCTCCCAGCAGAGAACCAACTGGCCAGAGAACTTGAGGCATAGCACACTTCATAGGGGCAAACAGGCACATCCGTTGCCAACAGATATTTCTCCATCTCCAGTTCAGGCAAATAGCCTGTAATTCGTAAGCGATCGCGCACCTGGAGAGCATCCGCTCGTTGCAAGAGTTCTTCGACAAAGGGTTCTGCCCCTGGTGCTGCGCCGCCTGCAAAAACCACCAGCACATCCGCAGGTAGCAATGGCAATGCTTCCACTAAGAGACGATACCCCTTGCCATCGTAGATAAAGCCAATTAACGCAACGACCCGATGCCCTTCCAGATCAAGTTCCTGACGAGCTTCCTGACGGGAAAAATGAAACTGACGTGGCTCAATATAATGGGGAATGACCTGAATTCGGGACCCGTGGGTTGGAGGTACAACCGCCTTGAGCCGTCGTCCTTCCTCTTGGGTGCAGACCAGACTGGCTGCACTGCGGCTCACCAGCCAGCGACGAATTTCTGCATTGTTCAGGCTGGCCCGATCACCCATTCCTAGATCGGTCAACCAGCCTCTTATCGTTGCTTTCCCCCATTGCCAGCCCGATCGAAAACGTCCGCGCCATCCCACCATCTCTAGCAAAGACTGGGGGGGTTCCGTGTCGTGAATTGTCACCACGATCGGCGATCGGCAAGCACGAAAAAACTGCCCCAGGTTCTCGTAGCACAAGACATCTGCCCCCCAAATTAATTCAGTGAACTGGATATGGACTACTTGCATCTGGCTGAGGGCGATTGCTGCCTGATACAGACGGGCCACATCCTGGGAAGAGCCAGTCAACACAACATCCTGTTCTAAAACATCGAGTTGGCTGCGTCGTCGGGCTTCTGCCGCCAGGAGTCGTCCATATCGACAGACTCCATGTTCCGGTGGACCAATATGCAGAAAACCGAGTTTCACAATTGCTCCAGTCATCAGCGGTCAACCCGGACCTGTTGCCATTCGCCAACGGCCCAACCCAATTCACACAGGGCTGGAAGCCAGCGATCGGCCTTTCCAGTCACCAAACTTATTACATAAACAATGGCGCGGCCCACCATTTCCAGCGTTAGTTTGACGGGCAGGGAACCCAGCCAGCGATGGGGAGGATGGGAACGTTGCATTGCCCGAATTCGACCATGACCGACAGAACTTCTAAAGATGTAGCCCTTACTCCAGCGATCGGCATGAATGCGATGTTCAACAATTGCCTGGGGTAAAAATAGCCCAAAATGACCGCTTCGGGCGAGTTGATCGATCGCCTGCATATCTTCACCGCCGAGAAGATTTCCCCCCTGACGGCCTATCTCCGTATTAAAACCCCCCATTGTTCTCAACATCTCTGTGCGAAACCCAAAGTTAGCGCCATAGATATAGTGGCGCTGCCGATCAAAGACAAATTCTGTGGTGGCCGCTTCTCCCCCATCGCACCAGACCACCACACCATTTAACCAGCTTGGCGCGTACACTTCGACCCAGGGGGGGGGGATGTTTTTCCAGGAGGGTCGAATTGTACCACCCGCAAAGGCTATATCTGGATAGCGGCCCAGGATGGCGACATAGGTTTCCAACCAACCAGGCTGGATGTCCACATCATCATCGGTATAGAGAATAAACGGTCCCTTTGCTTCTGCCAGAGCACGATTACGCGCTCTGGAAAGCCCCTGCTGCGGTTCAAAAATGTAGCGCAAGGGTAGATCAGAAAACGAATGGGCCACCTCAGATGTGCGGTCAGAAGAATTATTGTCAATTAACAGGAGTTCCCAGGCGACCGAAACAGACTGGGTTGTCTCTCGGAGGGTTGTCAATGTCCTCCGCAGGGATTCAGCCCGATTGTAGGTGCAGATAGCCACACTAATACTGGGGCAATCAGGAATGGAACGAACTGCTGTGGCCATTGAGACACTAAAACACTGGACTGGCGATAGTATAATTACTCCATTTCAAAGCTGCAAGACACGATCGATTTTAATCAACGGGTAAAATTCTGGCAGACATTTTCTATGGCTTCTCAGGGCATTCTTTATTTCGCGATCGGTCAAGAATACATTCAGGAAGCGTGCCGATCGGCAGCCAGTGTCAAAGCCCATTCCCCCCACCTATCCATTACTGTTGCAGCAGACACGGTATTCACATCGACGGATGTGGATCAAGTAGTGCCCATCAACTCCTTTGAGTGGTCTAAATTAATTGGGGCACT
>JANRKG010000248.1:0-7308 GCA_033763635.1 Leptolyngbyaceae cyanobacterium bins.59
CGAGGTTCGAGGAACTGGAGCAGATAATCTGGACCTCCAGCCTTCGAGCCAACCCCGGAAAGTTTAAAACCACCAAAGGGTTGCCGGGAAACGATCGCCCCCGTAATGCCCCGGTTAATGTACAGATTACCGACCTCAAATTCCGCCTGTGCCCGTTCGATATGGGATGGGGTGCGGGAGTATAGCCCTCCCGTGAGGGCGAATTGGGTGCCGTTTGCGATCATCAACGCTTCATCAAAACTCTGGACTTTTAGAACCGCCAGTACCGGACCAAAGATTTCCTCCTGGGCAATTTTAGCCGTCGGGGCAACACTGGCAAAGATGACGGGACCCACGAAGTAGCCCGTGTCGGGAGCAGGCATTTCCAGAGCTACTTCACATTCCGTGCGCCCCTGTTCAATATAGGTGCGAATCCGGTTCTGGGCTTCCCCATCGATGACAGGACCAACACGGGTGCCGGGATGGTCGGCAGGTCCAACGTTCAGCGATCGGGCTGCTTCCACCAGACGAGCCAGGAAGGTGTCGTAGATAGAGTCCATCACAATTACCCGCGAACAGGCAGAACATTTCTGACCGCTGTACCCGAAGGCGGACTGCACCACCCCCTGCACCGCTTGATCCAGATCTGCACTTTCATCTATGATCACCGCATTTTTACCCCCCATTTCTGCCACCACCCGTTTCAGGTGCTTCTGTCCGGGCTGAAGGATTGCGGCATCGGCATAAATCCGACATCCCACTTCCTGCGATCCGGTGAAGGTGATCATGTGAACGTCAGGATGGCGGACCAGATAAGCCCCCACTACGGAACCATGACCGGGCACATGCTGGAACACCCCCTTAGGAATCCCCGCTTCCACCAGGATTTCTGCCAGCTTGGACGTGATCACAGAAGAGGTTTCAGCAGGTTTCAGTAAGGTGCAGTTTCCGGCCACCAGGGAGGCAACCACCATCCCGGTTGGAATTGCCAGGGGGAAATTCCAGGGGGAAATGACCACAGAAATGCCCCGTGCCTGATATCGATAGCGGTTCGTTTCTCCGGGCAGATCGTAGGCAACCCCACGGTCTAACCGTTCCATCTCATCGGCATAGTAGCGGCAGAAGTCGATCGCCTCCGACACTTCTCCATTCGCTTCCCCCAGCGGCTTTCCGGCTTCCAGCACAATCCAGGCCGCCAGCATATCCCGTCGCTGGGTCATCAAGTCTGCGGCTTTGCGTAGAATCGCGGCCCGTTCTTTTGCCGGAGTGCGTCGCCATGCCGGGAAAGCTGCCTTTGCCGCCTGAATCGCCTGTTCCGCCTGTTCTACGCTAATCAGCCCCACCTTCCCGACAATTTCAGAAGGGTTGGAGGGATTTTCAGAAGAAATAATTTCTTGGGTGGGCACCCATTCCCCATTCATCAGAGGCCAGTAATTCTGGCCCATTTGTTGGCGAACCGTCTGAATCGCCTTCAGTGCCCGATCGCGCTGTTGGGAATTGGCATAATCCGCGTCTGGGATATTGTGGAAGGTGCGGGAGGGGTCCGCTTTGGAAACGGCAACTCCCTGATCTTCGGGGGCGATCGTCGGGATAGCCACCAATTCTTCCACCGGACGGGACTCTAGATTTTGCCGCAGGAAGGAACTGTTCGCCGTGTTCTCCAATAACCGACGAATCAGGTACGCCATCCCCGGAATCAGTTCCCCATAGGGACAGTAGACCCGCACGCGATAGCCCTTGTCCACCAACGCCTTTCCTAGCTTGTCCGCCATGCCGTACAACACCTGCAACTCGATGCGGCGGCGGGGAATTTGTAACTGCTCGGCGATCGCCATTGCATGGGCCTGGGTGCGGACGTTGTGGCTCCCGATCGCCGCATATAAATACTCGTGGTTTTCCAATAGCAATCGAGTCAGCGTCTCAAAGTTGGCATCCGTCGAGACTTTCTGAGAATAGACGGGCTGGGGCCAATCCCGTTGGGCAGACTTGATCGTTTCCTGATCCCAGTAAGCGCCCTTTACTAAGCGCACCGTTACCGGAGTTCCCCGCTGTTTTGCCCAGGCAATCAGTTCCCTCAAATCCTGTTCGCTATCCCGCAGGTACGCCTGGAGTGTCACTCCAATATCACTACGAGTCCGAAACTCATCTTCTAACAAAATCTGTTTCAGAATCGCCAGCGTCAGGTCTTTGTAGGCGTACTGTTCCATATCAAAGTGAACCGCTGCCCCCAACTCCTGCGCCCGTCGCAGCAAAGTACGGATGTGGGCACTCACCCGTTCCTCACTGCCCTTCGCATCCAGCGGATCAAATTGGGAATAGAAAGCAGTCAGTTTCACTGACACCTGTACAGGGGGAAGGGTTTCTCCATCTGCACGATCGATCTGATCCACCCGTGACCAGTTCTTGGATGCACGGGTCAACTGCTCCATCAAGTCCAGGTAGCGTTCTAGATAGGACTGGGCTTCGGCTTCTGTGATGACCGCTTCCCCTAACAAATCGACCGTGAAGGCCATCCGATCTTTGCGGAGCCGTTCGATCGTTTTCAACACCTGCTGAATGTTCTCACCCGCAATATATTTGTGAGCCAGAGTTTCCACAGCGGTCGAAACGGTCGTTGCCGCCAACTGCCCCGGCATGGAATCGGGGTTGGCAAAGTTCAGCATTCCTTTCAGGGTGGGAGGCAGTTCGACCGACGCTTCCCCTAAATATTCCTGTAAATGGCGGGCAATCTCAGCCTTACTACGGAGGGCGGGCAAACAGTCAATGAAGCGAAACAGTTGCACCCGCAAATTTGGGCTACTCATCGCCCAGGCCAAAAGCTTATCATCCCAGCGCATCTGATCGCGCATCTGAGCCAAAAAGGAGCGATTTTCGCGGGTTGCAGCCAGTAATTCCCGTGCGATCGATTGGGTTTTCGTTTCGTAACTCGAACTAGAGAGTTGTACAACCACAGCCCCGACTCCTTCCTGCATTTTGGTCATTTTCCTATTCTACTAGGGTGTGCGAACCGGGGATGGGAATGGTTGTCAGCGGATAAAAGCGGATAAAACGGATGATCAGTGGATGTTACCGGAACAAAAAGGCATTGATACTATCCGCTTCATCCGTTTCCATCCGCTGCCACTCTAACTTTGCAAATCCTCTTGTTTTTTAAGCTTCGGCAACTAATTCTAATGGCAACCGGATTAAGAAACTGGTTTGTCCAGAACCACTATGGATGGCGATCGTTCCTCCTAAACGTTTGATGAGCCGTTTCACAAGGGCCAATCCCAATCCTGTCCCTCCATGTTTCCAGGGATCGTTATTGGGAATGCGGTAAAACTTCTCAAAGACGTTTTCCCATTCGCTTTCTGGAATCTCAACTCCTGTATTCGTGACTTGAATGAGGATCTGCTGAGGAGAGGAATTCTCCACCTCAGGGTGACTGGAGAGATCACTGACCCCAGCGAGTTCTGAGCCTTCTATCAAGTGGGCGGATACCAGAATTTGCTCATCGGCAGGTGTATATTTACAGGCATTATTCAGCAGTTCACCTAAAGCACGTTCCAGGTAAAAAACGTCTGTTGTGAGACTGGGTAAACTTTCTGGGATGTTGACTTCCAGGTGTTGTTGTTGGTTTCTTGCCCGTTCCGCAAACACTTCTGCCAGGTAAGGAATCCAATATTGCAACTGAATGGTCGTGAGTCTTAAGGGATCGGTATGGGCATTCAATCGAGTTAAATCTAGCAGGTCACCAATCAGGTTGATTTCCCGCTGACACTCACTATTGAGAATCTGTAAATACTGTTCAACCCGACTTGCCGCAAAGTTTTCTATCTTCTCTTGAAGAATAATTTCTAACATTTGGGCTGCCATGCGAATATTCGACATGGGGGTTCGCAATTCATGGGAAACACTACTCAAAAAGTCATCTTTTAACTGGTTGAGTCGTTCGAGTTCTTGAATTTGGGTTTGGGAAGCCTGATAAAGGCGGGATTGACGCAGGGCGATCGCACACTGACTGGCAACCTGCTGCACCAGACGAACTTCAGACCCACTAAAAGTATCCTGGTGTTCTTTAAAGAGCCACAGATTTCCCAACACTTCCTGTTCAAGGGCGATCGGGCACGCTAAGACTGCATATCGGCGATGGTTCGGGCGCAATACATTCAGCACCAGATTGCAGAATTGGCAGGACTCACCCTTGAGCAGTTGATGGTGAACATCCGCATGGGAACAATCCGTGACGGTGAAGGAGTATCCCTCTGCCGAAGCTACCGTTTGCGTCCATTCGTAGGCGATCGTTGCGATCGACTGATCGGCACTGTAAATTCCTACATCACAGCACTCGACTGCTAGCCCTTGCCCCACTTCTGACACAACAGACTGAAGAATCTGGTGTTCGTCTAAACTGTCGCGAACTTTATCCGTAATGGTTTTTAAGAGCGCTTCAAACTTGAGGGATTGTTCCAGGGCAAGGGTGCGTTCATGGACCTGATTCTCCAGAGTATTATTGAACGTTTGCAACTGCTGATAGAGATGGGCCTGGTGAATTGCGATCTGTACCTGGGCCGCGATTGCCGTCAGAAACTCAACCTCCCAGGCTTGCCAGTCGCGGAGTTCAACATCCTGTTGGGCAATCAGTAAGCCCCAGGGAATGCCCTGATGCGCCAGGGGAAGGGCAATCTGAGCCTGTCCTCCCAGCAGGGGTAACACGGGACAGATCGAGGCACATTCCTGGTTCGCATCTCGAATCACCCAGGGGGACTCTTCCTGGAACTCGATGGGACGAATCGCCACGCAATTTGTGAGGTACAACTCTCCCTGTAGAGAAGGGCGATCGTCCTTTCGGGCTTCTCGATCAACCCGACCCGTTTGATCGGGAGCAAATCGAAAAACCAGAACCCGATCGCATTGCAGAAGCTTTAAAACTTCTTGCACGGTAGTATCCAGCACTTGATCCAGATCCAGACTTTCCCGGATGTGATGGGTGATGGTTCCCAGCAGACGGCTCCGGTCAGATTGAAGGCGTAGGGCAGTTTCAGCCTGTTTACGGTTCGTAATATCTGTATCTACCGAAATCACCATCTGGCATTTCGTAACCTCATTCCAGCGGGAGGTCATCGTGCTGCAAATCCACCGTAAACTTCCATCCGCATGGCGAAAACGGTACTCAATCTGAATAGATTCCCCCGCTAAAATTTGCTGCTGGGATGGCAGCAGAATTTCCTGGCAATCCTCAGAAGGAATGCGGGACCACCCCACCCCACGCATCATGTCCTGGGGGGTGTAGCCAAAAACGGATTGACACCCGGATGAATAGTAGTCGTACTTCCAGGTGTGATCCGAGTAAAGGCGAAAACTGGCGATCGAAACGCTGGCCCGGTTGAGAATATCCCCTAAGCGGGCCTCTGAGTGTTGCAGGACTGCTTCTAGATATTTACGATCGCTTACATCCAACGCAACCCCATCAATCACAAAGTTGCCCTGCCCATCCCAGGAAAAATGAGCAGTGTCGCGAACCCAGCGGATGCTACCCGATTGGGTAATCACTCGATATTCCAGGTAATCTGATTGCAGGGTTTGACGGGCAACCTCAAGCTGTGCCTGTAACAGAAGCAAATCATCGGGATGCACAATTTTATGAAATTGTTCGACAGAAAATGTCTGAACCTCCTGCACGGTGTACCCCAACAATTCCTGACATTGTTCACTGATGTAGGGCACCGAGATACTGCCGTCTGGGTAGTGAACAATGCGATAAACGATACCCGGAATATTGCGAACGATCGCCTGTAGAGAATTCGATTCCCCTTCGGGATGGGCAACGGAGACGGCCTGTGCCGCAGGGGAAGGGGCTGGGAGATCCCAATCGGCCCGATCGCGCAGAATAACCAGGTGATATCCCGGCATAAAATGAGTAGTCACTGTGTACTCGATCGTCCCGTAATTGCCATCGGCCCGTTCAAATTGCTCAATTCCCCGTAGCTTTTTGGGTTCCTGGCTTCCTGTTTGAATGGCCTCCAGGAGCGTCGGCACCGAGCGTAAAGCCTCAGGCATCGAGAGGTTGAGCAGTTGCGATCGAGAGAGTCCCAACCATTCACAAGCGGCAGAGTTCACCTCCAGCAATCGTCCGCTCTCTTCCACCACCAACATACCGTCCATCATCCCTGCCAGTAGGGCTTCAAAAGACCACAGGTGGGGGGTGATAGAGTGACTCATGGAGGAAGTTGGCTGGAAGGACTCCATAGGGCAAGAATAGGCAATTGTGCTTTAGAGTCACAGGATTTCCCCCTCTGGGGGGTATTTTCCTTAGAATACCCATCTCAGACCTGTCACCTTCTCTTTGAATCAATAGATTAAGTAATTATAAAATCTCCGATCGCGATGTTTCCTCCCGTAACCACCGTTGCTAATACACCCGTATTGCGGTGTTGTACGTTGGGATATAGCGCATCAAACAGCAACAGATCCCGCTCACCCGTATCGGGGTTGATATCAATATTGGGACACCGACCAATGGGAGCCGTGATCGCAAGTCGAGCTTCCCCCAGGCGCACTTCCCGCCCAACCCAGGTGAATTCTTCCCAGGCTTCAACCCCATCAATCACCAGATTAGGCCGAAACCGTCGGACATCAACCGGGCACCCCATCCATGCAGTGATTGCATCCAGTGTTGCCTGACTCATTAGGGACAGATGAACCGCGTTGCGATCGGGATAACGGGTGTGCGGGGAACCACCCACTAACCGTAATGGAGCGCGATCGGGATGGCGCGCCGTTGGCAGGGGATGGAGGGCTGCCAAATATCCTGTAAAAAAAGTGCCAATCTGCTGCCGTCCGGTTGGATGGTTGGTTGCGGCTGCCAGCAATTCTACCCCCTGCCGCCGGACCCGCAGGGTTGCTGTCTCGGCATCATAGTGGCACTCTAGCCCCGCCAGTCCAGGCCAATCACTCTGCATCGCAAAGTGCTGTTTCTTCAACCAGGGAACGGTTTCATCTTCCGAGTCAGTTTTCCCTTCGTCATACATCAAGGCAAAAGCTCGATCGCCCGGAATTCCGTGTCCCTCTTGAAGAATTGCCCGATCGAGTGGTTGGGGTGTCAGACCTTTAACAGGATGGATAAAAATTTGTTTGATCGTTGCAGTGGTCATGGTTAGTTTTGTTTTGAATGGATTTATTAAAAGGAATAGCCTCTTCATAAGTCAGATTGCTTTGATGCAATTTGGCAACTTCCCCTCTAATGTTTTCTGTCAGCCTCAAATCTCTCTTAGGGAATATGTCAGAACTTTTTTATTCCCCCTAAAGTGAGGAAAACACTGAATGTACGTTCCTGTCCATTCCCATGCC
>JANRKG010000249.1:0-27324 GCA_033763635.1 Leptolyngbyaceae cyanobacterium bins.59
ATGCAAGAATTGAAAAGCATGCTCGATCGTATCTGCTTCAGCCGCAGGTTTATCCTTGCGCCAACGCAGAATACGGGGAAAGCGCACAGAAATCCCAGACTTGTGACGGTTGGATTGGGAAATGCCCTCGAAGCCAATCTCAAACACATGAAAGGGTTCTACCGATCGCACGGGGCCAAACTTCTCGACCGTATGCTTGCGAATCCACCGATCCAGTTCCTCAATTTCTTGATTGTCCAACCCCGAATAGGCTTTGGCAAAAGGAACTAACGTGTCTTCTTTCCAGAGGGCAAAGGTGTAATCGGTAAAGAGATTGGCCCGTTTCCCACTGCCTGCCTGAGCGTAAATTAATACGGCATCCAGGGTCATGGGTTCAACTTTGTACTTCCACCAATACCCCCGTTTGCGGCCTACCAGATAAGGACTGTCGATCGCCTTCACCACCAATCCCTCGGCTCCCTGTTCCCGCGCCCGATCGCGCAGGGAGCGTAATTCCTCCAGGGATTGAAATGACATGGCTTCTGACGGGCTAACAAGGGGGCTGGGAAACTGTTGGAGTAAGTCGAGCAAGCGTTGACGGCGATCGTGCAGGGGGAAGTTCCGCAAATCCTGCCCATCCTGTTCCAATAAGTCATAGGCGATCCCGTGGGCCGGATTTTCCTCCATCAGTTTCGCAGTGACACGCTTCCGCCCCAGTCGTTTCTGTAAACCGTTAAAGTCCATCGGGCGGTTTCCTTCCCAACACACAATTTCCCCGTCCAGAACCAGACCCTCTGGCAGGGACCGAAAAAAAGGTTCCAGTTCTGGGAATTGATGGGTGATTAAATCCTCCCCCCGCGACCAGATGAAAAATTGCCCCTCCCGTCGAATGAATTGGGCACGGATGCCGTCCCACTTCCATTCCGCGTGCCAGCGGCCCATGTCCTCCCCCTGGAACCGCTCTTCCTCCAGAGAGGAGGCCAGGAAGAAGGGATAGGGCTGGTTCGGAGACCGGACCTCTGCTGTTTCGGGTTGGATCACTTGCTGATAGAAGGCAACAGTGGGTTCGAGGGTTCCCATGAGGCGATGGGCCATCACGGGTTCTGGGATCTGATATTCTGCCGCCAGGGCTTTGATCACCAGTTTCTCCGAGACCCCAACTCGAAAGGCTCCCGTCAGAATTTTGTTCAGAATAAAGACCTCAAAGGGAACCAGGGAAGACCACCAGGAGAGTACAAGGGCCGTCAATTCTGCGTCAGAGGCCACACCTTTCACCTGGGGAATTTTGTGTTCCATCCATTCCGCCAGGGAAAGGTGAGCGGTGCTGGCTTGGGGGGCGATCGTCGTTTCTGGGAGCAGCAAGGCAATCACCTCGGCGGAATCACCAACCTGGGCATAGCATTCTTCAAATAACCATTCGGGTAAATTGGAAATTTGGAGAAAGACTTTTCGCAGGGTATGGGAAGTGATTAAACGTTTGCGAGTTTTGCCCAGTAAGAGATAGAGTGCCCAAACTGCATTTTCGGGGCTTTCCGATCGCAAGTAAGTTTGCAATGCCCGCACTTTCCCTAACGTGGAAGGGGTTGAGTCAATTTCCTCAAAGAGTTGGGCAAACCGTTGCATTTCACTTCAGACTTGTTTAAACAAAATGATAAGGAAATTTTTGAAAAACAATCTACCTACTGGTTTCGGCTTCGCTCAACCCGCACCCGCACCCTGCCTGAGCGCAGTCGAAGGCAGCCCACAGGTAAACTCCTTTCTGGAAAACTCCTAATTTCTCAAGGTTTTGGAAACATAAACGCTCGGTAAAGTATTGAGGCTGGATTCAATTCATCCCTCTCAGGTAAGAGATTGCTCTCTCTGACTTGTGGGTCTTTGTTCCCGTCTGAACTAAGTTTAAACTTCTGTTAAAGTTAACCGGGAAATTACTCAGGTTTTGATAAGCGCGTCTCTATATCGTTTACAGAATTGCCTAACGTTTCTTACACTGCTTACGAGCATAGATTGATAGATAGATAGCTGGTGTTCATTACAAGAGAGCTTGAATATGTTTGATTGCATTATCATCGGCGCAGGTCCGGCAGGGGGTACAGCCGCTTATCACCTGGCAAAGCGGGGCGCTTCTGTTTTGATTCTGGAGAAAGAACCTTTGCCGCGCTATAAGCCCTGTAGTGGTGGGGTTTCCCCTGCGATCGCTGAGTGGTTTGATTTTGACTTCGCACCAGCTATCTCCCTCAAAGTCAACACCATTCGCTATACCTGGAAGATGGCAGATCCGGTACAGGTTCAACTGCAAACCCAGGAACCCATTTGGATGGTTCGTCGGGATGTGTTCGATCACTACCTCATCCAACAGGCCCAGAAGTTGGGCGTGGAACTGCGGGACGGCACTGAAGCGACAGGCATTGAGTTTAAGAGTGATCACTGGCAGGTGAATACCTCATCGGGACCGCTTCAAGGACGTTACTTGATTGCCGCAGATGGGGCAAAGGGGCCGACTGCTCGCTGGTTGGGCTTTAAGGATCGCAAACGCCGTTCTGCTGGAGCGCTGGAAGCCTCTCTGGGGGCCGAGAAAGCTGTTGATCCCATCATCCAATTTGAATTTGGTCTGCTGAAAAATGGGTACATCTGGAGTTTTCCAAAGGCAGATGGGTACTCGATCGGTGCAGGAATCTTCTGCGGGGGAGACAATCAGGATTATAAGAAAGCCCTGCGGGAGTATGGTGCCCAGGCGGGGATTGATGAAGCGTCCAGTAAACAGACCGATCATGCTCTTTGTTTGTGGGATGGCGAACAAAAACTCCATACCCAGAATGCGGTTCTCGCGGGTGAGGCGGCGGCGGTGGTGGACCCCTTCACCGCAGAAGGGATTCGGCCCTCGATGTTCTCAGGTATGAAGGCGGCAGAGGCAATTGCTCAAGCCCTGGGGGGCGATCGAGCGGCACTGGAAAAATACACCCAGGTCATGAACCAGGAATGGGGAAGTGAAATGGTCTGGGCACAACGCTTGTCGGGCCTGTTTTACCGAATTCCGGGAATTGCTTACAAGATCGGGGTGAAGCGTCCTACAGCAACGGAAAAGATGGGCCAGATTCTCTGTGGCGAACTCCGTTACGCTGACATCGCCAACAGTGCCATCAAACGCCTGAGTAGTAGCCTGATTCCAGGGATGGGCGGTTGATCGATCGCGGCTTGAAAGCAAGGGATGGCTCCCTACTAGACTGGGTAAGGGCTATCCCTTCAGTCTTCTTTGGGGGGCACAATCCGCATACGACCCTCCGCATCCATCACAACATCGCCTCCTAAAGCACGGATGCGGTTAATGCCAATCTGGCGCGATCGTTCATCCAGGGCGGTAAAAAGAAACATGCCCCAGGCCGCAACCTGAGCATATTTGCTTTTGGGATTGCGAGCCAGGAACTCAGCCGTGCGTCTAGAAAACTGGGCGACTTGTTGACTCTCTGCATCCTCATAGGTGTCAGCCCACTTTGCAGCCATTTCAAACGACTTTTGTGCCGCCTGGGAGTCTCCCAAAAACAGGAGTTCATCAATTCCCTTATAGCGCCAGATGTAATAGGACTGGTAGGGAACCTGGGGGGAGATTTGTGCTAGCCCCTGACTCATTAAGGCGATCGTGCGTTCGGGCTTTCCTGCATACAGGGAGGTACTGCCCGAAAGGTAAAAATAAGCTTGAAGGAAGCGAGGATCGAGCTTTAAGATGACTTCAAAATATTCAGGACTTAAATCATATCCGGTTGCATCCCGTGCTGGATCGTCCCCAAAGTATTGGAGAAATCGCAAAAACGTCCAATTCGCAATCACATTCTCATAGCCAAAAGTTGGCGTACTACGGGCCATCATCAGATAGGTCCTTTCTGATTTCAATTCCTCTTTCATTTGGCTCAATGGCACTTGGGTGTTCTGATTCACTAAGCGATTCAGTTGAGGCACCTGCAACTGACTCAGGGCAAATCCTGTCAGACAGGCGATCGTAAAGGGAATCAGGGGTGCGATAGAGTGGAATCGAAGGGAAACACGCATACGTCAAGCCAGTGTAATTCGTAAAAACCCGGTTGCGAATTGCCAACCCATGAAAGGGACTTATGGGATAAGTTACCCCGATCCTAGACGAAACAGAACAGGTAGGCCCATGATTGACTCCGCTCTCTTAACGTTGCCCCAGAAGTTACTCCAGGATTTCCCTGACCAGGCCAGGGCACTGCCCGACCCTTTGTGCAGAACATTTCATTGCCCAATGTCTGTGGGGAGGGGGACGGTATGATGAGTCAGGTAGTAGTGGTGGGCGCAGGTGACTGGGGCCAAAAACTAATTCGCGCATTTCATGACCTTGGCGCACTGGCGGGGATTGTGGAGAGTGACCCCACCGGAGGAGGTCAGTTAGCGCTACCTTATCCCGATGTGACTCTGTATACTGACTACCGGGATGCGCTACAGACGGGATCTGCCCTCGTGATTGCCACTCCCCCAGCCACGCACTATCCCCTCGCCCATGCGGCCCTGGTTGCCGGACGGGATGTGTTTGTTGAGAAACCTATGAGCTTGAGAACCAGTGATGCCAGTGATCTGGCGGATCTGGCCGATCGCCAATCAAGCGTTTTAATGGTGGGATATTTGTCGTTGTATCAACCTGCGATCGTCTGGTTGCAAAAGTATCTGGCGACGGGGCAAGCAGGGGTCATCCAGCACATTGCCACCCAACAGACGGGATTTGATCCGGTGCAACCAGAGGAAACGGTCTGGTGGTCTCTGGCCCCTCAGGATGTCTCGGTGATTCTTTCCCTCCTGGGTAATCCATCCCTGGAGTCAATTCAGGCAGCAGGGCAATCGATGGTGCAACCGAATTTGGAAGATCAGGTGCATGTGAATCTCACCTTCGGCACGGGCCAAACAGCCCACATCCACTGTTCCCGGTTCTGGCCTGAACGGCGGAGTCAGACGATCGTACTGGCTGAGAAACAAATGATCGTCTATGATGCACTGACCCAAACAATCCAGATCCATCACAAAGGGGTAGGTTCGGGGCTGAATCCTCCCGATCAGGGCTGCTATTCCCCATCTGACTTCGAAACTTTTGATCCCCTGCATTTGGAATGTGAACACTTTCTCCAGTGTCTCCAAACGCGGGAGCGTCCTCAATCTGATGGCTGGAGTGGGGTTGCAGTTGTGCATATTCTAGAGCAAGTGCAGGAGATTTTGCGGGGGTAGGGGGTCGCTGCTTTTCCTGGGGTCGCGGAGAGACTCGCCCAACGCTGGTTCGCCAAACCATGATCAAATATCTTAAGCAACTGGCTTCCGAGAGTGTGATCTATGGCCTCTCAGGGATGCTGTCCCGCTTTCTCTCAATTCTGTTAATTCCAATCTATACCCGTGTTCTGACAATCGAAGACTACGGGGTTATTAGTCTCATCATTGCCCTTTTGGGTGTGACCAATGCTCTGGTTTCCCTTGCTTTGGAGTCCGCTGTCCATCGCTGGTACTGGGACACGGAAAACCTGACCGATCGCAAATCCACCCTTGCATCCTGGACATGGTGCCAGTTGACCGTTTCCACAGTGGCGGGCCTGATCATTGCTGTTTCGGCTCCCTGGTTCAGCCAAACGGTGATCGGGCGATCGGATGCGGTCTTTGCCCTCTGGTTAGTGGCTTTGGGGCTTCCCTTCAGCACCTTGGGCATTGTTGCGAACAGTTGGTTTCGATTACAACGAAGACCCTGGACTGCCATGTTTTTTTCCCTGGGCAGTAATCTGCTCAATATCACGGTTGCCATTGTTTGCATCGTTGGTCTCCGAACAGGCATCCAGGGAATCTTCATCGGGCACATTGCATCCTATTTAGCTTCCGGAGTGGGTGCCCTTTGGTTGGTGCGGGACTGGTTTAATCCGCACTATTTCCAGGGGCAACGATTAACTGCCATGTTGCGGTATGCCATTCCGTTATTGCCCGCCAATCTTTCCTTTTGGATGATCAGCACTTCAGAGCGCTATTTCATTCAATTTCATGCCACCACCCGTGAAGTGGGGCTATATCAAATTGGGAGCGCGATCGCTTCGACATTAGGACTGCTCACCGCAGCCTTTCAACAAGCCTGGTGGCCCTTTGCGATTTCAATGTACCAGCAAGCGGATGCCAAACAAGTGTATGCCAAAGTTTTGCTGGCGTATCTTTGGCTCACGTCTTTATTCAGTCTCACATTAGCGCTCTTTGCCCCGGAAATTATTCGGGTCTTTGCAACTCCAGCATATCTGGACGGTGCCCCGATCGTGGGTATCCTGGCGTTCAGTTATGTGATGGGGGGAGTAGCGGCGATCGCCGGGATCGGCCCGACGATTCTCAAAGTTTCCCATCCCACCGGAGTTGCGATTATGATCTCAATGATGCTCAATTTAGGGCTGAATCTATGGCTGGTTCCCGCTCTAGGGAAGATGGGAGCGGCGATCGCCAATCTCCTTTCCCAAGCTTTTGTCCCCATTTATGTGTTTGTCCAATCCCAACGCCTGTATCCGATTCCATTTCGCTTTGACAAAGCAATTCTGTTGTTGCTCGTCGCCAGTGTTTTTGTAATCACAGGCAATTTCATTCATTTTCAACGGGTTGGCTTAACTGTTTTGGTCAAGTTGCTGCTCGTCCTACTCTTTACCATAACCCTCCTGAGCCTGGACATCACAACAGGGGATGAGCTTGGAAGATTTTATTCGCAGATAAAGAGAAAAATAGGTCTCTAAGGAAATTTCTGAAAAATGATCTAACCGATGGTTTCGGCTGTGCTCAACCAGCACCCACGCCCTGAGCGGAGTCGAAGGGCAACCCCCAGGTAAACTCTTTTCTGAAAATCTCCTAAATATCTGCTTCTCCCTCAAAAAGTGTTTTGAGGGGCAGGGCATGAAGGGAGTGGACCTCGCTCAGGTAGCGGGCCAGTACCTCACTCTGTCCATGAGTGACATAGACGGTTTTTGCCTGGGTTTGTAAAACTGTTTGAATGAGGCTCGGCCAGTCCGCATGATCGGACAGCACAAAGCCCCGCTCGTATCCCCGTCGCCTTCGCGCCCCCCGGACAGCCATCCAACCGGAAGCAAAGGCAGTTTGGGGATGGGAAAACCGTTTCATCCAGGCCGATCGATGGGCGGAGGGTGGAGCCAGAATGAGTTCTCCATTGAAGGAGTGTGATCGTGGCTTTTCTGAAATCGGCAGGGTTTCTACCATCGGAACGCCTAACTGACGGTACTGGTCTGTCAATACCTGCACGGCTCCATGCAGATAAACGGGGCGATCGGTAAACTTAGTTAATTCGCTCAGAATTCGTTGAGCTTTGCCAAATGCGTAACAGAACAGGAGGGAAGGCCGTTCTGGATCGCTCTGCCACCAGTCATAGATGCGTTGGGTCGTTGCTTCCCCCGTCTCCCAGCGGTAAATGGGCAGCCCGAAGGTGGCTTCTGTAATGAACACATCGCAGGGAATGACCTCGAAGGGGGTACAGGAGGGGTCTGGGCATCGTTTGTAGTCCCCTGAAATAACCCAAACCTCCTCTCGATGCTCGACTCGAATCTGGGCAGATCCCAGCACATGCCCCGCCGAATGAAATGAAACCCAGGTCTCGCCCAATTTGAGCTTTTCCCCGTATTCCACCCCCTGGAAGCCCATATCTTCCCCCAGTCGTTTTCTCAAAATCCCTTCTGATAGACGAGTGGCGATGTACTGACGCGATCCCCAACGGGCATGGTCAGAATGGGCATGGGTAATCAGAGCGGTATCCACAGGCCGCCAGGGGTCGATGAAGAATCCACCCCGTTCACAATAAAGCCCTTCCGGAACGACGGTAATCAGGGACATGGCACTCCCACAGGCGCTATCCGCGACCTCGCATGATCTCGACTGCGACTTTCCCAGTGTAGTTTGGAATTGGGGCCGAGACTTTGGTTAAACGAACTCGGACTTGATGGACAGGAAACGATCGCAAAATCTTTTCTGCGATGACGGTGGCTAATCGTTCCAACAGAGCAAATTTTGCGGTTTTCACTAGTTTTTGAACGACCATTGCCACTGAGCCATAGTCGATCGTATCGTCCAAATTGTCACTTTGCCCCGGCTTTGAGAGATCAATCCATAGAGTGAGATCCACTTCAAACCACTGACCCAACACCTGTTCCTCAGGTAATGCGCCCGTGAAGCCATAGCAACGAATTTCGCTGAGATGGATGCAGTCCATGGTTGGGGTAGGAATGGGAATGGGTGATAGGGAATGGGGGAATCGGTGATGGGGAATGGGAAATCGTTATATCCAACACCCCTGACCAATGATCAATGACCAATGACCCATTACCCATTCGCCATTACTGCCGTAACTTTTGAGACCAGACACGAGTGGGTAGACCCCAAACGTAAATGAAGCCTTCAGCAGCCTTGTGGTCGAAGGTGTCTTCTGCACCGTAGGTTGCCAGGTCAGGAGTGTACAGGGTGAGGTCTGACTTGCGCCCGACGATCGTGGCTGTCCCCTTAAACAACTTGACTCGCACAAGACCTGTCACCCGCTTCTGGGTTTCCTGAATAAAGGCATCCAGTGCGTTCTTTAAGGGGCTATACCAGAGACCGTTATAGATCATCTGGCTGTAGGTTTCCTCAATGCCCCGCTTGTAATGGGTGACATCGGCCGTGAGGGTCAGGCTTTCGAGATCGCGGTGGGATTGAATTAGCACCGACAGAGCGGGCACTTCGTAGATCTCGCGGGACTTGATTCCCACCAAACGGTTTTCTACCATGTCAATGCGTCCGACTCCGTGCCGTCCCACAATGTCATTGAGTTGAGTCACGAGGGCAACGGGATCGAGGGCTTTGTCATCCAGGCTGACAGGAAGACCTTGCTCAAAGCCGATCGTCACATACTCTGGTTCATTGGGAGTGTCAGCGATCGCCTTTGTGAGCAGGTAGATCTCTTCCAGCGGCTCCGTCCAGGGATCTTCTAGAGGCCCAGCTTCAATACTGCGGCCTAACAGGTTGCGATCGATACTGTAGGGCGAGGACTTCTTCACGGGAGCAGGAATGCCAAACTGCTCTCCGTAGGCGATCGTCTCTTCCCGGCTCATGCCCCACTCGCGGGCAGGGGCTAATACCTTCAAATTGGGGTTCAGGGCTGCGATCGACACGTCAAATCGCACCTGATCATTTCCTTTCCCCGTACAGCCGTGGGCGACTGCATCCGCTCCGTATTGCTCGGCGGCATCCACCAGCAACTTTGCAATTAAAGGGCGGGCTAGGGCTGTGGAGAGGGGGTAACGGTTCTCATACAGGGCATTGGCCTGGAGTGCTGGAAAGGCATAATCTTTCACAAAACTTTCAGTCGCATTGACCACGAGCGATTCGCTGGCCCCCGAATCCAGAGCTTTTTTGCGAACTGGTTCCAGTTCATCTCCCTGGCCCAGGTCTGCTGCCAGGGTAATCACTTCTTGAACGCCCCACTCCTGTTTCAGGTAAGGAATGCAAACTGAGGTATCCACCCCGCCGGAATATGCCAGCACAACTTTATTGGCGCGACCCATTGATTTCAATCTGGTAGAACAACTGCGTCACTATTATCATCGATCGCTGGCAACTTCTGTTCAGCCATCACCTTCTGTGTGATGAATTCACGATGATTCAGCAGGGTTCTACTACTTTAAAGATTAGATAAAAGCCGTGTGACACTTCATAAACAGTCCTATGATTTCTTAAATTAAAATCAATCAAGCTTTCTGGGGTTTAACTGAAGATTTCTGGATGAAACGCTCAAAAGATAGAAAGGTTGTAGTGCCTGAAATTCCTTTTTGATCAGAGCTTGAATCCAGTCTAGAAAATCTATCTGTTGATGTTTAGCATGAACACGCGCGTGCTAATTGAGGGGCATTCCACTTCCTAAACTGTCACGACCCTGTATGGATGGCTGCGGAACGATCCGTAAACAGTAATAAAGTCGTTTACTGATCTTAACGATGCCAACCGAAAGACATATTCTGGTTCTCAGGACCGTTCAAAGTTGTCCCGGTATTGATGCCCCTCGCATCACCCAGGCGACTCAACTCAGCCAATCCATTGTGTACCGCTACCTGAATCAGCTTCGGGGGAAAGGTCTCATTCACTCCATGTTAGATCCCCATCGTCCCCGAACTCGGTTGTACTTTCCTGGACCCCATCCCCTTAGTCGGCAAACTTCCCCGGTAAGTTCCCTATCACTCACTTAATGCCCTCATACGGTCCTAGAAACGTGGGCTGAGGTCGGGTGGCATGGACAAACCAGAGGGCTTTGATCGTTGCTAACCCTTCCCGCACAGTGTATGGAATCATCCGTACATGACCGTAAGTTTCCCAGTCGGGTGTTCCCAGTCCTACTGCATCAATTTTGAATTGGCGACAAATATAAACTGAGCGGGGTAGATGATATTTCTGTGTAACGAGTACAGCTTGTTGAACCCCAAAAATTTCGATCGCCCGATAGCAACTTTCATAGGTACTAAAGCCTGCATAGTCCAGGGTAATATCCGCTTCTGGAACCCCTAGTATCATTGCATACCGCTTCATGGCAGTGACTTCATCGTAATAGGCTTCGCTATTGTCTCCAGTCATCAGCAGTTTTTGTACTCGCCCTAGCTTGTAAAGGTTGACGGCTGCACTGACCCGATCGCCCAACATCGAGGAAACGGTGCCATCGGGTGCCAGTCCGGCTCCAAATACCAAAGCGACCCGTCGGGGGGGCACTTTTTCCTCAGTGGTGTAGCGATTAGCCTGGGTGACAGCAATGACGTAAAGGTTCAGGACAATCACTAAAAAGCTGGGAACCAGAAGCAATCCCATGAAAAGCCAGAACCAACGGGGTTTTGTAAAAGATTGAATCGGCTGACGCACAGTTCTCTGAAATCTAAAATTAGAAGCCAAGCCTAGCTTAAACGATCAAGTTTGAAGTTATGGGCGTTCATCCCGTCTCTGCAAATACTCCAGGGTGCGATCGATGCGATCGAGAGCCGCACGGGTCGTCAACCGGAACTCCTTCATGGACTTGCGTTCTTCAGTAAACAACGGAATTAAACAAAACAACGGAGAGGGAGGGATTCGAACCCTCGGGAGGGCCTAAACCCCCCAACAGATTAGCAATCTGCCGCTTTCGACCACTCAGCCACCTCTCCAAGTTGGTCAAGTATGAATCATAGCAGATTTATTTTTAATGATCCAGGGGATTTTTCTGGGTCCGTGAGAGGCAACGGGCCTGGTAAAAGGGGGCAGAAGGGATGGAATCTACATCCCTCTGTTTTGCTAAAAAAACGATCGCAAACCCTTACAGCCGAATTGTCTCCCCAATTTTCATGACCCTTAACTGGCTCTTGACCCTCTGCCGTTTGAGGGCGGAGGCAAAAGCGCTGGGGGTGCCCGGTAGATTGAACAACCCATAGTGCATGGGAATAACTTGATCCGGTTGGACGAGTTTCACGGCTTCTGCGGCCCGATCCGGTCCCATTGTAAATTTGTCGCCAATGCAAGCCAGCATTAACGTCACCTTACGGAAACGCGGAATCAGGGACATATCGGCAAACAAGTCTGTATCGCCAGTATGATAAATCACAGGCCCATTCCTGACACTAACTAGAAAGCCTCCAGGGTTCCCTGCGTAGTTGGTAGGGTTGCCATCGGTCGCGACACTGGAACTATGAACTGCTGGGATAAAAGCCACTTTGACTTCTCCATTGAAGAAAGTCAGTTCCCCGCCAAAGTTCCCTTGAGTTTCAAACGGTACGAGATCTTTGGGATAGCCGTTGTGCTGGACAAGGGCATTGCCCAAGTCAAAGGTTGTCACGAGTTTTGCCTGGGTTTTTCTGGCAATCGCAACGGCATCTCCAACGTGATCCCCATGTCCGTGAGTGACTAAAATCAGGTCTACTTTGTCAAGTTTTGCCAGGTCTGTTTCTCCAGTGGGGTTGCCCGGATTTTTAATCCAGGGATCCAGTAACAGGACTTTGCCGGAAGGGGTCGTTAGTTTGTAGGCGGATTGACCATACCAATGAAGTTGGGTTCCTGCTGAAGATTGGGCAGTGCTGGGTTGGATTGTTAGACCCAGAAAAGCAACAATCACAATCAAAAGACCGATTGCTATTCCCAATCCGATCGGCATTCTCCAAATTCGCTTGTAAAATTGCATCACAATTTTCTATCCTTACTCACACTTGCATAGGCTATGGTAAAGGGTTTGTAGAATCCTGAATAGCACCTGCAACCTGCTTTAGTCAGGGAATGATTAGGAGATTTCCAGAAAAAAATTTCCCTCTGGTTTCGGCTTCGCTCAACCAGCGCCCGCGCCCTGAGCGTAGTCGAAGGGCAACCCATTGGTAAACTTTCTTGAAGAAATCTCCTTAGTTCACGACTAATTAGTTCATGACCAATGGGGGAATCAACATGGATGGAGCTTTAGATTTTTACTCACTCCAAGATTGGATTACGGTCGTTGGGTATGTGGGATTTACGCTGTTGATTTTGTGGCAGGTTTTGCGTACCAAACCTAAAGATTAACCTTCCCTTCCCGGAAGAATTTTACGAAACAGATATGATTTCCTGTGAAATTGAACTGCTCATTTGGTCTGCCCATGTCTGAAGATGAAACCCTTGCCCCAAAAACGGCCCAGGAGACAGATAAACCTTCCCCCTGGTTGATTCCACCCGCCGATCGCCTCGGTTTTATTGTGGGTTTTACGTTGCTCACGCTAGTGGGCAATGTGCTGTTCGGGTTTCTCTTTCGGATGATTGCCCCGATTTTGCCTCCCAGCATTCCCTTAGGTCAGGGAGGGATGGGGGCTGCATTGTTTGGAGGTGTGCCCCATCCATTGAGCAGCTTAGTGATTGGACTGCTGGATGGTTTGATTTTAGGCTTGGGACAAGGAATTTTGCTGAGTCGCTACGGTCCTGACTTGTTGCGTTGGGCGAGTTTGACAGCAATTGGTAGCGCTTTGCTTCAGGTGTCCTTTAGTTTGGTCTGTCTGGGGCTCCGAACCCCTCCTGCCCTGCTGCCCCCATTGCTTGCAGGAACCCTCACCCTGTTGATAGGGGCGATGCAGTGGCAGATCTTGCGCCATTATGTGCGGCGATCGAGCCTGTGGTTTGCTTTGTACCCGATCGCCTTTTTTCTCAAGTATCCCTTGATCAGTGGCATCCTTGCCCTTATCGGTTTATTGAAAGGCTTACCTGTAACAACCCAGATGCAGACGAGAGAGATCGTGACGGCCTATGCAGGTTCTTTGATTTTTCGAGGTTTAATTCCTGCGGCTGGGCTTTGTGCCTTTCACCGAAGTTTTCGAGCCAGTATGGATGTTGATCCTGTGCCTGTTGAATAACAGCATGCTTTCGGGTGTCAATGCTCCATAGCATCAGTCTTCAGGAGGGCTGTTAACTGGGGATCGGTAAAATCAGCAATGACGAGGGTTGCCCCTAACCCATACAACACTTCTGGCGGTTGGGTAGATGCAATCCCCACGGTTTTGATGCCAGCCCCCACTGCCGATCGCACCCCGGATGGAGAATCTTCGAAGGCAATCGTCGAGGCTGCATCAACCCCTAACCGCTCTAAAGCAACTTGATAGGGCAAGGGATCAGGTTTCCCGCGTTCTAGCGCTTCGCCCAAAATGACGATCGGAAGCCGCTCTGCCAACCCCAAAGTTTTCAGCATGAAGTGGGCATTCTCGACGGGGGCATTGGTGACAACCGCTCGCTTTAGAGAACGGACCTCAACCGCTGCCAGCAGGTCTAGAAAGCCTGTCATGGGTTTCAAATCTTGGATGGCTCGTTGGCGGAATTCCGCTTCTTTGTATTGGGCCAGGGTTTCTCCCTGCGCTGGAGAAAGATGGGGCAGCAAATCTTGAATGATTGCTGCATTTAAGCGACCACTGAAATGAGCCTCATAGAGTGCCAGATCAATTTCCAGGTCGTAGTTTTTGAGGATATCTCGCCAGGTGGCGTAGTGAACAGGATCAGAATGGGCGATCGTCCCATCCAAGTCAAATAAGACTGCTTCCAACATATTGCTTTGGCTGATTTCTGATAGCTTTCAGATTGAAGCTGGGTTTGGGACTCGATAGCAAACAACTGAGTCGTTAGACTATGCAGATTCAGTTTACAGCGATGTTAAGAAGCATTACAAACCCCTCCTGTTAGCGAACCCCTCGCTTCTGCAAAGAGGCAATCATCTGACGCTTCACATGAGTGGCCCAGAGATCGAAATCAAACCCTTCCAGATTTTGGTTGAGAGAAGTCCCGCTGCTCCGTTCGGGAGCTTTCTTTTTAGCTTTGGTGTTCATTTTCTTAAAAATAATTAATGGTTGCTTTAGGGGAAGCGATAACAAGTCATAACAAGTTTGAGCCTTTTTTATTTTAGAGAAGTTGATGATTGATGGCTATATATCTAATGCGGGATAGAAAAAAAATGATGCGATCTCTACATGTAAGCCCAATGACAGGAGCAATTAATTAAACAGGCACGGTTTTTGAATCGCCTGGGTCAGGAATTGTTTGTACTGTTTTTCTCGAATGGAATAGGCACCAAATCGAGCCAGGTGGGGGTTCATCATCTGGGCATCGAAGAGCAGAAATTCGCGAGATTTCAGGCGTTCAACCAGTTTTACCATTGCCACCTTAGAGCCTTCGGGGATGCGGTAGAACATTGACTCCCCAATAAAAGCTCCCCCAATCACAATCCCCAGAATACCCCCTGCTAATTCTTCCCCCTGCCAGGTTTCAAAGCTATAGGCCCAACCCGCCTGGTATAACTCCCAGTAAACCTCCTTCAGTTCATTTGAAATCCAGGTCGTTTCCCGATTTGCACAACCATCTACGACGGCAGCAAAATCCTCATTAATGGCCACCCGGAAGCGCTCCTGGTTTAGGACACGGCGCAGGGATTTGGGATAACAGAAGCGATCGTCTAGCGGGATCAGGGTTCTTTCTCGACTGGTGTACCATCCCAGACGATCTTGATCATCCGCCATCAAAAAATAACCCTGGGCATAATTGTTAACGATTGATGGAATATCCAAAACCATAGAACCTTTGTCTGAAACAGAGACAAACCGCAACAGAGAAACAGAAGCGTAAAGACTACGATATTCTGTACCTTATCTGCACTGTATTCTGTATTCTGCCAGAATCATGTCTGACCCGATTCCGCCCATTACTTTACCCCCCGTTCAAAACCCTGAGTTAGAACGGGAGTGGCTCCAGAAAGCCCTCCTGACCTGGCTCGATCGCGAGTTTGTTCCTGAGGCCATCAATCAGCAAATCGCACAACAGGCTACCCAGGTTTTCGTCCGTCAGCGGATGGAAGGGGAAAATGATGTGGGATCGCTAGTCATGGCAATTTTGACTGAGATGCAGAGTTTTGATTTTTCCCAAAGTTTTTTTAGCGAATTCGCAGTTGCCAATGCAGTCAGCGATCTCTTGTTGGAAAGTTTGGGGGTCGATCGCTGTTGTGGTCAGTAGCTTAGAAGATTTCCAGAAACAATTCCCCCGATGGTTTCGGCTTTGCTCAACCAGCGTTTGTGCCCTGAGCGTAGTCGAAGGGCACCCATCGGTAAACTCTTAAAAGAATCGCCCTAGCATTCTGAAGCCTACAAAATCGATCGTTTGCAAAAGCAAAAGGCGTGGCATCTCACCACGCCTTTTGCCATTCAGAACGAGAACAAACACTACCAGCTTGCTTTCACCACTCCAGGCAACAGTCCCTTGTGGGCCATGTCCCGTAACATATTGCGGGATAGACCGAAATCCCGGTAGTAACCACGGGGCCGACCTGTCATCCAGCAACGATTTCGGACGCGGTTAGGAGCACTATTGAGGGGCAGTTGTTGGATCTTGCGATGAATTTCGAGCCGTTCCTGTTGGTTTTCTGCGTTCGCAAACTCTTCCTTCAGGGCTTCCCGCTTGGCAGCGTATTTTTCTACCAACCGCTTCCGCCTTTTCTCCCGCTCGATCATGCTCTTCTTAGCCATGAAATCCTCAGTGCTCAAAAATTAAACTAATTTCCAAACCCTTATTGTAGTCAACTTTCCCCCAAATAGGAAAGAGAAATTGGGAAATTGAATTTCAACTTTACTCAATTCTCAGTTCTATGGTTCCACTGGCTCCAGATTGGGAGTTTGCTCCAGTGGGACTGTGCGAACCAGGGCGGAGGGGCACAGATCGTTGAGGGCACAGCGATCGCACGTGGGATTGCGAGCCATACAAACTGCGCGACCGTGATAGATCAAACGAATTGACCAATTTTCCCAATCGGGTTGGGGGAGCAGCGCAATCAAGTCCCGCTCAATGCGAATGGGGTCGGTGTGTTCCGTCAATCCCAATCGATAGCTGAGCCGCTTCACATGGGTGTCTACCGTGACTCCAGCATTGATCCCATAGGCATGGGCCAGCACCACGTTTCCGGTTTTGCGGGCTACCCCTGGCAGCTTCAGAAGCTGGTCCATCGTGTTGGGCACCTGACCACCAAACTCCGTGACAATCATTCGGCAAGCGGCCTGAATGTTTTTAGCCTTATTGCGGTAGAAACCTGTCGATCGAACCAGGGTCTCTAACTCAGTTAAATCCGCCCCTCCCAGGGACTCTGCATCGGGAAAACGCTGAAATAGGGCCGGAGTGACCTGATTCACTCGCTCATCCGTACATTGAGCCGACAGAATCGTTGCAACGAGCAGTTGGACTGGCGTTTTGTAATCGAGGGTGCAAGTAGCATCGGGGTAGAGCCGCTTCAGTCGAATCAAAATCTCTAACGCCCGATGCTTTTTAGCAGCAAGTTTGCGGCTGATATTCATGAAAGCGAGGTTCTATCTCTGGCGAAACCTCTACCATTATGGCTTTTGCAAGCTTCACCTGACCCAGAGGTTTGCCGTATCGCGGATAATTAGGAAAATTCCCAATCCCAGAAGCAACACCAGCCCCGTCTGCATTACCCCATCCTGAATTTTGGTTGGAAGGGGTTTACCCCGAACGCCTTCCACGAGCAGGAAGGCTAGTTGACCTCCATCGAGGGCGGGTAGGGGAAGGATGTTGATAATCGCCAGGTTGATACTAATCAGGGCTGCGAATTGGAACAGACTCGCAGCATCCTGTTTGGCAATGCTGGCTCCGATCGCCACGATCGCCACCGGACCCGCCACCTGATTCGCTGTCTTCTGGAAATTGCTGATTAACTGTCCAAAGCCCTGAACCGTCAACACAACAATGCGCTGAAACTCATCGGCTGCCAGGGTAAAGGATTGGGCCAAGCTATCGGGGCGACGATACGCTCCCGGATTTTCCTTGGGACCGTTGGGCGCTAGGGTCACTCCAATCCGCACCTCACCATCGGGATCAGCCTTGGGCAGTAGGGTGATAGGGAACTGCTGATTGCCCCGTTTCACCTGCAACCGCAGAGACTCGCCCGAACTCTTGCGAATCATATCCCGGAGTGCATCCCGTTCGCGGAAGGACCGCCCAAATTCCCGTCCATTGGCCGAGAGAACCACATCCCCTGGCTTTAACCCTGCCTGAGAAGCAACCGTTGGCACCAGGGTGATCCCCGTTGCTTCACCTGCCTCAGCGGTTAGACGAAATTTAACCCGTTCCTGCTCACGGAGAACCGTGACTTCGAGAGGTTCTGAGGTTTTTGCAACCAGGGTCCGATCGCTCCCCTGTTCCTCTAGAAATTTGCTCACTTCTTGCCCATTCACAACCAATAAGTTGTCTCCGGGTTTCAAGCCAGACTGACTGGCTGCACTTGTAACCTGGCTCACTTCAGACACCAATTGGGGCACCAGAACTCCAGGCTGTTGAGCTTCGAGTACACCCACCGTACTGAACTGTAGAACCAGAACTAGGTAAGCAAAGATCAGATTTGCAATCACTCCAGCACTGATGACGATCGCCCGATCAATCACCGGACGGTTGCGGAGTAAGTTGGGGTCATTGGGCGGGATTTCGCTGTCTGGGTCATCATCGGGGAAGCCGACAAATCCGCCTAAAGGAAAAGCCCGGATTGCATACTCCGTATCCTTTCCCTGATATTTCAACAGAATGGGACCAAACCCGATAGAAAAGCGGTTAGCGTAAATTCCCTGGGCACGGGCGGCGGTAAAATGCCCCAGTTCATGTACCACAATCAAAAGAGCCAGAATCGCGATCGCTGCCAGAACGGACATAGGATATATGCTTGTTTTTTCTTAATTTTAAGTTGGAAAAATGGGAGAGGAGTTAGGGACAGGGCTGGGAGAGAAATTAAGGAATAGTTTAAGAGAGGAAAACTGGAAAATCCTCTTTCTAGATGTACGAACTTTGGGAAGGCAGAAGGCAGAGGGCAGAAGGTAATTTGACTTATTGAAGCCAATCCCTAATTAGAAACAGGTCTTTCCCCCTGCGCTCTGCCGTTCCTTCTGCCTCTGCCTTATAAAATTTCTCGCCCCAGATAGGATTGCAAAACCTCTGGCAAGCGAACTGTTCCATCGGGTTGCTGATAATTTTCCAGAACCGCTGCCATTGTGCGACCGATCGCCAGACCAGAGCCGTTCAGGGTATGGACGAATTGGGTTCCTTTTTGGCCTGTTTCCTTAAAGCGGATGTTGCCGCGACGGGCCTGAAAATCCTTGAAGTTGGAGCAACTGGAGATTTCCCGATACTTGCCAGCAGAGGGCAACCAGACTTCCAGGTCGTAACACTTTGCGGCACTAAAGCCCAGATCTCCCGTACAGAGTTCCAGGACGCGATAGGGCAGTTTCAGGGCTTGCAGAATTGCCTCCGCATCCCGTACCAGCTTTTGATGCTCCTGCTCAGAAGTGGCAGGTTGAACAAACTTCACCAACTCCACTTTATTAAACTGGTGTAGCCGAATTAGCCCCCGCGTGTCTCGCCCGTAGCTCCCTGCCTCCCGCCGGAAACAGGGAGTGTAGGCACAGTGGTAAATGGGCAGCATGTCTGCCGTCAGAATTTCATCCCGGTAAAGGTTCGTGACGGGTACTTCAGCCGTCGGAGCCAGCCAGAGGTCATCCTGGGCACACTTGAAACTTTCTTCAGCAAATTTTGGAAGCTGGCCTGTTGCTGTGAGAGAATCGCTGTTGATCAAAAACGGTGGGCTGATCTCCAGGTATCCTGCCTGAATCTGGCGATCGAGCATGAATTGAATCAAGGCTCGTTCTAAAGCGGCTCCGGCTCCCATCAAAGTCACAAAGCGACTTTGGGCAATTTTGGCCGATCGTTCAAAGTTCAAAATCCCTAACTTTTCTCCGATTTCCCAGTGGGGCAGACCCGCTTCTTTGGGAATGAACTCGTCCCCCCATCGGCGGACCTCCACATTCTCCTCTTCACCCTTGCCGATCGGTGTAGATTCATCGGGCAAGTTGGGAAAGGTAAGCAGGAGGGTTGCAATCTGACTTTTCAATTCCTTCTCTTGCGGTTCCAGATCACTTAACTGGGCTTTGATCCGGTTTCCCTCATCCCGCAAGCTTTGCACCTCTTCCCCCTGGGGATCGCTGCCTGACTTAATTTTCTGCCCTACCAGGCGACCAATCTCATTGCCCTTGGCCTGGAGGTTAGAGCGCTCCTTTTCCAGATCCCGTTGCTGGCGATCGAGTTGCAGGAGGGGTTGCAAATCATAACCACCGCCCCGACGATTCAGCGTTTCCTGTATCTGCTCTGGGTTCTCTCGAATTTGCTTAATGTCCAGCACAACTGTTTTCCGGTTCTCACAACAAGCGTTTGCCGCGTTGCGTGTCCGCGACTACGGCCCTACGGCTATCTGTCAGGATACCTCAGTTTGCCGTTCCGCTTTCAGGAGGAGCCGCCTCCGCCGGAATCGGGGATGCCGGAAGTTGGGGATTAGGGAAACTCTGGGCCGGAAGATCCGCTCCTTTGCGTTGGGCCATCGTCATTGCCACCAGGGCATAGCCCAAGTACGCTGAAGTCAGGGTGACACCCAGGAAGGCCAAAGCTCCCAACCAGGCTCCCACATTGGAGGAAGGCCCAAAATGACAGCGGTAAGGGTCGTGGGACAGGTGTTCCGGGCGAATAATTTCCCGCATGGCGATCGGTCGCTTGAAGCGCACCCGGCGATCGTCCAACTTTTCCAGCAAGAGCCATCCAGCCTCAGCTTCTTCCTTACACAGGCGGTGAAGCATGGCAGGGTTGCGAAATAGCTCTCGATGCGCCCGCACAATCTTGTATTCCCAACCTGCCAAACGGGGATCGATCGGAGCCTGACCCATCGGGTTACTCTGGGAAACGTTTCCGCTGGCAGCCGAAGCCCCGTTGGAGCGAGGGGAAGCTTCTGAAGCGGAGGGATGGGGTTGGGAGGATGAACCCCGATTGCCTGCTGATGCAGCATAGTCATGAAATTCGTGACGGGCCAAGACCTCTTCCTCCTCCTCCATACGTTGACGGCGTTCCCGTTGTTGCCAGAGTTGCCAGCCCGCGATCAAAGTCGTTTGCAGACCTAAACTGCCGACGAACAAACTCAAAAAAATCATCTCTAGCATGGTTGCAAGTATTCCCGATCGCCTTGCTTTCTCCCATCTCTGGGCATTTTTTCTTGTCCCTTGGGTATAAACAAATCCCCTGAAAAAAGCAAGGTTCGCCTAATTTCCCCCGTCCATCCAATCTATCTGTCAGCTTCAACTCTTACAATCAATCTTTGCTGACTCTTTACGATCGCCCCATGAAAATTGCTACCTGGAACGTCAACTCCATTCGGACTCGTCTGGAGCATGTCATCCCTTGGCTCACTGAAAATCCAGTGGACGTATTGTGTCTTCAGGAAACGAAAGCGACTGATGCAGACTTTCCCCAGGCTCCCTTTCTGGATTTGGGCTCTCACCTCTCAATTTCCGGGCAGAAGTCCTATAACGGGGTGGCAATGGTAAGCCGATCGCCGTTAGAGTCCGTCACCGCTGGCTTTTCTCCCATTCTGCAAGGCACAGAAGACGCAGACCTCCAGGCACTTGCTCAGGAATTAGACGAACAAAAGCGAGTGATTACGGGAGTCATGGAGGGGGTACGAGTCGTGAATCTCTATGTCCCAAATGGGTCAGAAGTGGGGAGTGACAAGTATGGATACAAACTCAAGTGGTTAGGCGTTTTGCGGCCTTATCTACAGGCGTTGTTGCAAGAATCCCCAGCCCTGAGCATCTGTGGCGACTTTAATATTGCCTTAGAAAATCGGGATATCTATACCGACAAAGGCCGAGATACCCACATCATGTCTTCTCCGGCGGAACGGCAGGCATTGCGATCGGTTCTCGACGTGGGATTACAGGATGCCTTTCGCAAGTTCACAGACGAGGGAGGGCACTTTACCTGGTGGGACTACCGCACCGCTTCCTTTGCCCGAAACCTGGGCTGGCGGATTGATCACCATTACTTGAGTCCGGTTTTGTATGAGAAGGCGGTGGCCTGTACGATCGACATCTCTCCCCGCAAACTCACAAAACCCAGCGACCATACCCCTGTCATTGTGGAAATTGGATAGAAAAAAGTCTGGTTTCCCGGACCTGGCTTAACAAAACTTAATCAACAGTTTAGGATCGAGACGACCGCACGAGGAATTCCCTATGACCGTTGATCTCCTGTTTAACATCGCCAACCTGTATGTGTTGCCCTTCTGGGCACTGATGATTCTGCTGCCCAAGTGGGGGGTAACGCGCAAAGTCATGGAATCGCTACTGCCCTTTCTTCCCCTGGCAGGGCTATATGTGTACTGGTTTGCGACGAGCTTGAATTCTGAAGCGGCCCAAGCCCTTGCAAATCCCCAGGCGGCGGACATTGCCCGGTTTTTCAGTGAAGAAAAAGCGGCGGCGACGGGTTGGGTTCATTTTTTGGTGATGGATTTAGTGGCGGGTCGCTGGATCTATTGGGAAGGTCAAAAATCTGGAGTGTGGACTGTGCATTCCCTGGTGTTGTGTTTATTTGCGGGTCCGTTGGGAGTGTTGTCCCACATCTTTACCCGCTGGATTTCCCAGCGCTTTGCTCCTGCTCCTACGGAAGAAACTGCAACTCCCTCTCCTAGCGTTTAGGCAAATTGGCAGCGGATAAAAATGGATGAAACGGATAGATAGCGCTCCATCCGTTTCATCCGTTTCTCATCCGCTGCCAAATGACTCTTTAAATTGATTTAGAAAATCCAGCGGTGATTTTGTCTCGCAAGTGGGCATCAAACACAGACACGATATTGCGAATTAACAACCGTCCAACTGGGCTGACTTCAATTCGGTCTTTCCATAATCGCAACAGGCCATCGGCTTCTAGCAGTTGCAGATCGATGAGTTCCGTTTGGAAATATGTGTCGAAGTCAAGTTGGTAGATCTGTTCGATCGCCGCCTTTGGCAATTCAAACTGACACATCAGTTCCATAATCACCGATCGCCGGATAATGTCATCCTGACTTAAGGCAACTCCCCGTTCGATGGGTAACTGCTCGGCGGCGATCGCCTCATAGTAGTCTTTCAAGGTTTTGTGGTGTTGCGCGTAAGTATCGTGCAACATGCTGATGGAAGTCAGACCAAAGCCAAAAAGTTCTGCATCTGGTTGGGTGGTGTAGCCCTGGAAGTTACGCTTGAGGGTTCCTTGCTGCTGGGCGATCGCCAGTTCGTCCTCTGGTTTGGCAAAGTGATCCATGCCAATGTATTGATAATGATGACGAGTTAGTTCTTCGATCGTCATCTTGAGAATGTCTAACTTCTCCTGGGGAGAAGGCAGAGTGTCCTGGGAAATATTGCTCTGAACAGGCTTGAGCCAGGGCACGAATGCGAAGTTAAAGACCGCGATGCGATCGGGGTTGAGGGCAATGGTTTTGCGAATCGTGTCTTCAAAGGTATTCAGAGTTTGATGAGGCAACCCGTAGATCAAATCGACGTTGACACTCTCAAAGCGGGCATCTCGGACCCAATCCATCATGTTAAACAGCAGTTCTTCCGACTGAACCCGGTTGACAGCCGCCTGTACCAAAGGATTGAAGTCTTGAATGCCGAAACTGATCCGGTTAAAGCCCAGATCCCGAAGGGCGAGGATATCGTTGCGATCGATATATCGGGGATTCACCTCGATCGACACTTCCGCATTGCTTGCCAAATTAAAGTGCCGCCGAATGGTTTCCCAGAGCGACTCTACCTGATCCAGTTCGAGATAGTTGGGCGTTCCTCCACCCCAATGTAATTGAATCACAGGCCGACTGGTATCAATCAGTTTTGAGGTTTGCTGAATCTCTCGAATCAGGCATTCTACATAGGGTTGGGCGATCCGCTTATTTCCCGAAACAATCACATTACAGCCACAGAAGTAACAGGCACTCTGACAAAACGGAATGTGGAAGTAGAGGGAAAGGGGCGTTCCCCGCTGGTTGGAAGCTGTAATTGATCGCCTAAAGGCTTCTCCATCAAAGGTTTCTTTTAGTTCCGTTGCTGGAGGATAACTGGTGTAACGGGGTAAAGGGCGATCGTATTTCCGAATTAAGTCAGCATCAAAGGCGATCGTTTGTAACAGCGTACTCATGAAGGGTGGGTGATGGGTGATGGGGAATGGGTGATGGGTGATGGGTAAGAATTTTCTAATAACCCACTACCTACTAACAGCAGAAATTAAACACCTGTACCAACAGGTCTTCCGTGAGGGTGTTCGGTGCTGCCGGGACGGTCCTGGCGGGTGAGCAGATCAAAAGTATGTTCTCCGACGATCGCCAATACATCGGCTTCCAGGTCGTGCATGACATCCCGGTTAAGGGTAAAGACGGAGTTGGCTTCCTGAACGATTCGTTCGATCGTTGCTTCGTCTACAGGAAGGGAATCCAACGCCTGCCGATACTTCTCTTTGAAGTTCCTTTTGTCTTCTACACTGGGAAGTTGATCGAACTCGTGCATCGCAGTTCCTTGATCGGGTGGGAGGTTCATGGCCGATCGCGCAATCTGACGTAATCCCTGCCCTCCAGACAGGTCGCCTAGGTAACGCACGTAAGCATGGGCCACGAGCAGGGCGGGATCGGTCTCTGCCACTTCCCGAATGCGGGAAACATAGGTTTTTCCGGCTTCTAACGGTTCAATCTGGCTTTGCCAGTTTTCACCATAATAAAAGGCCAGATCTTTCTCCAGGTTGGCTTTGCGGTTGACTTCTGGGAAGTAGATGGGACCGACGATCGGGTGATTTTGATGATGCTCTAATTCTTCTTCTAAAGCAGAATAGACGAGATACAGGTTTGCCAGGAGTTTGCGAAAGAAACTTCGCTCCACTACTCCCTTTAAAAAACATTTCATAAAAGCAGTATTTTCGGCTGCTGTGTGGGATTGTTTAGTTCCTTCGCGCAAACGAATATCGAGATGACTACTCATCTAGAATTCCTCATTTAGTGATTAGATAGGCGCAATTTTGGGGTGAGCTTTGCTCAGATGGCAAACTTACAAACCTAAATGCAGGTCAATTGCCATTCTTTTTAGCTTTAATAACTATATAGCTATTGATATGGATAATCAGAAAGTTTTTATAACTTCACATAAAAAGGCATCCGGGAAGGATGCCCTGCTTAGTTTGAAAGAGGAAATCGCTAGGCTGGCGCTAACCAGGCAGCAAGGTTACGCAAATAAGCTTGCAGATCTTCGATCGCCTGGGGTTCGGTCTGCATCGTATCGCCAGCGGGTTCAGTGACGAAACTGGGGCATCCGGCGCGGGCATCCCAGTTGTAATCACAGAAGTGGTGAAAGGTGGATTCGGCAACCGCCCTGCCCAACAAATGGCCTTCTGTATCGAGTTGGCGATCGAACGCGATTGCCAGATTGAAGACTCGACCTGAAATCATACTTTTCCCGGTGGCGATGACCTGGGCTTTTTCGGCTTTGGGGGGAACGCTGACGGCTCCCTCGTGGGGGTGGGCCGGGAAGAACTGAATGACTCCGGTGGGGGAGGTGGGGTTTTTCAGAAGGTTATGGATGGGAGCGATCGGGGTGATGGTTTGGTAGTCCCCATTGCGGCCTGAGTGGTAGTTGGGCCAGAGAATTGTTGTGGTATTGATGTCGTCGATCTGATGGCGGGCGGTGTCGGGTTCTGGGTTATGGGTATGAAAGTGGTGGGCGCTTCCAATGATCCCCAGGCTACAGAGGGAACATCCCAGGTCATGGTGATCACGGGTTGCCAGAATGCCGCCGCCCCGTTGGTGAAAGGCGGTAATTCCCTGGAGGTCTTGCGGGGAAAGGCCATCTCCCACATCCACCGCAAACAGCCAGAGTTCGTCGTAGTGGGAATCTCCAAGGGTACTCAGGATCGGGTCGTTCCCGTCTGAGTCTGGTTCCCGATCGCGGGCCGTCACTTCATACAAGGGATTCCCCGTTTTATCAGTCAAGGAAGCGAGATAGTCCCGCAGATAACTAAAGCGGGCAATACTCCAATCGTCGTCAGTGGGGGGAATGGTAGTTTGGAGAAGGATGCGGAGAGGGTGGGGCATGGTGGAGAGGGGCAATGCCAGAGATTTTTAATCATTCTAGGGAATTATCTAATTTCCAGAAAGAGAACGCTGTCTCGTGGATTGCTGAATTCTATGGCCCAATTGCTTGAGCAGTTCCCATTCCCCTGGAGCATTCTGAGATTTCCACTGGCCCGGTTGGCAAAAGAGCAGTTCGATGAGGGATCGTTGTTGAGCAGTTGAGAGGTTCTCGAAGAAAACACAGGTATGAATTTGGGAATGTTTCTGTTCAATGTGGTACACACGAGCCATTAATTTAAGGTTCTCTGCTGGTAGGGTGAGGGATAGAAAGGTGTCTTTTGAGAGAGACTCGATCGCCCCAGCCTCGAAGACCAGTTCTGCCCCGATTTCCGACAAGCGGCAGGTCATGCCATGAATCGTTTTTCCGCCAAAGTCAAGGTCTACAGGCTGTTGTCCTTCGAACCAGGGATAGAGATCAGTGCGGGGACGATCGAGAAAACTGAGCAGAGCCAGCACCAGGATCAACAGGTTATACAAGCTCCAAAACAGACCTAACTTGAGACCGGATAGGGAATAGAGGCTGTCAGACATAACGGGAGCGGTCCAGGTGGCCCACATCCAGATCTGGTAGCCTAGATTTCCGGTTGTGAAGACCCAAAGGATGAGGAGCGGCAGGGCGAGTTGCCACTGAAAGACCGAACGATCGTTGACAATCCCTTTCGGAGTGACCGAAAAGCCCTTTGAAAAGGGGCGAATCAGGGTTTGGATGACGGTACTGGCGATCGGTAAGCAATTGATTACAGAGGTGACATCGGATAAAAGGGCAGATTGGGCCTGCCGATTTAACCAGTGATAGGTGCTGAAATACCCGACATAGAGGGGCAGGAAATAATAAACCCAGGCCGAAAGGGTGGTATTGAAGAGGTGGACGGAGAGCAGGGAAGCAACGATCGGGGCGATCAGGAAAAACGCACGAGACAGGTTATTGAACCATTGCATTAAGCCCTCCAGGTGAACCAACCGCTGCCGTAACCGCAGCCCCGGAATTGTCAGGGGATTTTCACGGATGAAGAGAACCTGGAGCGTGCCCCTGGCCCATCGCGATCGTTGGGCGATGTAAGCAGCCATATTTTCCGCCGCCAATCCAGCACTTAACTTTTCATTCAGATAGGCCAGGTCATAGCCTCTGGCGGTCAGATTGATCCCAGTACAGTAATCTTCTGCCAGGGAACTGGTTGTGAAGCCGCCGATCGCTTCCAGGGCGCTTCGACGAACCACAAACGAGGAACCCACGCAGATACTACTATCGGCTGCATCCCGTAAGAGGTGAATGTGGCGGTAAAAAACTTCCTCACCGGGGGGAACTTGTTCTAACCCTAGATTGCTATTGATGGGATCGGGGTTGTAAAACGTTTGGGGCGTTTGCACCAGTCCAATCCGCTGGTTTTGGAAGAACCCAACCGTGCGTAGGAGAAAGGGGCGGGTGGGCACAAAATCTGCGTCGAAGACCGCAATGAGTTCCCCCTGGGTGCGATCGATCGCGTAATTCAAGTTCCCTGCTTTAGCATGGCGATTGTCGGGTCTTGTGACATATTCACACCCCAATTCGGCTGCGAGATCTCGAATTTCTGGACGCTTACCGTCATCCAGCACATAAATGCGCTTGTTGGGGTAGTCCATTGCCTGACATCCCACGATCGTTCGGCGTAACACCACGGCGGGTTCGTTATAAGTGGGAATCAAGACATCGACATCCGGAAGGTACGCTCCTGCAAGGACGGCAGCCCCGTAAAAATCCGCATCTTTGCGCCGATCCCGTTCCCGCAGGGTCATGAATAGTTGAATGCCATAACTCAGCAGTCCCAATAGTTCCAGGCTGTAGAGGGTGAGGCTAAAGGCTCCTTCCA
>JANRKG010000250.1:0-2825 GCA_033763635.1 Leptolyngbyaceae cyanobacterium bins.59
ATTGAAATGGGTTATTGAAATGGGTTATGGAGGATTGGTTGAAGAATCGATTGCGAAGAAATCCTGAATATCGATCGAAAGGGAGGGATTGATCATGCTGAAGTTTCTGTCCCAGCGGTTTATTCGGCGCAAGAAGCGGCGATTGCAGCATTCCCTGGTTCGAACGTATCAGGCCATCAGTAATGCCTCGGTCGATGATCTGTGGCATAAGATTATTGATTTAGCAGATGTGTCCTGGCACCCCCTACTGACCAGCACGAATGTACCAAGGGGGTTAGTGATCAAGCCAGGTCTCATTTACCAGGCCATGACCCGTTTCCTACCAATGCCCGTTCATATTTTTGTCGAACTGGTCCATCCCCAGGAACTCCTGACCGTTCGCGTCATTACATTACCGGGCTTAGAAGAGCGAGTCACCTATCGGGTTGAATCTACCGTTTGTGGGACTTGTATTTCTTACTCAATCACCCTTACTGGCTTGCTCTCACCGATCGCCTGGTCTTTGATGCGTCCCTATGCAGCACGGGTTGCCTCTGAACTCGCCCAGGCTGCTGAACAGGCTACCCTCCGGGCCGTTACCGGAGAACCGAAACCTCGATGGGATTGCTTTGATTTTTAAATCTGACCTCGTTCAAAAGAATTAACCGATTTGGGCGATCTGTGTGTTCGATACAGCAGTTTGAAAGTAGATGCGATAAACTGTCATCTTGTCAATACTTACCGGATTGAGGGCGCAGTGGGAATGGGCGGTCAGCCAGCAGCACAGATGGAAGGGGAACAGACAGTCCCCCAGCGGGATGGGGCAATCGTAGCAGTTGCGGATGGCAACCAACCATCCCAGACCGTTCAACTACAACGAACCTGGACAATTGAAGATAGTGAGGAACTCTACCGAATTCCGGGGTGGGGAGAACCTTACTTCTCAATTAACGCCGCAGGTCACATTACCGTTTCACCAAAGGGCGATCGAGGCGGTTCTTTAGATTTATATGACCTGGTAAATGCCCTGAAACAGCGGAATCTGGGGCTTCCTCTGCTGATTCGATTTTCGGACATTCTGGAAGACCGAATCGAACGCTTGAATGCCGCCTTCGCCAAGGCGATCGCTCGTTACAATTACCCGGGCGTATACCGGGGAGTCTTTCCCGTGAAGTGTAACCAGCAACGCCATCTGGTTGCCAGTCTCGTTAAATTTGGCAAACCCCATCAGTTCGGGTTAGAAGCTGGGTCGAAACCGGAGTTGATGATCGCCCTGGCAATGCTGGACACTCCCGGTGCCCTGCTAATCTGCAATGGGTATAAAGACAGAGCTTATATTGAGACCGCCATTCTGGCACAAGCGTTGGGACAAACGGCGATCGTAGTTCTGGAGCAGTTAGAAGAGGTCCAAATCGCGATCGAAGCGGGTCAACGGCTGGGAATGAAGCCGATTCTGGGAGTCCGGGCCAAACTGAGTAACAAGGGTGTAGGTCGCTGGGGAGGATCAGCAGGCGATCGGGCCAAGTTTGGGCTGACGATTCCAGAGGTCATCAGCGCAGTTGAGCAGTTACGACAGGCCGATATGCTGGATTCGCTGCAACTGCTCCATTTTCACATCGGCTCCCAAATTTCTTCCATCAGCGTGATTAAAGATGCCCTGCGGGAAGCCGCCCAAATTTACGTCGAGTTGTGCAAACTGGGAGCCAACATGCGATACATCGACGTGGGTGGAGGGTTGGGAGTGGATTACGATGGCTCCAAAACGAACTTCTATGCCTCCAAGAACTACAACATCCAGAACTACGCGAATGATGTCGTTGCCGAGATCAAAGAAGCTTGCCTGGAGCGGAATCTAACGGTCCCGACGATCGTGAGTGAAAGCGGACGGGCGATCGCCTCCCACCAATCCGTGTTGGTGTTTGATGTGTTGGGAACAAGCGATGTCCCCTCTCTCGAACCAGAACCTCTACAAGAGGGAGAACACCTGATTATTCGCAACCTCCATGAAACCTATGAATCGGTGAATGAGGAAAATTATCAGGAGGCTTACCACGATGCGACCCAGTTCAAAGAAGAAGCCATCAGTATCTTTAACTTTGGCTATCTGAGCCTCACAGAACGGGCCAGGGCAGAACGTTTGTACTGGGCTTGCTGCCGTAAGATTTTGCAGATCGCTCGTCAGCAAGAATACGTCCCGGATGACCTGGAGGATCTCGAAAAAATCATGGCCTCCATTTATTACATCAACCTGTCAGTGTTTCAGTCGGCCCCCGATAGTTGGGCGATCGACCAACTCTTCCCCATCATGCCCATCCACCGTCTGGACGAGGAACCTACCTGCCGGGGCACCCTGGCAGATCTGACCTGTGACAGTGATGGCAAAATTGACCAGTTCATTGACCTCAAGGATGTGAAGTCTGTGCTAGAACTTCATACCCTGAAACCCAGTGAACCCTATTACCTGGCGATGTTCTTGAGCGGAGCTTACCAGGAAATTATGGGGAACTTGCATAACTTATTTGGGGATACAAACGCAGTTCACATTAGCGTCACCCCAAACGGATACCGTATTGAACATGTGGTGAAGGGAGACACGATCAACGAGGTGCTGGGCTACGTCCAGTATGACTGCGAGGATCTGGTGGAAAGTATGCGCCAAAAAACTGAACAAGCCCTTCAGGAAAAGCGCATTACGATCGAAGAAGCCCAGCTATTACTGCAAAATTACGAACGCAGCTTGAGCGGCTATACCTATCTGGCTCCTTACTAAGTAGGTAGGCGTAATTAATTGTAAGAAGGGGAGTGGGGGCGTTGCCCCCAGGCAGGGGGTTTCACCCCCTCCACCC
>JANRKG010000251.1:0-18303 GCA_033763635.1 Leptolyngbyaceae cyanobacterium bins.59
CAAATACCAAGCCCGCAGAAAATTCGGCTGGACAGCAAAGAAATGGCGTAGGCTTGGCCCTTAGCAGTCGCAACCGCAGTAGGTTGAGCTTCAATGAGGGCAACCCGTAGCCCGGACCCTTGCACGGCACAAGCCAGCGTCGCCCCTACAATGCCGCTGCCGACGATCGCCAGGTCGTAATCTAGACCCAATTGGAAATCACTTGCTTGAGTTTCTGCTTTCACGACTTGATTACCCACCCGTTGCCCCCAGTCATATTCGCCATCCTATCCAGGACTGCCAATGCCATGCGTGATATTTGCTTTACAGTTCTTATTCTTACGTGAACTTTTTAATGAAGCAACTTGGAAGTTTATGGCTGTCTGTTGACCTAGCGGTTACTCTGGGAATACTGAAATAGAAGTTAATCCTGTGAAGATTTTGCTACTCATTCCCTTCGCAATATACGTGCTGCTGGCTCCTCGCTTCTTTGCCCAGTGGCAGTGGCTTTTTCAGCAGGATACGAATCTCTCAGCCGAAGATCAACAAACTTCCAAGATCATGGTGATTCTGGCAACCCTGTGCTGGCCGATCGTCGTTCCCTTTGCCTATTTGGAACTGCTGAATAAGGTCCGGCAGAATCGGGTTGTCCTGGCAAAACAGCCTGTGGAGAAATCTAACTTGAACGGTAGCCACGAGATTGGGAACAACCCATTGCCAGAAAAACCCAATCGATTCACCTCAATTCACTAACCCGTCTCAAGCCAGGGTCAGGTCATCCTTTAGACCATACTCAGGGACATTAACTCATCCCCCATCTCAAAGTTAGCGGTGACACTCTGAACATCATCGAGATCTTCCAGGGAGTCCATGAGCCTGAGCAAAAATCGAGCCTGGTCTGGATCCCTGACTTCAACACTATTTTGGGCAATCCACCGAATTGTGGACTGGTCCACCTGATAGCCCTTCGCCCGCAACACCCGACCCAGATTTTCCAGATTCACAACTTCAGTGAAGACCTCCGCCCCCTCCGATTCTTCATCCTGAATCAATTCATAGGTATCGGCTCCCCCCTCGATCGAGGCTTCCAGCAACGCATCCTCATCGATCGCACCGGAAATCGAAACAACCCCTTTTTGCTCAAACATCCAACTCACACAACCCGTTTCCCCCAGGTTACCCCCGTTTTTGCTGAAAGCCGTCCTTAAGTCAGCGGCAGTGCGGTTCCGGTTATCCGTCAATGCCTCAATCAAAACCGCGACCCCACCCGGACCATATCCTTCATAGCGAATCGCCTCTAGCTCTGAGCCGGAACCCAACTTACCCGATCCCTTCGCGATCGCCCGCTCAATGTTGTCATTGGGAATTCCCGCTGCCTTCGCGTTCTCAATCGCCGTTCGTAATTGAAAATTCCCCTCCGGATCGGGAACTCCGCTCCGAGCCGCCACAATAATCTGCCGCGAAATTTTTGTAAAAACTTTGCCCTTAACCGCATCCACCCGCGCCTTTTGCCGCTTGATGTTTGCCCACTTACTATGCCCAGCCAATTTTGCTCTAACCTCCGAACCGTCTCTCTACGATTAGCCCCTAACCGATTCTAAACAAGATCCTGCGCTGCCCGAAGTCCGATTCGCATTGTAAGATAGTGCCAGTGCTTTATATAACTTCATTTCACGAGTTAAAACTCGAAACAATCAAAATAAGCCATTGAGAAGGAGCGTTACGCATGGTGTCAGAGGCAGTAAAGCCCCTGACGGTGCCGAAGGAATTTCTGGGTCCACCGAAAGGTTTTAATCCAACGTTACTGGTGTTCATTCTGGCGATCGGGGGACTAGTCCTCTCGACAACAGGGTATCTTTACTGGCACCTGCCTGCCTGGTGCAGTTTTATCTTCAACACGATCGCTCTGCATGTGCTGGGAACCGTCGTTCACGATGCCTGTCATGATTCCGCCCACAGCGATCGGTTCATGAATGGGTTCATGGGGCAGGTGAGTGCTTTCCTGATCTGCACCACATTCCCGGTATTCACGCGGGTACACATGCAACACCATGCCCATGTCAACCACCCTGACGATGACCCAGATCACTACGTCTCGCACGGGGGGCCGCTGCTACTCATTGCACCCCGCTTCTTCTACCACGAGGTCTTTTTCCTGAAGCGACGGCTCTGGATTAAGAACGAATTCTATGAGTGGTTGGTGGCTCGTCTGTTGCTAGTTGCGATCGTCGCCTTTGCAATTTACCGGGATGGCGTTCAGGAAGGAGCCTTCAGCTTTATCATGACCTTCTGGTTTCTACCTGCAATGGTGGTTGGCAGCGTTCTGGGGCTATTCTTTGACTACCTCCCCCATCGTCCCTTCCAGGAGCGCGATCGGTGGAAGAATGCCAGGGTTTACCCTAACCAACTCCTGAACTGGTTAATTATGGGCCAAAACTATCACCTGGTTCATCATTTGTGGCCTTCGATTCCCTGGTATCAGTACCAGCCCGCTTACTACGCTGTCAAACCCTTACTTGACGACAAGGGGTGCCACCAAACGATCGGCCTCTGGGACCGGGAAAACTTTTGGCCCTTTGTTTACGACATCTTCATCGGGCTTCACAAACATTAAAAAATCTCTGGCAATTGTTAAAAAGGGATGGGCATTCTAGGGACAGGAAATCCTGATGTTCACCCTTTTTTGCGTTGCCTTCATTCGTTTCTGTCCAAATCCATCTAAAAACAACCCCGTTTCTCCTACTTCTTGCCAAGGGACAGAAAACGGGGTTAGGGCTGTCCTCCAGCTATCAAATTGTCAAAAAACATGGGGGAACACTGGAATGTCAATCCCAAACGGGAAAGGGCACAGAGTTCTGTATTGAAATTCCTGTCCGGCCTGTGGCCCTCTTACCTGCCCCCTCATCCTAATGTTATCCATAAAAAATTTAGGGAACTCTTGAGGAGTAGCCGATCACTAAAATTTTAATAATATCAACGTGGGAATTACTGTATGCTGCCTCCTCAGAATGCCAGCCCCTCCTTAAGTCAGGAAATTCTGCTGCATCGCATCGCCGATCGCATTCGGCAATCGTTAGAACTACAGGAGATTTTGAGCACTACAGCAGCAGAGGTTCAGGCATATCTGAAAACCGATCGGGTCAAGATTTACCAATTCCAGCCCGATGCTCACGGAGTTGTGATTGCAGAAGCGCTCCAGGACAATCGCCTCCCTTCCTTGCTGGGGTTACATTTTCCCGCAGACGACATTCCCCCCTATGCCCGTGAGTTGTTCGTACGTGCCCGTCAACGTTCGATCGTAGACATGCAGACTCACGCGATCGGCATCAGTCCCCTCCACTGCGCCGAAACGGGGGATCTCTTGCCGAAAATCGACATTCGCTATCGTCCCGTTGACCCCTGCCATCGGGAATATCTCATGGCAATGGGGGTTCAGTCTTCGATCGTGGTTCCGATCGTCTTGGAAGGGGAATCAACTGGACTGCCCCCTTCCCAGGAATCCCCTCGCTGCTTGTGGGGGCTGCTGGTTTCTCACCACTCCGAATCCCAAACGGTTACAGAAGAAGAGTTGCAATTTGTCCAAGCGGTGGTGGATCAGGTGGCGGTAGCGATTACCCATTCCATCCTGCTGGATCAGGTACGCGCTCAAGCCCGTCAGGAGGCAAACATTAATCAGGTGACAACCCTGTTACAAACCTTCCCGACAATCCAGTGGCAGGAAGCATTGGCAACCGCCGCCACCACTTTGAATGCTGGGGGAAGGCTATATCTGCTTGCCGATGACCAATTACCGAGGGAAATTTACACCATTGGCGAGCAACCCGATTGGATTGATCCAGAGCTAAACCGCTCTGTTGAAGAGAATGCCCTCTGGCAGCGCTATCTCTACTCGATTGTGAATGCAGAGCCAGATGCCACAGGGCAGCGCCCCTGGTCGGTGGAGTGGATGCGTACCGTCTACGAAATGGCTCCCCCTGAGTCGCCGCCTCAAACGATCGCCGCCTGGGCAGTACGTGACATTTACCAGGAACCCTTATTGCGGACGCTGGCCCCTTACTTCAACAACACAAACATTCGCAGTGCCCTGATCATTCCCCTCAAGCATGGCTCTCAGGTCTTGGGGTGCTTGACTTTCTTCCGTAGTGAAGTCAGTACGGAAACAATGTGGGCCGGATACCACAGTCCCGATACCCGCCAGTTAATGGCCCGTCAATCTTTTGAAGCGTGGCGGCAGATTCAGACAAAACAGGCTCAGAATTGGACAGAGCAAGAAATTAAGTATGCTCAAGCGCTGGGAGAACGGTTTGCCGCAGCCGTAAAACAATATCGGTTGTATCAGCAGGTGCAGACCCTCAATACAAACCTGGAACGGCAGGTGGCAGAGCGGACTGAGGAACTCCAACAGCGATCAGAACAACTGCAACATTCGAATGGAGAACTGGAACGACTGGTGGAGCGGCAAACTACCCTCTCTCGAATTGTGGCAAAAATTCGCGATTCCCTGGATATCGATACGATCTTTCAGGTGACAACCTGGGAACTCAGTGAGGTGCTGGATGCCGAGCGGGTGGCTGTTTATCGATTTGATGCCAATTGGGGAGGCCAATTCGTCGGGAATTACGAAGCGACGACCGCAGAATGGCAGAGCGTCGGAAATCTGGGGGTGAATATGGTCTGGGATGACACCCATTTACAAGAAACCCAGGGGGGCCGTTACCGCAATGGGGAGATTTCGGTCATTTCCGATATTTATCAGGCAGGATTTGCCCCCTGTCATATCGACCTTCTCGAACAGTTTCATATTAAAGCCTTCATGATTGTGCCCATCTTTGTAGGGCCAAATTTGTGGGGGTTGTTGGGAGTTTACCAGCATTCCAGTGTGCGCTACTGGGAAGAGGCGGAGGTGGAATTCACCCGTCAAATCGCAACTCAGTTAGGGGTGGCCTTACAACACGCAGAACTGCTGGACCGGGCTCGACATCAGACCGACCAACTCACCCAAACCCTCGCTGAACTGCAACAAACCCAAATTCAGTTGATTCATAGTGAGAAAATGTCGAGCTTAGGGCAACTGGTGGCGGGTATTGCCCATGAAGTGAATAACCCCATTAACTTTATTCACGGCAATCTAACCCATATTCGAGAATATACTCAGAGCCTCTTTGCGTTGATCCACGCCTACCAGCAAATCTATCCCCAACCAACTCCTGCTTTGGAGCAATTGCTGGAGGAACACGACTTTGAATATATCCAGGAGGACTTCCCCAAGATCTGCGAGTCAATGCGGATGGGAACCGATCGCATCCGGGAAATTGTGCAGTCCTTACGCAACTTCTCCCGTCTGGATACCACCGATGTGAAAGCGGTCGATCTCCATGAAGGCTTGGAAAGCACCCTTCTGATTCTGCAACATCGCATCAAACCCGGTCTTGCCAACACATCGATCGTCATTGAAAAACGATATGAGGCGAAGCTTCCGGCGATCGAATGCTATTCAGGACAACTGAATCAAGTATTCATGAATTTAATTAGCAATGCGATCGATGAACTGGAAACCCCCGGAACCGGAGATGGGAAATTGCCCAAAACCATCACGGTTTCAACCCGTTGTGTGGATGGGGAATGGGTCGAGGTCTGCATCCAAGATGAAGGGCGGGGCATTCCAGAAGATGTTCAAGCCCACCTCTTTGATCCCTTTTTCACGACGAAACCTGCTGGCAAAGGCACGGGGCTAGGGCTGTTCATCAGTTACCAGATTGTGGAGAAACACGGTGGCAGACTGATCTGCCAATCCCAGATTGGACAGGGCACTCAATTTATTGTGAGATTGCCCGTGACCCAATCCCCATCAGCCCAGGACAGGAAACCGACGGAACAACCGGAAACTGCGGGAACGGCCTCTTAGGAGATTTTTTGCAAAGAGTTTACCGCTGGGATGCCCTTCGACTACCCTCAGAGCACAGGCACGCTGGTTGAGCGGAGCCGAAACCAGCGGGAAAATGGTTTCCTGGCAACCTTCTTAAATGCGGGTTCCTTCAACAACAAACCCGTAACACATCGCGACCGGAGATTGCTCAATTCCATTCATCGGGCATTCTTGACGGGCGCAGAGCATACAATCCGATCGGGTCGGTAAGACAAGATCGATCGCGGGATAGAGGCTAATACCCTGCCCCATAAATCCCCGTGCTTCTAGCTCAGAAATGAGATTGCACACCAGCACAACCCGCTGAATTTCCAGGGCTTCCCGATGAACGTTGATGCGATGCAGCGTTTCGGAAAAACTCTCCAGGTCCGATTTAATTTCCACCAGCACTTGTTGTTGCTGATTTTTGAAGCAGGGGGGCTGTTCCTGGTCAAAAAAGTCTTTGTACTGAAACGCAAAAGTTCCATCCGAATAGCGCAGGGTGCGGAGCAATCGCAGGAATGGAAGGGTTAAATTTCCTTCTCCATCCACGCTATACCACCAGGACTTGTGCCCTGCTTCCGCAGGTAGATACAAAATCTCCTCAACCTGACGGGGGGAAAAACCCAAATTCGTCAGCATGGCGATCGCCTGGGCGAGGGTAAATCGCTGGGGAAGGGTCTGGGAAGCGGACTCCCACCGGGGGCCTTTCCCGCGAGAGGTCGTTCCTCCTGGGCCACTCGCAGGACTCGCAGGAGGCCGATCGCCTTCATCCTTCGAAAGCACACACTGAACTGCTTCATAGGAAAGAACAGCATCCGCAGGTTGACTTTGGCGCACCGGAACCGTCACTCGCGCTGAAACGGAACCGATGAGATGGGGACGGGTTACAGGCGGCAGCGAATGGGTCAGCAGCGATTGCAGGACTGTCGAATCGGCAATTGCCAGGGCAACTTGAATGCGATCGTGGGCCAAACCCTCATCGACCTGATCCGGAACGGGACAGAACAGCGGGTGACTGGACACAGAACGAACCCCCTGCGGATGGGTACAGTCCCCAAAGGACATCTCCCCATTGTGTCAAGAATCCGTAGTTTCGCCAGTAGTATTCAGATTTCTTTTAGATTTGCCTGGATTTACGGAAGTAAGCCCCATCGGCTATCGATAATTCGTAAATTGCAAGGCAACCGGATAGTCTTCTTGCTTAAGACGCTGAATGACAAATTGCAACTCATCCTTAGATTTTGCCGACACTCGCACTGCGTCTCCCTGAATAGAAGCCTGCACCTTATTAAAATCATCCCGGATCAGCTTAGAGATCTGCTTCGCAATCTCAGAGCTAATGCCCCGCTTCAGCTTAATTTCCTGCCGGACCCGGTTCCCACTCGCAGACTCAGCCTTTCCGTAGTCAAAGATCTTCAGAGATAGGTTGCGCTTTGCGGCCTTGGTTTGCAAAAGCGTATGAACGGCATCCAGGGTAAATTCACTGTCGGTATGAATCGTGATGGACTCTTCGCCCAGTTCCACCTTCGTCTTCGTATCCTTCAGGTCGTATCGGCTAGTAATTTCCCGCACCGTCTGGTCTATCGCGTTTACCAATTCCTGGCGATCGAAATCGCTCACGACATCAAATGAGTAAGTCCCAGCCATATTAAAAGGATAAATCTAAAACAACTAATCAAAATAGAATAGCGTTACCAGCTTCCGTTGATCTTCCGCATCCTGACAGGTCTTAAGTAAGGTATTACTGTCATGGAACGCAAAGCAAATAAGTTGCTGGCAGCGGGAAATAATTTCCAGGTTGCAAAGCATACTGGCCTCTGCCAGAGAAAGCTGATCGTTCTCAGGGCTTTCAACCAAGTGCATCACCTGTTCTAGCTGCTCACGGGATTCCCTGGGTTGACGCTCCAGGCTTTGGGGCAGGATCACAGTCAACAAATTCGCGTCCGCCCGCATGGCCCCTCGGATGGCAGCAGAGTTGGTTCCCGTTGCGCCTGAGGTGATCAGGCGGTTGCCTGAAAGCACCAGGGCATAGCTCATTTCTTCAATGAGATGCTGATGGGTGATAGGCACATGACGCGAACCCAGGAGGGCAATTCGCTTGGAACTGGTTTGCTGAATCGCAGCCAGTTCTTGTAAAAAATCATCTACCTGGGGAATGTTGATCGATTGACTCAAAGCAGTACCAGAGTATGCAACCCAGATATTTTAGCAGACAAGTCCACTATTCTTAAGATGTAGAAGTCCTTCTGTGTCGGGGTTAATCCCAAGTATTTCCTAGTGATCAATTGGCTTTTGCAACTGCTTCAACAGATTGGAAGCACGCTCTATCAGGTTTTTACAACTCCCTTCTTTGAAATTGGGGGTAAACACCTGGCCCTCAGTTCGATCGTCTGGTTGATTGTGCTGGCGATCGGCGTTTTCTTTGCTGCCCGCATTCTCAGCCGATGGATTAAACTCACTGTACTCGCCCGTTTGGGAATTGATCGGGGCACCCAGGAAGCCGCCGCAACTGTTATCTCTTACCTGCTGACGGGGTTTGGGATTGTGATCGTGCTGCAATCCGCTGGTTTAAACCTCAGTTCCCTTGCAGTGCTGGCGGGAGTTCTGGGGATTGGGATTGGCTTCGGGTTACAAAATCTGGCGAGCAACTTTATCAGCGGCATTACGATCCTCTTTGAACGCCCGATTAAAGTGGGAGATTTTATTGAAGTGGATGGCTTGATGGGGACGGTAGAGAAGATTTCCATTCGGTCTACCGTCATCCGCACGATCGACGGGGTGCGAGTCATTACGCCCAATCAGCATTTTGTTGAAAATAAAGTCGTGAACTGGAGCTACCAGGACCCCCGATCGCGGGTACGAATTCCCGTTAGTGTAGCTTATGGTACAGACCCCGTGTTGGTGACAGAGGCGTTACTCGCCGCCGCCCGTCAGGAGAAAAAGATATTAACGAACCCGTCCCCTAAAGTCTGGCTTGTCAATTTCGCTGAAAACTCCCTTAATTTTGAGTTACTCGTCTGGATTGATGACCCTCCAGAACGGGATTTCATTAAAAGCTCTCTCAATTTTTTGATTGAGGAGGAGTTCCGCCATCGAGAAATCCATATTCCCTTTCCTCAGCGAGATTTGTGGATTCGGAATATCCATGAGCTAAAAGAGGTGTTTGCTGGAGTTGGACAGCCTGACGGGATAGAATCTGGGGATTTGTCATCTGAAATTGAGGCCGCTGAAACCCGTAAACTGGCAAAGCAATCTACCCAAAACCGGACGCTGCGGGTGTTATTGAGAAGAATTGCTTATTTTGAACAGTTTACCGATGCTGAATTACGCTCTTTGATTGAAACGGGCTACCGCAAGTTTTTTGTACAAGACCAAATTATTTGTAAGGAAAATGATCCGGGTGATTCCTTTTATATCTTGCTCTCAGGCTCTGTAGAAGTCTATTCCCAACGAACTGGCAAATACATTGCGACGCTCCATAGTGGGGAATTTTTTGGGGAAATTGCCCTTCTGACAGGGACACCCCGATCGGCCACCGTCCGGGCGCTAGAAGATGTGATTGTCTTTGTCGTCGATCGCGAGAATTTACAAAAACTGCTGGCGAGTCACCAGGATTTAGCAGAACAAATTGCCGGAAAGTTGGCGGAACGGCAACAAGTTTTGCAGGAACTCGGCATATTGGATGAAGGGACACTGAACCAGATGGGAGAAACTCCCTTCACCTGGATTCGGAAGCGCATCCTGGCTATTTTTGGAACGTAGAAGGATTATGCAACTAGATTGGCAGGAAATTGCTGGAAATTGGGTTCTCATTCCCCCCCGGCAAGTGGCGATCGTCCACTTCCTGGGAGGGGCGTTTGTCGCCACCGCTCCCCACATCACCTACAGGCTCTTGCTAGAACATCTGGCAGAACAGGGCTACGCAGTCGTCGCCACTCCTTTTGTAAACACTCTGGACCATCGAGCGATTGCCCAACAGGTGTTAGAGAGTTTCGATCGCACCCTCACAGAAATGCAAAGCCGTAATTTACTTCGCAAACGCTACCTACCCATCTATGGGTTAGGGCACAGCATGGGCTGTAAGCTCCATCTCTTGATCGGTAGTCTGTTTCCGGTCGATCGGGCCGGAAATATTCTGGTTTCGTTCAACAATTACGCCGCCCGCGATGCAATTCCCTTGGTGGAGCAGTTTTCTGCCGCCCGCGACGCGATCCCCTTGATGAACCAGTTTTCTTCCTCGTTTTCTGTCGAATTTACCCCTTCCCCGATCGAAACAACCCAGATCATTGCCAAAGACTACCAAGTACGGCGCAATCTACTGGTTCAGTTTAATAACGACACGATCGACCAGACGAAAGCGCTCTCCCAGCTCCTCTCCGAACGCTTTCCCGGTATGGTCACGTTTCAGCAACTTGTAGGAAATCACCTGACTCCTCTGGGGCAGGATGTCATGAGATGGAAACCTGGCGCGAGTTTTACGCCTCTGGATGCGATCGGGCAATGGATGAAGCAAGAAGTCTACCGGGATTTGAATCAGTTGAAGCGATCGATTTTGCTTTGGCTCAATCCATTTGCGTCCTAGTGTTCAGTCAATCAATGATTGATGGGTAGCCAAAATTCAGGTTAATGATTGGGGTTAAATTTTGCGGGTCTTCGACCCGTCAAAATTTTCCTGACGGAACACTAGTGAGGGATTGGAACTATCAATCAGGGATGAGTTCTGACAACACCCCAAACATCAATTCAAGATGGGCAAAATATTCGCGGATTGGTTTGAACTTAAGAAGACTACCAAAAAAAACGGGTTCAAAAAGATCGGATGAATACTCGATCGCAATGACGGCTCTTTGCTCATTCACAGACACAAAAACATCACGGCGAAACAGTTTTTTAAGCTGGACTAAGTATTCTTTCAAGTCCGTTGACAGAAGAGAGATCACTTCAGAAGGCCGATCGGAATAGACTAAAAATGACCGTGAAAATTCATCAGTTTCTGAACTTCCCAGAGTCACAAGTTCTGCGGAGTTTGTATCAATAGAATAATCAATACCCGCAAATCTTTTGGATTGGATTGCACAAGGAAGCTGTTCATGAGAACCTCGTGAGCGAATATTTAAGAAAAAATCAAAAGGGTGTTCAAACTCTGCCCTTAATACCAGGCCATTAAATAATGTTTCATAATAGGTTTCTGTTCGGTCGGGACCATTCTTACTTTTAATTTTTCTTTTTTTCTTTTCCTCTGTAGTCACTTCTGAAAGGCAGAATGAAATATTATCAACAGTTCCATAAATACAGTCTTCCTCAGAAAACTTATCAGGATTTTTTCTTAGAATTGCGCCGAAATTCAAAGCTCTTTCTGTCAGTTGTGGCTTGATTGCATGGGAAGAATAGGAAAAAACCTGATCAATATCAATAAATTTAATAATAGATTGAATAATTTTTTCCTTAAAGCCTGCTTTCTGCTGTTGGTATTCATAAATACTGTAGGCAGTTAAAAAGCAAACGAACCAAATTCCCAGAGAAAAAATTCCTACTTCAGCTACTTTTCTCAAAACAGGCAATTCTCGAATTCTTTCAGAAACAGAAGCTAATTCTTCCCGATTCCAATAGAGAATAGCGGCGACATAACATAGTTGAATACCAATTGAAGCAGCGATCGCAAATCGCAGAAAAAACTTACGTCTCGCCTCAAAGGACTTCAATTCTTCTTGCAGTGAATTTTCGTAAAAGAGCTTCAAATCTTCTAAAGCTCTGAGCCGAATGAAAGAATTAAAAGCCATTCAAGTGTTGATAGGATGAGTTTTAACGTTGCTCAATCTGTTTCAGCCTAGATTAGCGGATTGAGAGGAAGCAAAATTCGTTTTTTAGTAAGATTTAGCAGTTCGTTGTGTCCCTCTATCGGTTGGCATAACTGATCCAGGCTTGCCAAAAAACATAAAGGGCCAGCCCACCTAAAAAGATTCGAAACAGACGGCTTACCCATTTGTCTGACAACTTAGGCAGTAAGCGGGTACTGAACTGTACACCCACTAATCCGCCCAAACCCAAAACGATCGCCTCTAAATACTGAATATTTTGGCTCAGGGCATGCCCAACGGATGCAGAAATCGCGGTAATCACGACAACACCCAGACTGGTTTGAATCGCGACCTTAATGGCCTCACCTAACAACAGCATTTGCATGGGCACCATGATCACCCCACCCCCAACCCCAAAGAGTCCTGCCAGGAAGCCCGCCAATCCTCCCGTGAGGAATCGTGCTGTTGCAGGGTTGTATCGAGTGGGGTGAGGAGGTGGGATCGTCCCTTCCCCAGAGGCAGAAGGAGTCAGTCGCTTTCGCAGGTCCACCAGGTAAATATTAATCAGCAACAAGACCCCAAAAGCTGATAGAAGCAGATAAGGCGTGCCTTTGCTGCGATCGGCCAGAAAAACCCCAATCTGGGCCGTCAGGAGGGCCGGAAGTCCCAGATACAGAACTCGTTTGGGATCGATATAACCCATCCGCCAGTTCTGAACCGTTCCTGCACTGGAGGTAATCAGAATAGCCAGCCCACTGGTTGCGACCGCTTCTACAGGCGTATACCGGAGTGCAACCAGAAACGGCACCAAAAACGTTCCACCCCCGATTCCCAATAACCCTGCCAAAAGGCCCGAAAATACCCCACCGATCGCTGAGATCACCCAGGAATCCACCATCATCCCCCCAATCACCAAAATCCTATCGAAACATAACCTGTCGCATTCCTGCCCCAGCCCAGCATAGGTCACAATTCTTCCAGAGAATAGAGGATGAAGCGTGAGAAATGGGGAATCACAAGGGACAGGAAGAGATCGAGAAGTACGGGCAATCCGCAATTCATCTGAGAAATCCCCGACATCCAGCGAAATACAGCCCTAAATACTGTCCCGTAGGATAGTTGGAGCCTTGCACCTATCCTCTTGACTCCATGACCTACTCCCTTCGAGTCGCCGACTTACCCGCCAGTGAACGCCCCCGTGAACGACTCATCCACCAGGGAGCCAGAAGCCTTGCCACCGCAGAGTTGCTTGCCATCTTATTAGGCACAGGCCAGGGAGCCGGAAAACTTTCAGCAGTCGGGTTGGGGCAGTACATCCTGCAATGCCTTGGAGAACACCAGCGCGATCCCCTGGAAGTTTTGCGAGATGTGAGTGTTCAAGAATTAATGCAAGTTCCGGGGATCGGTCCTGCCAAGGCAACCACGATTTTGGCGGCGATCGAACTGGGAAAACGGGTCTTTCACACCCGCCCACCCGAACGCATTGCCGTTGAAAGCCCTGCCGCCGCTGCTGCTGCTCTCAGCAACGATCTGATGTGGCAATCGCAGGAACGGTTTGCAGTCCTGCTCCTGGATGTGAAGCACCGAATTATGGGAAGTCGGGTGATTACGATCGGCACTGCTACCGAAACCCTCGCCCACCCCCGTGATATTTTTCGAGAGGTGATTCGCAATGGAGCCACTCGCTTTATCGTGGCCCACAATCACCCTTCTGGCAACGTCGAACCCAGCCCCGAAGACCTCAGTTTGACTCGCCAACTCCTTTCCGCGTCCCAGTTGCTTGGAATTCCCCTGCTCGATCACCTGATTCTGGGCAATGGGGATCATCAGAGCTTGCGGCAGACCACTCGCTTGTGGGAAGAATTACCGCAGGGGGATTAGGGGTTGGGATGAGAAGAACTGTTTACCCGCTAGTCCCTGGTGCCGACTTCTTCTTCTTCGGGTTCTGCGTTTTGTAGAAAAACCTGTTCTGTGTCAGGGATAGGAGTCCGTTTGGAAAAGCCCCAAGTAAACAGTAGGGCAATCAGGCTAATCATCAGCCATTCGGGAGGCACCAGAGCGGGGGTCACAACCCGCATCAGGAGACGCAATCCAACTAACCCTACTGTGACATAACCCGCGTCTTCGAGGTGCAAATATTCTCCTAGCCAGCGAATAAATAACTCAGCCATGAAGCGCAGGGTAATCACCCCAATCAAAACCCCTGTGATAATCAACCAGGTTTCTTCCGAAATCGCGATCGCTGTCGTTACGCTATCTAAAGAAAAGGCAAGATCGGTCAGAGCAATGAGTGGAATCGCCTGCCAGAGCGTCGTGAACCGGGGTCCATGATGTTCATGGCCCTCACTATCTCCATCCGCTGTAAAGTGCTGATAGACCAACCAGAGTAAATAGGCTGCCCCCAAAACTTGAAACTGCCAGAACCGAGTCACCCAGGTTGCCGTCAGGATTAAAGTCACTCGGAGTACAAAGGCAACCACTAATCCCAGGTTCAGGGCACGTTGTTGAAGCTTGCTGTCTTCCAATCCCTGACAGAGGGCCGCCAGTGCGATCGCATTATCAGCCGAAAGCACCGCCTCCAACGCAACCAGAATGCCCAGGAGAGCAATCGTGTCAAAGCCAAGGTGGGTAGGGGCATCAAGAAATTGGTCTAACATTACCGATTAGATTAATTACACTCAAGAACAATCGAAGCAAAAGTCAGAAGCATCTGAACTCAAAAGTTAATAGCTAACGGTAACAGATGTATCTGAAAAGTTAACAACTCAGTGATGGAAGCGCTTTCATTCAGCTTAACGTTTACCTCCAGATTAGACACAAAATTTAGAGGGCAAAATGCAGAGATCGAATTTTTTCCTTGCACTTCACTCCCAGAACTTAAGGCAAGCCATAGTACAGGTATATCTTTTTGCTAGCATGGAAGCTAGCCCTTCATAATCCCCAGATCCTGTCCTGGTTTTGGGAATACTCGTTCTGGTAATACACAGTGTTTTCATCCCCATCTTCTAGCCAACCGTTACAAATGCATTCTGAAATTCATGAGTCTTCCAACTCGACTTCTCCCGGTGCTTCCGGGGGGGCAGAGGTGCGGTTGGTCTTGTCTCAGTTTCGTGCCCGTTATCCCTCTGCCAGCCTGATTTCTGACCTGTTGCAAATGCATGAAGGGCATTATGTGGTTCGGGTCTCCATCCACCAGGAGGGCACACTGCTGGGGACTGGATTAGCAGCAGCGGAAGTATTGGAACAGGCAGAAGATCGGGCACGATTACGGGCGATCGAGGGCTTGGGCATCTCTGCACCCAGTTCCTATGGACTTGCCCCTCGCCTGGAAGTCCCTCCCCTGCCAGTCGCCCTGGAAGTCGCTCTGGATGGGAAATTTGATCAGCGATCGTCTTTAGAATCCCCATCCAAACCTATCCTGCCAGGGGAGACCAGCAACCTTCCCAGCGAGGGGAGCCGCTTTGTTCCCGAAGTAAAACCGATCTCCCCTCCCCCATCCTTTACCTCTGGGGAGCCAGTAGAAACAATAGTTGACTATGAATCGTTTGAGCGGAACGATTTTGTCCCTGATGACATTGAAATCTATGGTGAGGAGAAAACGGGGACGAGTCCCTTTGAGTTTGAGGTGGAAAGCCCAGCAACTCCTCCGAAATTAAGCACTGCTGAGGAATTCCGAGGGGCCGACCTGTACCAGGACTTCACAACTGGGAAACCAACCGTTCCTGAGAAATCTATCCCTCTCTCCGCACCAGATAACGCGCCTACGGATCTACCCAGTCATCCGATCGACATGTCTGACATCATTGCCCAGACAGATCTGGAAATGAAACGGGCGGGCTGGACTCGATCAAGAGGTCGTTCTTACTTAATCGAAACCTATGGCAAGAAGACCCGCCAGGAATTAGACGACGATGAACTGATGGATTTTCTGGATTTCCTGAAGGGGCAACCTTCAGCACCGTCTTAGAAAACTTCGAAGGAGATTTCTGAAAAACACTCTACCCGCTGGTTTCGGCTTCGCTCAACCAGCACTCGTACCCTGAGCCTAGCCGAAAGTGTGCCCTAAGCGAAATTAAAGATGCACCCTGAGGGTAGTCGAAGGGCAATCCATCTATAAATTCTTTTTCAAGAATCGCTTGTAACGCCGCTAAATATTAGCCTGTAGGGAATTTAACCGTTCCACCTTACATCGTCATCTGACTCTTCCCCAGCGGGTAAGGGTTGGGAGACGGGTAATTCTCCCCAGGTCAGCCTGGATTCTTTGGGAGCCTTTCGGGGAGCAATAGGCTCCATCCAGGAAGTTTCTTTTTTTGCTTTGGAACTCTCTGGAGAAGAAGGGAATGAACGGGAAAATCTTTCTTGTGCGTCGGGAGCAACCCGAACCGTCTGGCGTTCTGGGATCACGACTTTTTGCATCAAATACTCAACGGTTTGTTCCTTCACCCATCCTCTCGCCACTAAAATTTCTCCCACCCGCATACTGCTTGTTTTCTGATCATTCAAAGCGACCTGCAACTGAGCGGGACTAATCAACCCTGCTTCAATCAAATACACCCCCAAAAGTTTGGGAGCAGAGTGCTTGGCATGGTCAGAGACATCTTGATTTGAAAGATTTCCATTTCGCATAACGGTCTTCTAACCAGAAACTGTAGAGCTGGTATCAGGAAAATGCAAACGACGAGCAGAGCGCTATCTCTATCATTCGTCAAGTTCAAAAACAATACTTTGCAGAAGTAAGACGGAAAGGTTCTTAAATCCTTTCATTAATTTACAAAACCTTTACATAGGGAAAATCTGACCAAAGATGGAAGATTAGAAGTTTTACGCTACTCACTCTGACAAATTTGTCCTCCTAGCAGGCAAATTAAGCGAAGATGCTTCAACTTTACTCACGTTTTTTCTATGCCAAGAAAGCCTCTTGATGTAGGATAGATGCGGACTTCAGGGAATCAAGAATGCTAGAGATATTCACTCCAGGGATCATTGCACTGTGGCTCAATCTGGTGGCTGGTTCTCCCGCTATTACCGATCGCGACATCGCAACCCTCTGGGATCTCCCGACGCAAGTTTTATCTGGGCAAGCGGAACCCGACGTTCAGCGACTCGTTCAGCAATACTTGAATAATTTGGCCCGTAAAGGTCCCAAGCCCACGGTTCAGGGCATCTGGATACAGACCGGGCAATCTCTGCTAGCAGATCATCAAGGGACTGTTCCCCTTTCTGCCGCTTCCCTGACCAAAGTTGCGACTAGCCTAGTGGCACTGGATACCTGGGGACTGGAACATCGTTTTGAAACCCTTGTGAGTGCAACAGGACCGATTGAGAAGGGGATACTGAAAGGCAGTCTGATCGTTCAGGGGAGTGGAGATCCTCTCTTTGTGTGGGAAGAGGCGATCGCCCTGGGAAATGCCTTGAACAAATTAGGAATTCGTCAGGTTCAGGGAAATTTGCTCATCACAGGTCCGTTTTATATGAACTATGAAATGGATTTAGGAAAGTCGGGGATGTTGCTCAAACAGGCACTTGATTCGCGCTCATGGTACGGAGAGATTGAATACCAGCATCAATTAATGCCCTCTGGAACCCCCCGCCCTGAAGTAAGCATCACAGGGAAAGTATTCGTCTCCAAAACTCCGATCCCCAAATCTATCCTCTTGATCCGACACCAATCTCTTCCCCTTTTTCAGTTAATTAAGCTGATGAATGTCTACAGCAATAACGCAATGGCTGAGATCCTGGCGGAATCCGTAGGAGGTGCCCAACAGGTTGCTGCCAAAGCTGCTGCCGCCGCCGCTGTTCCGCCCAACGAAATCCAATTAATCAATGGATCGGGGTTGGGAGAAGCCAATCGCATTTCCCCCAGGGCAGTGTGTGCCTTGTTTGTGGCAATCCAACAACGGTTGCACACCCCTTTACCCCTGGCAAAACGATTTTCCTATACGATCGCAGACCTGTTTCCTGTTGCCGGACGGGACGATGGCACGGTTTTGGGTCGCAGGATGCCTCTCCATGCGAGTGTGAAGACGGGAACCCTGGATGAGGTGAGCGCTCTCGCTGGAGTCTTTCCCACCCGCGATCGGGGTCTCGTATGGTTCGCCATTCTCAATAGCGGAGGGGGCGATTGGGATGATTTTCGGGCGCGGCAGGATCAGCTTTTGCAACAGATCCAAGCTAGCTTGGGAAGACCTGTGGAATTATCCCCCGCCATTACCCCCCAAATTGCCACGAACGATCCTCTTTTGCAACTGGGTGCGTCCCTGCGGAATCAAATGGTGGGTCAGTAACGTTTTTTCGAAGGAACCTTTTAGGAGATTTCTAGAAAATAATTTCCCCACTGGTTGAGCGGAGCCGAAACCAGCACTTGTGCCCTGAGCGTAGTTGAAGGGCAACCCAGCGAGTAAACTCTTTTCAAAAAATTGCCTTAGCCGTCTCTATTCTCTCTTATCCCTTGGCGAGGGATAGGGGATGGGGCTTATTCGATCGCCAATCATTGCCAGAAATCGCCTGAACAGGAACGCGCACGATAAAGGTGGTCCAGCCTTCCACACTATCAACCGTAATCTGCCCATACAGTTGCTCAATTAATTTCCGGACAAGCGCTAACCCCAAACCCGTCCC
>JANRKG010000252.1:0-6045 GCA_033763635.1 Leptolyngbyaceae cyanobacterium bins.59
TACACCCGAAAACGCCTTGTCAATTTCATCGATCCATAACACACAGGGGGCCAATGCCTCTGCAAGTTGAATCATCTGGCGAGTACGGGACTCCGATTCCCCAACCAGGCCACCGAATAACCGCCCCACATCTAATCGCAAGAGGGGGAGGTGCCAGTGATGGGCAATCGCTTTGGCTGTGAGGGATTTTCCGGTCCCTTGAATGCCAACCAGCATTAATCCACGAGGATAGGGAAGGCCATATTGTCTGGCCCGATCGGAAAAAGCTCCCCCCCGGCGCAGCAACCACTCTTTCAGATTATCTAACCCACCAATATCAGTAATTCTTTCGGAAGTTGGGTAGAAGTCCAAAATTTGCATCTGGCGAATGGTCTGGCGCTTCTCCTCCAGGATTAAGTCGAGGTCATCCGAACGCACCTCCCCGTGCGTGGCGATCGCCCGCGACAAAACCCGTCGAATTCGTTCGATGGATAACCCCTGACAGGACCGTACCAACTCATCCAAAACCCGATTTTCCAAAGGTTGCCCTGTTGCGGCGAGTAACCGTTCCAGTTCCGAATGAATGTCAGGAGCAGTGGGAAGGGGAAAATCTAAAACCGTAATCATTTCGCTCAAGTCCTCTGGAATAGTGACTTGAGGAGAAACAATCACAATATTTTTTGGTTGGGCTTTCAGCAATCGAGCCAGATTGCGAAGCTTGCGAGAAATGCCGACATCTTCTAAAAAGCGATAGAAATCCCGCAAGATGAAAATGGCTGCTGCCGTCGCCGGAAGTTTCTCAACAAATTCCAAGGCTTGGAGGGGATTGCGCTTACCAAACCCGACATCATTGGGGTTTCCCTGGTAGCCATCTACAAAATCCCAGGTATAAACAGCACGCCCCCCTTGATGGCGGGCACACTCGACAATCGTATTCTCAACCCGCTCCTCTTCCCGCGTTGGAATATAGATGACAGGGTATCTGGCCCTTAGAAGTAGCTCAAATTCCTCACTAAAACTCATGGGGTTGCCACTGCATAAATGGATGAGTATGAATGAGTTTACTCGATGAGGTTAGGGGGAGTATCGTTGCTTTAAAGCTTCCAAAGAAGCCCAACGGCGATCGAGTAGCACAGGAGAACCCTCTTCAAGCGGAGGCTGGATTCCCTTGCACTCGTTATCACAAAGCTTTCTTTGAGGAATCGCCAAACACAATTGCTGATACAGCCAATCTCCCGTATTGAGGTATCCCTGGGATGGTAAGGTCTCAACCAGGCTTTCAAAGGGGACTTCCACTTCTAAATCTTCGACCGTCATCTCTTGATCGACATCGGTTAACCAAATCAACTCAGACACATTGAGGGTTAAGCGGTGATTGTAGTTCTGTAGACAGCGATCACAATCAAGCGTTATGATCGCCTCCGCTTTGGCCTTGACCTCCAGATAACTGCCCTGATGCTTGACTCGAATAACCCCTTTCACAGGAGTAAGGGTTTCTAAGTCGGGCAAAAATTCCTCAAATTGTTGCTCGATTGTTTGTTCTGGTGCTCTCGTCAGTTGGGGAATGTAAATTTGCTCCATATCCAATGCGTAGCCCCATAGAAACAATTAACTGTAAATTAGACGGCCTTCAACGCTCTGATTCCGGACTGGAGGATGTTCGCCGCACAACGAGACGGCGATCGGGCTCCCGTCCCCGACTGTAAGTTTCCAGATCTGGATAAAGTTGAAGAAAGGTATGAACCTGCCTCCGTTCCGCTGAAGAAAGGGACTTCAGTTCATACTCATGCCCAGTCTGGCGTACTTGCTCCGCTGCCTGTTCTGCCATCGCTTTCAGTTCTGACTGACGACGAACGCGATATTGATTCAGATCGATCGTAAAAGCCTGCTGTTCAGGCTGAGATTGTCCCAAATTCAAAATGGTGTTACTGAGATACTGGATGGCATCTAAAACAGTCCCATTCGGGCCAGTAAGGAGTTGAATCTGCTCTGGGCTGAGGGTCTCTTCAGCGATCGTCAGCCAACAGGAGTTAGCATTCCCAACGTCTTCTAATGAGGGGGGCTGATCTGCAAGGGTTAGGGCTTCAGAACGGTACTCCGCCTCAACCCTGGAAGAAAAACCTGCTAATTGCAAGACTTCTTCTAACCACTGCTTGCCTCGGATCTGTGCATCTTCCATCGACATACCCCCCCTATCGAACTTGGCTAGGCTTTCTTCTTGACATTTCCAGGCTCAAAAGGAAGTGCTTGTCTTGCCTGACCTGAAGCGTCGCTCGTACCCTCACTCACCCCTGCTTCATCGAGAATTTTCTGTAAGTTCTCAGGCAGTGGTTCCCGGAGGAGAATAAATGTCTGAAGGGTCTGAAAAATGTTGGCAATCAACATGTACATCAAAACCCCTGCCGGAAGAGGGAAAAAGAGGAACATTCCCGAAAAAATAATGGGAGTAATCTTATTAACGGCTGCCTGTTGTTGATTCTCACTCGTCGAACCCTGCCCTGATAGCAACTGGTTGACGTAGAGGCTAACCCCAAACAGAAGAATCATTGCAACAACATCCCAATGGATCGTGCCATCGTCATCGAATGCTCCAACTCTTCCTAGGGCATCAATAAACAAAAAGCCCTTATCCGCTGCCAATCCTGGAACTGTCCCCTGAAGAGTTGCTTCTCCAGGTTGCAAAGCTTCCAATGTCCCATCGGGATTGACCTTAATTCGCTCTTCTCCTTTGACAACCTTCAAGCGGGGGGAGATCTTGGTTTCAGGATGTTCCGCTAATAAAGCATCTAAGGGACTGCCCTCAACGGTTTGAAACTCAACGCGCGTTTTCTCTCCCACCGCAAGCTTTGTCCCTCCTGGGAGAAGGGCAGCAACCGGAGCATGAACCCCATCTGCAATGTAAATGTTTTGAGGAGCGGTTGCGTAAACCTGGGGCTGAATCAACTCAATCTGCTCCTGAGGCAGAATTTGCACATTCAGCGTGTAATTGATGTCGGAGAATGGCGATCCTCGAAGGGTCGCGAAGAGGGCAAACAAAACCGGCATTTGCAGCACGAGCGGGAAACATCCTGCGAGAGGATTACCAAATTCTTTATAAACCTGGCTCATGGCTTCTTGCTGTTTAGCCGGGTCATCCTTGTAGCGTTCCTGAATTTCCTTCACCCGCTTTTGCATCAAGGGCTGGGCTACCCGCATTCTACGCATGCTTCGGATAGAGCCAGCACTCAATGGGTAAAGGGCAAATCGAATCACCAGGGTTAGAGCCACAATGGCTAGACCATAGCTCGGCACAATCCCGTAGAAAAAGTCAAGGATTGGCAGCATGACGTTGTTGGAAAGAAAACCTATGCCGAAGTCCATTCTTTCTAAGTTAACCTGTGTGCTCTAATTTTGCTGAATCTAATCTACCCAATAATTGGTAGTGTGTGCGTAAATTCTGGGGTTCTTCAGGGCCGATGGATTAGCGACCTGCCGTACCCACTGGGCCACTCACTTGTTGGGCCTTCGCTGAAATTTTAGTATTGATATGGTCATAGACCTCTCGGAAACGAGGAACGGAGCGCATTTCCAGGCGGCTACCATCCTTCAAGGTTAAAACCATATCTCCCCAAGCGCCTAACCCTCTGGGTACCGTGATCACTTTCGCAATTTCTGAGTAAACAATGTCAGTGCGATTACGTCCCATCCATCCCCCCGTCACAGAGATGCGTCGGTTGGTGATTCGATAGCGTAACCATAGTGCCCGGACGATCGAACCAACTGTCAGGGGTAGACAAATGACCGTAAATCCGAGGAGGAGATTAATAATCAAATCCCCAACGTGAGGCCCACCTTCGTAAAAAATTTCTTCATTAATGTTCTTAATACTCATTAAGTACCTCAGCATCTGCCAACAACTGTTTTAATTCTTGCAGAAATTGGAGGTAATCGCACTGGACTGCGCCTGGATGGACCACAATCACGAGCAGCCAGCCTGGAGCAATCGAGGGTAGTAGGTGGCGAATTGCAGCCCGAATAAGTCGTTTGACCCGATTTCGAACGACCGATCGCTTACTGACCTTCTGGCTGACTGAAATGCCGATTTTGGAGGGTGATGAGAGTGTCTGCGATGCTTCGCTGGGGACATTCTGCGGCCCTTCAACCCAATCTTTGGCAGCTTGTTTTGAAAGCTGATTTGCCTGGTGATTTGTTTTAGCCTGGTGATTTGTTTTAACCGACAAACCTTCGGAACGTCCCTTCCCTTGCCTGAGTCCTCTCAGCGTAAGGTGGGAGGAAGTGCGCCGAATTCCCCGCTGGTAAACCAAACTAAAATCTTGCCGATGCCTGAGCCGATTCACTCTGGGCAGGGCCATAATTGAGCCTCAAACGGCTAGGCGGACACGTCCTTTAGCTCGTCTCGCCTTGATCACTTTCTGTCCATTCTTGGTTCGCATCCGAACCCGGAATCCAGAAACCCTTTTACGCTTGCGGCTAGTACCGTGTAGGGTGCGCTTGGTCATAACTTACTCCGGATGATCATTAAAAGCTTAAAAATTCACGGATTCCCATCATATCACTATCTGTTTCCTCTAGGGTGAGTCTGATCGCTTTGACAGGGAACAAGCAAGAAAAATCTACAAGGGTGTGCTGAAGCAGTCAAGCAACGACTAAACCCAGCCAATGGGATTTAAGTTGTCCCTGTAGCGATTTCTAACTTTCGGGCAACTTGCCTAGCTGATCGTGATAATCCAGGTACCGATGTAACGCAGTAGGGGGACATCACCCGGTGTCAGGATTTGGCAATTGAAGTAGTAAGTGCCACCAAAGACAGGGTTTTTGACGTTAGAAAGCTGAATTTCTACATCGTTCCCTGCGGGGATCGGTTCTTGGGGAAAGATTTCCAGAACAAAACTATCTTGACTCCAGCGCACTTCGCGAATGGGGACGGATTTACCCCTCACAATAATCTCGACATCTTTGGTGTCAAACTTACCGTCATAGTAATCCGGGTAAGAGATGACAAACTGGGACACTGCTAGCTTCATCCGTTTCGATGAAATTCTGAGGCGATAGCGATCCCAGGAATCCGATCGTCCACCAAAATCCAGACGGTAGTTCAACTGGTTTTCGTTCCGAACACCGCTGAAAATCGTAAACCCCGGCAAGCTTTGAGCCAGGGCTGTCATGGGCAGAGCAGCCGCAGCAATTCCAGCAAGCAGGAGAGCGGACAGAACGGGGCGCTTTGGACGTTTAGAACTTAGCAGCTTTGATAAGAACATTGGTTTCACACCACTCTAGGAAAGATAGGCTACGAAAGAGACAGAAACAAGAAATCAAGGAATCAGGTAGGCTCTACTGACGAATGGTGCATCTGCTGAGAAGCAAATCTACTCAAACTGTGCAGATCAAACCATGCATGTGCCTGACGAAACAACCGTCTAAAAGTGCCCAACCCCATCCTCTGCTTACTTAACTTAACAATATATCACAGGTAAGCCTGGTTAGCGTTTCACCGATTTAGATAAGAATTCCACCCTTACTAAAGCCCTGAAAAGTATCTAAATCATTACAACAAATCAACAAAATAAATGCAGGTTTTGTTTCCTCTTTCTCCTAAAAATGGGGATAATATCCGGGCAGTTTGAATACAGTTGCCGGATGAAATCCCTTGGGAAATCTAAAGAAAGTATAACTTCTGCAAAATAAATTTAGGTTTCCACATTCCTGGCGTTTATTCCTATTGAGTGTAGTTAAAACAAGTTAAAGAACAGGATTGTTTTTTGGGGATCAATCTAGCATTCAAAATATGAATGGCGCGAAGTTTTTATCAGAAATCGTGCTATTCATCTGTTGTGAGAGTTATGGGGATCTATCGGGATCTCAATTGGATGGACAGCAACTTCGTTGAAGACTCTTTCTGATATTTTGCGCGCTTTCAAAAAAGAGAAACAAGATTTGGAGAAATGGGAAAGAGTGAGAAGTGGAAAAATTATCTATTAAGAATTTTCTAGATTTTATTCTCTAGATTTTATTTTTGTGTTCGATATTTTGGATGATTCTCAACTGTGAAAATTATGGTTGGCTTCT
>JANRKG010000253.1:0-5068 GCA_033763635.1 Leptolyngbyaceae cyanobacterium bins.59
TTCCCAAATCCTCCCCCTCTCCTGACAGGAGAGGGGGCCGGGGGGTGAGGTCTTAATCGTCGCAAAAGACGTTCACTGAACTAGCACTATGTAGGAGACTGGAGCATCTCAACCACACGATTGAGATACCCGCGAATTAAGGTGCCTTCCTCTGGTGGGAACTTCGCCTGCACAATAGATTGCATAATAGAATAGGCTCTCGCTGATTGTTCTTCCTTGTGGACCGCTCTCATCATGTTCTGCATCCACAACAAGAAATCATAAAATCCATCATCGTCACCCAGCAGGATGGCACGGGCAATCAGCCTCAGAACCTCTGTCATATCCCGGATACAGATATTTCGGTGAACCTGAATAGTCTGATAGTCAGTCTTTTCTAACTGCTGCAAAGTTGCTGCAATGAGTTGTTCCGATGCCTTCATCAGGATTTCGTAGGTTTTTCGTCGCTTTGGGTAGTCGCTCAGATATCCTTTGAGCGCGTCTAAAGCTTCGTCACTCAGATACTGTCCCTCAAGGGAATTGCAATCCTGCATCAATGTTTTGTACATGCTACTTCCTTTTCCGCTGGCCTGTTACGTTCTGTTTACTGGTCTATTTACTGTTCTGTTGCCGCTCTGTGCTTGGCTTTGCCTGTTTTTAGCTTTGCCTGTTTTTAGCTTTGTTTACTTCCGGCTTTGTTTATCACCGCTTTAATTACTGCTTTAATTAAAGAAATGCTGGTCAAGCCTGAATGCCCCTAATCATGAAGTTTTTAATCGTAATTACGGTATCCTGACACAGAACGATTTCCCCTGACATTCGAGAAACCCCGGAATGTAACGACGGCTTCACAAAAGATTCATGGCCCCTAGCACCCCCTACATCCCCCTTCATCATAAATATCGTCCGCAAACCTTTGCAGAATTAGTGGGTCAGGAAGCGATCGCCACGACCCTGGCGAATGCTTTGCTGCAACAGAAGATCATGCCTGCTTACCTGTTCACAGGAGCGCGGGGCACGGGAAAAACTTCCAGTGCGCGGATTCTCGCAAAATCCCTCAATTGCCTTCAAAGTGATGTTCCAACGGCACAACCCTGCGGAGTTTGCGACTCCTGCCGCATGATTACCAGAGGAGCCGCTCTGGATGTGATTGAAATTGACGCAGCCAGTAACACAGGGGTAGACAACATTCGGGAGTTAATTGAAAAGGCCCAGTTTGCCCCAGTGCAATGTCGGTATAAGGTGTATGTGATTGACGAGTGCCACATGCTGTCATCCGCCGCCTTCAATGCCCTCCTCAAAACCCTGGAGGAACCGCCCGATCGCGTCGTATTTGTCCTGGCAACCACCGACCCCCAGCGGGTTCTGCCAACCATTATTTCCCGATGTCAGCGGTTTGATTTTCGTCGGATCAATCTAGATGCAATGGTCAAACACCTGGGAATGATTGCGGTTCAGGAAAAAATTGCCATCACCCCTGAAGCCGTTCAACTGGTGGCCCAGATCTCCCAGGGTGGGTTGCGAGATGCCGAGAGTTTGCTGGACCAACTGAGTCTGTTAATTGGAGAAGTCACAGTCGAGCGTGTCTGGGATTTGGTGGGGGCTGTGCCCGAACGGGAGTTGTTGGCTCTCGCGGAGTCGATCGCTCAAGGCGATCCGGTAGGCGTGATCGATCGTGCCCGTCACTTGATGGACCGGGGCCGGGAACCCCTGATCGTGTTGCAGAATCTCGCCAGTTTCTACCGAGATCTGTTAATTGCTAAAACTGCCCCCGATCGCAATGATCTAACCGCGATTACGCCCCCCACCTGGGCACAGGTCTGTCAATTTGTGCAAAGTCTCGACATCCCAACCCTCCTACTCGGTCAGCAGCATTTGCGATCGGTGGAAGTGCAGGTCAAAAACACCACCCAACCTCGCCTCTGGCTGGAAGTCGCCCTGATGGGACTACTCCCTGGTGCCCTTGCTCCCATTGTAGAACCCAAGATTCTTGCCGCTCCAACCATCTCCTCCATCAGCGTAGCCACTTCTGCAAGCACTTCAGGCCCAACGATTCCAAACGCAAGTGCCCCAGGCCCACAAAAAACTCCGGTTGCTCCGCCCCCCACCCCTCACCCCTCTAGTTCCCAACCTCCAACCCGCGACCCTCAGCCCCTCTCCCAAGACCTGCAACAAATCTGGGTCAAAATGCTCGATCGCGCCCATCCGATCGTGAAAGGGCTGCTGAAGGATCACGGGCGATTGCTAGCCATGAAGGGCAATGAAGTTCGCATCGGGCTTTCCACGGGTGGGATGATCAAGTTTGCCCAACAACAAATCAAGAAAATTGAAGTAGCCTTCAAGGACGTATTAGGTCAAGACATTAAGGTGCGGTTAGAGGAAGTAACTGTGGATGAATCCACTCCCAGGGAAGTTTCTCCACCGGAATCCTCTTCCTTTACGCCTCCCCCTTCTCGACCGGAGACACCTCAGAGATCCGCCCCGCCCGTTGCCTCCACTTCCCACTTCCAACCGCCGACTCCTCAACCGCCAGATCCAACTCCCCAACCTCCCATTCCTTCCTGGGAAGAAGATGAAGTCACAAGGGCTGCGAAAAGTCTGGCCTATCTCTTTAATGGACAAATTGTGAACCTGGATGACGATCTACCCAGTGTCAGTCCCGTTAGCGATTCTCAAAATGGGCGATCGGCAGACCTGGAAGAAGAGGAAGATGATGAGGATATTCCGTTTTAGCCTGGGATGCGATCGACACTCTTAGGAGATTTCCGAAAAACAATCTACCCGCTGGTTTCGGCTTCGTTCAACTAGCGTCCTGAGCGTAGTCGAAGGGCAACCCACAGGTAAATTCTTTTCTGGAAATCTCCTGAATCAATCTCAATCAAGCTGGATCAAGCTGTTTTCTCGGATTCCTCCGTCATATCCATCCAGACCTCGCTTGTCCCGTGATGAACAGTTTTCACCCACTTCAATCGCTTAGGCCGGAAGGAAATGCGGGCGGTGGTACCAGAGACAACCGGGAGCCAGTGGAACATGTAGATAACGCCCCGGAGACTCTTGAGCAACGTTAACCAGAACAAAGGAGAAGTTTCTGCCTGTCTGCCCAGCTTTTTCCCTTCCCATCGCCGAACACGGCCCATCCCAACCATAAAGCCCACGAGGGACATCATGACAGATAGCCCCGTCAGGGGCGCTAGCATGGGGGGACGATTGCGGACGATCGCCATCAAAAAATCGGGAACGGCGGCAGTGGGAATCCCATATTGGATGAGCCAGAAAGCAAGAACATCAAAGGTTTTGCGAAAACCCATGCGGTTACGGGCCAGGAGTCGCCAGTAGTCGAGATAGCGTTGATAGCCCCCTTCAGCCCAGCGGTTTCGTTGGTGCCAGAGGGCCACTGCACGGGTGACCCCTTCTTCCCGCACCGGAGGAGCCAACATAAAGTCAATTTCCCACCGCTTTAAGTGCAAGCGGAAGGTGAGATCTAAATCATCGGTGATGGTTTCTTCATTCCAGCCACCACAATCTTCTAAAGCAGTCCGGCGGACAAACTGACCATTGCCCCGCAACTCACCCACTCCTCCAATGGCGATGCGCTGTTGCTGAAGGTAGCTATCCAGGGCCATTTCTGCCATTTGTCCCTGTATCCAGAAATTGCGGGACAGGGGATGACCAAGTTCTGACTGAACGATCGCCTTTCGCAACTGCACAGCCCCCACTCGCTCCCGTTGAAACAGGGGCAACACCCGCCGCAGCATATCCCGATTGACCTGGGCATCTGCGTCAAACACGGCAAAGATTTCCCCATTCGAAACGGGCCAAACCTGATTCAAGGCACCCGATTTCCCTCCACCCGCATTGGCCGAACGGTGGATCACCTTGAGTTGCTGATATTCTTCTGCCAGTTTGTCCAGCACGATCGGGGTGCGATCGGTGCTATTGTCGTCAATCACCCAGAGATCGTAGCGACAGGCCGGGTAATCGAGGTTACAGAGGGACTTCACTAACTCCCCGATGACGGCTTCTTCATTTTTTGCTGCCACCATCAAGGAGACATAGGGATAGGCCGATTCATCATCCCCCGTGAGCGGTTCCGGTAACGCTGTAGGACGCGCCCACACAATTCGGAGAATGTGAATGCCGAGCAGCGTACTGAGGGTTAGCACCAACCAACTCCCCCAGGAAAGGAGGTGCAGGGCGATCGTTCCACTCCAGATAGCCGTCAAAACCAGCGCTGCTTTGCGTCTCCGCCCTGCTATCCCCCGATTCAGGCTTTGATCCCCCGCCTCTGGGGAATAGGATAAATCCGTGATCAGAGAACCGATCGGATCGGTCTCCTCGTAAGGGGTTGGATTGTAAGCGTTCTCGTCTGACCAGGGACTGACTGGCATAGATTTCTTGGCTAACCCGCTAATTTTTCTAGAAACTCTGTAGGAAGGTTTTAATAAAGTTACGAAAAAGGAACTAACAATTAAACCTTACAACTTTATGTTACCGAAAGAACACATAACTCTGACTTAAGCCGGATGCTCTCTTAGAACGGCTGAAATTCAGAAACCAACCGGAATAAATTCTTCTGATAGGATTCCCCAAGAGTCTCTCTATATCCCTATCCTGCTGAATTTTCTATGGTAGGGTTTGCGAAACTACGTCCTGAAGTGTGCCAATTCCCATTAAGATGGGTGATCGAGAAGACCTGTTGTGCTCTTTGGAAAGTTGGGAATGGATACCAAAGCCTTTAAGCGATCGCTCCATAGCTCTGAGAACTACCATCGGAAAGGGTTCGGGCATGAAGCCGAAGTCTCTGGCATGTTGCAAACGGAGTATCAGAGTAATCTGGTCCAACAAATCCGGGACAACAATTTTACGCTGCAACAGGGAGAAGTCACGATTCGGTTAGCAGAAGCCTTTGGCTTCTGCTGGGGTGTAGAACGGGCCGTCGCAATGGCCTATGAAACTCGGCAACATTTTCCCACCGAGCGCATTTGGATCACGAATGAAATTATTCACAATCCTTCAGTGAACAAAAACCTGCGGGACATGCAGGTTGAATTTGTTCCGCTGGTGGCAGGACAAAAGGATTTTTCAGTGG
>JANRKG010000254.1:0-7465 GCA_033763635.1 Leptolyngbyaceae cyanobacterium bins.59
CCTGAACGGTTAAAGAGCGCCACTGCTGGGAGGCACTCTGGCGAGTCTCCCAAAGTTGATGACCATTCTTATTAGATATATCAAATAGGTTCAATTTTAGTTGTCTGGGGTTGTTACTTCGAAGTTGGGCACGCAGGGCGATCGGTCCCTCTGGAAGTCCCTGTAAGGGTCCAATTCCCACTAACATCAATTGATCGACGGGTTGCCAGAGTCGCACCCGCAGAAAGGGGCGTTCCTCATCCCGCATCACCCGCAATTCATACTTCGCATTTGTTGTGAGGGTCATCCCTGGTAAGAGATTTTGATCTGTATTGTCTTGAAAGTTAGGGTTGGGATTAAAGGGTTGGAGTGGTGAGGCATCAATCACCCAGCGCCTCTGCTGATAGGTCGCCATCAATCCCTTGAGAATCTTCCGTTCTTCATCCCAATTGCCCACATTGATTAAGCGAATTTGCTGCCCTTCCCGTGCGGTTAAGGTAACAACTGTATTATCCGATCGCAACCGTCTCAGTTCCCCAAAAGTTCCTGACAGAACCATTGCACCGGGCTGTAGGGGAAGCAGGTCCGCAGTCGGCGAGAGGAGAGAAACACCCGGAGCCAAGTTGGTCACTTGTGGTTGATAAAATGCCTCCAGGACTCCGGTTTCATCCGGAAATTCCTGATCGAGGTTACTCATCTGAGAGGCAGGGAGATGGCGGAGGCAAACAATCAGGTTTTGTCCACTATTGAGGGTCAGTTCAAAATCACACCGAAAATTTGATAGGGAAGTTGAGAAGTGTTGTTCTGCCTTTTGCACCTGTTCAGCGATCGGCGGTTGGGCTGCGCGGCGTTGCACAGGAATGACTACCGCACCAAATTCAATTAAATTGACTGGGTTCTTTTGATAAAAGGCAGGATCGGGCTGATTGAAATATTGACGAAAGGGAAACATCTGTCGCAGTAACGGACTGTCCCCAAACGTATCATGGACCAGGAAGTTGATCCCTCCCTTCCAAATTCCCGAATCAATCGTAAAAGGGCGCATATCATTGCCCGGAAACAGAAACGCAATCCGATCCTCCCTTCTAGATAGAATCTGCTGCATCTGTTGTTGAGCGTGCGTATTGACCTGAACTTCATTCAGGTAATACTGGGCAGAGGGAAGCCCAACCGCGATCGCAGCTCCCAAACCCGCAACGCCCGCCCATGTCCAGGCCACGCCATGCCAGGGAATCGGAAAGAGGACGACGATCGCCCAGAGTCCAGCTTGAAAAAGGGTTGCTGCTTCAGACCACGTTACGGTTACATAGCGAGAGTACAAAATGAGATGGTACAGGGCAGTAGACACCACCAGACCTGCTAAGACTCCTCGCTGGGAACGATTTTGGGCAAAGGGCAACAATCCTAGAAATATCAGAGGCGCAATCACCGATAGTCCGACTCGCCAGGGAGATCGGGGAACTGTGACCATTAACCATTGCCAGTAGGGTTCCTGGGAACCAACGGACTGTCCAAAGATACGTAAATCTGCAAAGAATTGCTGTAAATGGCTCAAATTTCCCTGATACAGCAGCAAAAGAACGAGTAGAAATACGCCTCCTGTCGTGAGAGCAGTCAGACTTCCCATGAGAAGAGACCGCAGCCAGTTACGTTGGGTGATGAACCAACCTAAGCCGATCGCAATGGGGAACAACGTGAGGGTTAATTTCACACTCAAAGCGAGGCCAGCAAACAGGCCAAGCCACAACGCATCCCGATAACTCCATTCCGAATCCTGAGCAGGCCAGCGGGTATAAAAGCCAGCCATGAGCAATCCAACCCAAATCACCCACACCGGATAATCGGGTTGCAGAATCGCATAGAACCCATAAATTCCGGCAATTCCGGGTGGATAGTAAATTAGGAGCCAAAACAGGGCCGCTCCTAAGCGACTTCGCAAGGAAACCAGAGGCTGAATGGCCCACTGGAAAGCAGCGATCGCTGCCCCATGAGCAACTAAAAGCGATAGATAACTGAAAACCTCAATGCGTTGGGAAGAATCATCGATCGCATAGCCCACTCCTGATAGGAATAATTGGATTACCCGATGAGTGAGGTCTACCAGTTGCGCCTGGGGCAAGAACACATAGCGATCGGCATCATATAACTGTCGTAATGAATAGAAATAGCGATACCCCAGGCTTTCCTCATACTGGCCTGTCAGGGTATAGCCATGAATGACGACCCACAATAAAGGCAACAGAAGCCCCGCAGCAAAGATCAGGGTCGGCAGCCAATCTTGCCAAACCTTCGCCTTAAACCAGGGGGCCGATGGCACCGCAGATTGATTGAGGGAAGACGAGTGTGTTCTCATCCGTTCTCTCCTGGCTCTAAAACCCCATCCGCAGTTTGAAGCAGCTCCACGCTAATTACGGAGTGGATGTTAGGGCAAGATCCCCTGAAACAGGCTAAATTCCCGCACATCAAACCAGTCGTTTGCTTGTACATCAGTTAGACCGAGCGAAAAGTGGTCACTGGGATCGGGATATTGAACGTTACGAACCTGAAGGCTCAGTTTTTGCCACTCCAGTCTGGCAGGTTTGATGACTTGATACCCTTCGGCTTTGCCATTTGAGTCGATGCGATCGTAAAGGGTCAGGGTGATCTGACCTGTAGAATGGGCACGAACACTTCCCTGTAAGGTTGCTGGCACCTGATCCATCCCCAATGGAGGCAGCAAACTTCCAACCAACACAAGATGTTTTTCAGGGCGAGTTGCAGAAATTCGAACAAAAGAGCCTCTGGCATCTTTGAGGAGACGAACCGTATACCCCCCATCCGGTGGGCTGACGGAAAACCCTTTGATAGGTTCCTGAAGGGTACTGTCCTGGAAATTCGCGTTTTCATTGAGGGGTTGGACGAAGGAGGGGTCCAGGGTCAACTGAGAACTCTTAACGACCCCTGGCAAGCCTTGAAAAGCTTGACTTTCAGAATTCCAAGATCCCAGATTGGCAACCTGAAGGGTTTGCCCTTCCTGAAGCTTGAGAGATACCCACCGTCCATCTTCTCGCAAGCGTCGCAATTGATAGGGTGGACCCATCAGGACAATGTTTCCTGGCTTCAGGATTGTTTGTTTGCCTTGCGAATCCGTAACGAGGGTATTGGTTGAAAGGCGATTCGTTGAAGGCACATAGAGAACCCTGAATGGGTCCGATCGCACAATCTGCTCCTGATTGATCCCCAAAAAATTCAGCATTGGGGAAAATCGCGTTTGGGTTGAGGCTCCAAAATAAAGTTGGATACCAACCTGTAATAGCGTCCAAGTGAATAGGCTAACTAAAGTTATCACCCACCATCCGTCGCGCGTCAAGAAATTCCAGGGGCGCATGGGTTTTCGCAACAGCCAACCCAGTTTGAGCAGCAAGAAGGGCTGTTCGATCAGGCCATAGGTGAGAGAGGCGAATCCCAATGTCGTTGAGAGATAGAGCAGAAACGTCATCGTCACCATAAATTGACGTTCGCCCATGCTCTCTAATACCAGAGAACCCGTATCGTACTTCACAATGGTTTGGGCAATCAGGTGCCACAGATACAGGCCGTAGGTCAGAAGCCCGAACCGTTGCATGATGGGCGATCGTAACAAGCGGCAAAGGAGCGCTTCCCGATTCGCCAGAACCCACACAATCCCCAGAGCAAAGAGACTTCCAGTGACACCATAAATGAAAATACTGGTGCCTGAATAGGGATACCAGAGATGGTCTTGCCAGATGAGGGTCAGGGCGACGATGGCCCCTAGCAAAGAAATCCCAACGACAGGCTGCTGCATGAAGGGTATCCAGGAGGGTTCTTTGCCTTCTTGCTGAGTGACAAACCAGCCCGCAAAGCCACCTGCCAGAAAAACATCACAGTAGGTCAACGTTGCATAGTACATTCCCCCCTGGGAACCCAGAGAACTATTATCCACAGGTAGGGTCAAAAACCAGGCCCGAAAACTCAGCCCGATCGCAATGAGGAGAGCCACAATCCACAGTAGCCGCCGTTTTCGAGGCAGAAGAACACTCAATAGAAACGGAAAAAAGAGATAGAACTGTTCTTCAACCGCAATGCTCCATAGGACGACCAGAAACGGAGGAGAGGAGTCGGTATAGCCACCCACCGCATTAAACGCCAGACTCCAATTAGAGAGAAAAGTCAGGTAGAACCAGAAGTGCTGTTGTAACCACTGCCATTGACCTGGATTATCCGTACCCCACAGCCCCCCTGGCATTGCAAGCAACAGGGCAATGAGTAACATGAAAAAATAGAGGGGCCAGATACGAAAAAAACGTCGCCCCAAAAACTGTTTGATTTTGAAAGATCCCGTTTTACGGTACTCCCGCACCCCTAAAAAGGTCAGCAGAAAGGCCGAAAGGGTATAGAAAAAAATCACTGCCAGATTCGGCAGAGATAAGCGATGCATGCCTGCAATCAGCACTGATAACCAGGATGGTGCTTCCTCTTTCCCTGAGGCCAGACTATAGTGAGCGACCACAACGAACAAACATGCGATCGCTCGCAATCCGTCTAATTCAGAAATCCGCTCGGGAAGGACGCTTTTTAACGGATTTTCAATTACTGGTTGCTGATCATCATGCACCATTCAATCCACTTTTCCCTGATCTTGCAGCCCAAGGATCTCAATCGTTGGAAACCGTTATCCAATCCTTTGAACCCTGGAGATGCGATCGAACTTGGTAACAGCCCTCATTTACTTTAGATAAGTCGAACTGAGTGTGTTATTCCGTTTTCGGATTTCCTGCTTGCTGCTACTGTCATTCACCATTAACTTCAGTTGGTAAACCTGCAAAAGCAGCCCTAGTAAGGTTTTTCCCACATTCACAAAATTCTTTACCCGCACCGCATCGGTTTTTCCAACGGCTCCGGGAACAGGTGCTTGCACATAGGAATACCCTAACTTCAGTAATTTGACAAGAATTTCCCCCTGAAATCCAAAGCGCTCGCTGGTAATATCAATATCCGCAAATGCCTCGCGACGGTAAATCGCAGAACCATTGTAGTATTTGATATTTAAACCAAACAGGAAATTGAGCATCACAGTATAGCTGCGGGAAATGAGATACCGCGTCAGAGACTTGATTTGCTTCAAGTTTGGAACATACCCCACGACAATATCAGCTTTTCCAATCTGTTCAAACATCGTGACCAAATTGGCAGGGGGCAATCCCCCATCACTAAAGACAATCATGATGTACTCAAACCGAGCTTCTGCAACACCTCGCTTATAAGAGGCTCCCAACCCCAAGTTCTTTGCACTGTGAAAAACGCGAATGTGACCATAATCCTTTGCCAGGTGCTCCATCACTGCCCCGGTTTGGTCTGTACTTCCATCATTAATCAGTAGCAGCTCGTAATCAGAAAAATAGTCTGGCAAAACGTCCAGAACTTCCATCACTGTTTTCTGAACATTTGCTTCCTCATTCAGGGCAGGAATAATGATGGAAATGGTAGGCTGAGACAGGTTTTTAATCATTAGTTCAGTTCACTCTTCACAACCACAACGGGATAGGCACGATCGCCAACTACACACCAAACAGGGAAGCCTTTAGAAACGCCAGTGGTAAAGATGGGGGGTCAAGGGATACAGAAAACGAGGAACCTTTAACCAGCGCAAGGTAAAGACGGGCGGGAACAATGCCCACGGAGAAATGGGACAGGGGATTTTTTTCAAGACAGATCTGGGAAACGTTTTTCGTCCTAATGCGGCCATTGCCTGGGGCGACCAGAAGTACATATCCAGTTTTGATCCTAGAACACGTTTCGCACGGTTCCACAGGAAATTCTGTAGCCACCAGAAGGGCAGCCAGGGACTTACTTCAAAGATCAGCAGGTTGCCACCCGGTTTAATCACCCGTCCAAATTCTTCAAAGGCACAAGCCACATTCTGCCGTGTTTCGCTGACCCTGTTTCCAATCATGTGGTGAACCGAGTAGAAGCAGACGATCGTATCCACCGATTGATCAGCAAAGGGAAGTTGGGTTGCGCTGCCACAAACTCGAATATCCGCTTTCGGATTTGCCCGAATGGACTTGAAGGACGGATCAAGCCCTGCAACTAAACAGGGATTTTGATGCTCATAGGGCAGCATGGAACTACACCCCACATCTAGCACCAGAGAGTTGGGGGTGAGAAAAGGCTGAACTAGCTTGACCTGTTGCTCATAAAAGACCCGCCAGGTGGCTTCGTCCTGATTGGCAATTTCCATCACCTCATACTTTTCATCAAACACAGAGGATGGGATATGATTGCCCATCACAAACACACCATCCAGCAGCAGTCCCTTAAACCCACAGTTTTTACACAGCAGATCGCTATCGTTTGCTTCAAAACTACTATGACAACAGGGGCAAGCAATCGATTGCTCAATCACTTCTTGCATCTTGCTAGAGTATCTGGACATTTTAAAGAACCTTGCTCCTCACCGAAAAAACCCAAATAAAGTCTAATGTTAAACCTACTCATGCTTCATTCGATAAATTGCCCATCCATCTCCGGCATCGGAAACTTCCAGCATCGATTCCGCATCTGGCGCGTAACAGTTCGATCGCTCCGTACAGAGGTAAAAATCTGGCTTGAGGTAATCCAGATTCGATAAACGATCTCGCTCAAAAGCATAGCGAATACTGTAGGAATTCAATGACCCTTTAATATCGGCAGCATGTAAGTGAATTGCCCAGTCTTGCGTAAAGTAGCTGACATAGGCAGAAGTTGCCGTTGTCACAAAACTTTGCCCCTGATACTGATTTAAAACGTCAGAAGCAGGGAGTTGGTGAATGGGAAGGGCACGTAAGCTTTGAAACTGACCCGCCATGTAGGGCAATACAAGAGGGGATAAAAATAAAAAGGAAACAGCCCAGGACAGCACTCGCTGGTTTAAATTCGCCAGGTTTGGCCCCGACAAATTCATGGGTTGCTGTACCCACTGTGCCCAAAACACTGGATAAATTGCACTAAAAGCTGCCAACCCAACCAATAAGCCCAGATAGGTCATCAAGTAGGTCGTCATGACAGGCCCAAGATACGCAATTAATCGACCATGAAAGGTGATCGCCACCAATAATCCAAGCAGCAGCACGGCAAGTGCCCCCAGAAGACTCTGAACCGTCCGCTGGGAGAGTTTTATCTTTTGAAGCTGCGAGGCCACCGTTCCCGCGTAACAAGCTCCCAGAAATGCCGCACCTAAGACGAGATGATATCCGACGAGAAATCCCGCGTAGGCTAGCGTATAGCGGCCCAGGATGACACCCCGACTGGACTGGTGGAACAAAAGCACTGGAGAGAGGGCCAACATCACGCCAGCCATTGCCCCCAGAACAATCCGCAGGGAACGCGGGATATTCTGAAGGGTCCGAGCGACGAAATGGGGAAAGATGACCATCCCAATCACAACACTCAGGGCTGCACAATAGGCAAAAGCCAGAATTAGCATCGGTGTGCCCCAGGATGCAAG
>JANRKG010000255.1:0-3933 GCA_033763635.1 Leptolyngbyaceae cyanobacterium bins.59
CTGCGAACCGGGCGAAGAGCCAATTCCTGGCAACCATGAGTCACGAATTAAGAACTCCCCTCAATATTATTCTGGGGTTTACCCAGGTCATGGGCCGCGATCTTCAAATCACCACCAAACATCGAGAACACCTGCAAACCATTATTCGCAGTGGCAACCACTTACTGAGCTTAATCAACGATGTCTTAGACCTATCCAAAATTGAAGCGGGACGGGCCACCCTGAATGAAAGTAATTGCGATTTTAAGGAACTCCTGACAACGCTTCAGTCCATGTTTCAATTGAAGGCCACCTTGAAGGGGTTGAAACTAGAGGTTACGATCGCCCCCAGCGTTCCTCAGTTCATCTTCATCGATGCCAGTAAGTTACGGCAAATTTTGATTAATTTACTGGGTAACGCCATTAAATTCACCCAGGAGGGACGGGTCAGCCTCCGGGTTTGGGCTGAGGAGATTCAATCAGGACGGGAGGAAGAACCCCTCGCTTCGCCCCAGACCCATCCCCTCAGTTCCCTCCGTCCGATGACCCTGCATCTGGAGGTGGAAGATACGGGGATCGGGGTGCCCCCTGAAGCGCTGGAAAAGATTTTTGATGCTTTTGTACAAGCTCAGAATGGCAAGCAGACGATCGAAGGCACCGGATTAGGACTGGCAATCAGCCGGAGATTTGCACAGTTGATGGGCGGGCAGATTCGTGTGAGGAGCACCCTTCATCAGGGCAGTGTGTTTTACCTGCAATTGCCAATTCGGGCCTCGGAGAAAACCGTGCTTCAGTCGGAATCTCCCCAGCGATCGGTGATTCAACTGGCTCCCGGCCAACCCCGCTACCGTATCCTGATTGCCGACGACCATCCTGGAAATCGTAACCTCCTGGTCAGTTTGCTGAAATCTGTGGGCTTTGACCTTCTGGAGGCATCCAATGGCCTTCAGACGATCGCCCTCTGGGAGCAGACCCCGCCTCACCTGATCCTCCTCGATATTCACATGCCCACAATGGACGGCTACGAAGTGGCCCGCACTATTCGCCAACGAGAAGAATCCCCTCATCGTTCTCTGGCCCCGACCCCCATGATTGCCCTCACTGCCAACGCTTTTCCCGAAACCCGCGATCGTGCCCTGGAAGCAGGTTGCAACGAATTTCTGAGCAAGCCTTTCCAGGAGAGTGAATTGTTCGATAAGATTGCTGGCTGTCTGGGGGTGCAATTTCTGTATCAGGAAGCAGGTCCGGCTTTGGAGGGGCAACCGGAAGATACGCCATTTTCAGTTTCAGACTGGGACATGGCCTTGCAAGATGTTTCACAGGAGTGGTTAATGGCACTCCACCATGCCGCCCTTGCTTGCGATGATGAACAGGTCATCCGTTTGGTGCATCAACTGCCACCGGAGCAAGCGCCCCTGGCAACAGCCATTCTCCAACTTGCAAAGCTGCTTCAGTTTGAGCAACTGCTACAACTGACCCAACCGCAAGTTGCAGACACGGCTCCCCTCTCCTGATTTGTGAACCCTTCCCAATTTTTCTCTCGTTTCACTGCAATAGCCTCTATATTGCTTAATGAGCCATTTCCAGGCATATCATGGCATCCCTTTTAAATTTGCTCATCGTTGATGATCAACCGGATAATCTGCACAGCCTTGCCACAATTCTCAGTGGTGAGGGGTATTCCATTCGAAAAGCAACCAGCGGTCAAGTCGCCCTCAGTACGGTTCGGTATCAACCCCCCAACCTGATTCTGCTAGATGTCCGCATGCCAGATATGGATGGATATGAAGTATGCAGACAGTTAAAAGCTGATCCGGCAACGGCAGAAATTCCTGTCATTTTTTTGAGTGCCTTGGATGAAGTCCAGGACAAAGTGCGTGGGTTTGAGGTAGGAGGGGCAGATTACATTACCAAACCCTTCCATGCGACAGAGGTGTTGGCCCGTATCCGCTACCAACTCACGTTACAGCAGCAGCAGCAACAACTCCAGCGCTTCAATACCGACCTGGAGCAGCAAATCAAAACCCATACGGCTGAGTTGCAAGCGGCCTTTGATTTCGAAGCCCTCTTAAAACGAATTACAGAGCATATTCGGGATAGCTTAGACGAAAAGCAGATCATCCAAACCGCGATCGAAGAGTTGGCAATCGCTCTGGATGTCCTTTCCTGCAACGCTTCTATCTATCACGATTCCCGTAGGCTAGCCACCGTTCAATACGAACATAGCCAGGATGGGTTGTCCTATGTAGGCCGGACGCTGGATCTCGATCAGTTTCCAGAGATCTACCAACCGCTTCACCAGGGGGGCACCCTCCAGTTCTGTTCTGCCTCGAACTACGATCGCGGGCAAGTTGCCCTCCTCGCCTGCCCCATTCGCGATGGACAGGAAATTTTGGGAGATGTGTGGTTGGTCCGCTCCGCCGAAGACTCCTTTCGGGAACAGGAGGTGCGGTTAGTGCAACAGGTGGCGAATCAATGTGCAATCGCGCTGCGTCAGGCCCATCTGTATGCCGCTGCCCAACGTCAGGTAGAAGACCTGGGACGCTTGAATCGCCTCAAGGATGATTTTCTCAGTACCATTTCCCACGAATTGAGAACCCCGATGTCCAATATCAAAGTGACGATTGGGTTGTTTGAAATGATTTTGAGGCAGGTGGAGTTTTCGGAAGAGCAAACCGCTCGGTTGGAAAAGTATCTGCGTATCTTGAAAGAGGAAAGTAACCGGGAAATCAAACTCATCAATGATCTTCTGACCCTTTCTCGTTTGGATGAGGAGATGGATTACTCTAAAAATTCTCCTGTGGATTTGCAAACGTGGATTCCCTACATTGCAGATTCCTTTCAAGAACGCCTGCAAAAGCAACAACAACAATTGATTATCCAGGTGCCAAGGGGTTTACCCTATCTCCTAACAGATAGTTCTCACCTGCAACATATTCTCACCGAGTTACTGACAAATGCCTGCAAGTACACTCCGGTCGGGGGCGAAATTACCATCTCCGTCAGCTTGAATGTGGTGGAGAGAAGCCTGGTTGCTCAGGGGTACCGATCGGCTCGTGTCGCGGTTGCCCCTGCGTCCCATTTCTGGCTCCAGGTGACGAATACGGGTATTGAGATTCCTGAAACAGAACACGATCGCATCTTCGATAAGTTCTACCGCATTCCCAACCAGGACCCCTGGAAGTATGGAGGAGTCGGGTTAGGGCTAACCCTGGTCCATAAATTAGTGAAGTGTTTGGGTGGAGAGATCTGGGTAGAGAGTGGGAATGGACAAACCACATTTCATTTGCAACTTCCCCTCAAGGAGATGTTATAAAGCGCTGGTCATGACCATTGGCCCAGCGGGGGTACTGGGGTTGGGGGTTCCTTCAACCGTAATTGCCAGGGTCTTCACTGGAATATTATCGGGAAGGGTCAGTTTCAGAAGCGCCCTACCCCGATCGTCCGTACTGAAGCTACTCCAGGGCAGTTTTTTCTGACCCCAGATACACCAGATCTGGTAATACTGTCCCTCTGGTAAAACGGGCAGATTTTGCAACACCAGGACGGCCTGTGGCTTGTTGGGAGTCATGACCATACTGCCCGATGCCAGAGAAGTTGGCTGCATTCCCTTAAGGGCAACCAATTGGGCCTTGGGTTGTTGCAACATGGCAATCACATCACTCTGCTTCGTGATCTGATTTTGCAGCGCACTCACTTGTTGCTGTAATTGATAGTTATTCCATCCCAATCCTGCTGCGACCAGGGTTGCAGCGATCGCCACCGGAATCCCCCATTCTCGAACCCTCTGTTTTCCGGGTGAACGACTTTTTAGCGCTGAAACGGAATAACCGGGATCAGAAGCCTGATTCCCCTCCTTTTGAATCGCTTGCAAAATAGCAGTGTGAATCCGATCCGGAGGCCGTGAGTCGGGAAGGGCATATCGAACGGGTGGTCCTCGGCCACGGTGGCGAG
>JANRKG010000256.1:0-8521 GCA_033763635.1 Leptolyngbyaceae cyanobacterium bins.59
AAAACTGCACTGTGATTCTGATTGATTACCAACCCCAAATGTTTTTCGGGGTGAATTCTATGGATCGTCAGTTGCTTGTCAATAACGTCGTTGGGCTTGCCAAAGCAGCGAAGGTATTTAATGTCCCTGTCATTCTATCCACCGTTGAAACTAAGAGCTTTAGTGGTTACACCATTCCTGCTCTAACAGAACAATTTCCAGACTATGCCCCCATTGAGCGCACTAGCATGAACTCCTGGGAAGATCCTGGGTTCCGTGCTGAAGTAGAGCGCATCGGTCGCAAAAAGTTGGTGATGGCGGCTTTGTGGACGGAAGTTTGTTTAACCTTCCCAGCGATCGAAGCGATTCGAGATGGGTATGAAGTGTATGCGGTTGTCGATGCATCAGGGGGAACCTCTGAAGTGGCTCACAATACCGCTATCCAACGCATGGTACAGGCTGGGGTTATTCCGGTGACATGGCAACAAGTACTTCTAGAGTTTCAGCGGGATTGGGCACGGAAGGAAACCTACTATCCAACCCTGGATGTGGTCAAGGCCCATTCCGGTGGGTACGGGATTGGGGTTGAGTACGCCTTCACCCTGGTACATGGGTTGGCCCCCAGTTTCCCAACCCCAGAACCTGTTAAGCGTTAGGGTTGGGGAGTCCGGTATTGCGACAGACCACTTTTGTGGATAGCAAAGGTGGTCTATGGAATCAATTCTTTGAATCGGAGGATCGATGGCAACAACATTAGAACCACAAATTGCAACAACCTATTGCGCTGTAATCAAGACTCTTAATCGTCAGCAGGCCAATACCTTAGTGGCTTACCTGAATTACAAGAAATATCACTGGATGACCTATGGCCCCCTATTCCGGGATTTACATCTGTTGTTTGAGGAACAGGGAAGTGAGATATTTGCCATGTTAGATGAACTGGCGGAACGATCGCTCATGCTGGACGGAAAGCCAGTAGCCGATCCTTCTGATTACCTGACCCTAACAACCGTGAAAGCCTCAGTCGGTGAGTTGTCGTTGTCCGAGATGATTCAAGAGGCGATCGCCACCCACGACCATATCATTCAAGAAATGCATGCTGATGCAGACATGGCAGGTGCGGCAGGTGATATTGGTACGGCGGATCTCTACACACGATTTGTACAAGTTCACCAGAAGCATCGCTGGTTTTTGAAGGAAGTCCTTCGCAGGGGCGATGGGTTGGTTTCATAGTGATACTCTGAGAGATTCGAATGAACACCATGAAAGCAGTTCGACTGTATGAATATGGCAGTCCTGAAGTTCTTGTTTATGAAGAGGCTCCTATGCCAGAGCCTAGAGCAGATGAGGTTTTAATTCGCGTTCACGCGGCGGCAGTGAATCCGGCTGATTGGAAAATTCGCCAGGGATACCTGAAAAATCAGTTTCCTTTTCCCCTACCGTTGATCCCCGGTTACGATCTAGCCGGAGCCGTAGTAGGGATTGGTGACCAAGTGAAATCCCTGGCGTTAGGGCATGAAATTTTTGCCATGCTTCCCTTAAGCCAGCTAGGATCTTATGCCGAGTATGCGATTGTCAATGCCTCTCTGGTTGCCCCTAAGCCAACCAGCCTCGACTATGCCACCGCTGCCGGAGTTGCCAGTGTTTCCCTGACTGCGTGGCAGGCACTCTTTGACTTGGCTCAGTTGCAGGCAGGTCAAATCATTTTGATTCATGGAGCATCGGGTGCAGTTGGTCGGTTTGCTGTGCAATTTGCCAAGTGGAAGGGGGCGTTCGTTCTTGGCACTGCCTCCAGTAGAAATTTGGTGGCAATCAAGCGGCTGGGGGTAGATGTGGCAATTGATTATACCTCCGAGCAATTTGAAAATACAGGGATTGAAGTGGATGTGGTGCTGGACACGGTGGGAGGTGAAACTCGGCAGCGATCGTGGTCCGTCCTCAGACGCGGTGGCATCTTAATCTCCACGGAGGGAGCGGCTGACCCTGTTATTGCTCCATCAACGGATGTGAGGGGCGTTCCGATCTTTGTCAACCCTACCGATAGCACCCAGTTAAGCCAAATTGGCAATTTGATTGATAGTGGAGAAATTCTTCCCTTATCGGTTAGGCGCTTTCCCCTAAAAGATTCAGCCAGAGTCCATACTGCCCTGCAATATGAGCGGCAGCGGGACAAGATGGTTTTACAGGTTGTTGAATAATCTCGGCAAATCCCTTCCCTAGAGCCATGAACCCCTCCAAGAACTGCCATTCTCAATCCCCATTTTCAAGCTTATCCCGTCGCAAATTTCTGCGTTTCGGATCGATCGCCAGTGCCACAACAGCCCTTGACCTCGCTTTCTGGAGTGTTGGAAAGGCAAGCCCCCCTTCCTCAAACGATGCTCCGATTCGTGTGGGTGTAGTTGCCTTATCCTTTTATCGTGTGGTGGGTGGAATTATCCAAAATGTTCTTGAGGCATTGGGGCATCGGGTAGAAATCGTTGAAGGACCTCACACTGAGATATTTTCGATCTTAGGACAGGGTGATTTAGATGTCCTGGTGGCCGTGTGGCTGCCCCATGCCCATCAACCCCTTTTTCAACGCTTTGGTGCTCAGGCAATTGAACTGGGTCAGCTCTATAACGATGCTCGCTTTTTCTGGGGAATTCCTGACTACCTCCCTGATGACATTCAATCCATTGGAGACTTGGCTCGCCCCGACGTTGCGGCCCGCATGACCAGGGTAATTCAGGGAATTGGACCAGGAGCCGGAATCACGCGCCTGTCGCAGACCGTGATGGCGAGTTACTATCTTGAAGATGTGGGCTATCAGTTTCGAACTGGAACAGAACGGGAGTGGATTGATGCCTTTCGGCAGGGAGTAGATGCACGTAAAGGCGTGATTATCCCCCTGTGGCAACCGCAATATTTGAATCAAGCCTTTTCCATTCGCCGCTTAAAGGATCCATTAGGAATTTTTCCAGGAGCTGATCGCTGTTCATTAGTCATCACAAAAGCTTTCCGTGATCGAGTTCCAACTACAACCCTGAATGCTTTAAGACGGATCTATCTTGGCATTAATGCTGTCACTGAAATGGATTACCTCACTAGTATGAAAGGCTTTTCCCCGCGAGAGGCAGCGACTCAATGGATGAACAGAAATCCAAGAATTACGCAGTTCTGGCTTAAGTCATCCTCTTGACATCGGTCTCATCTCAGCAGCAATTTCAAACTATTCTTACCCCTAGCATCAATGTCCAATGCTTACCGCGATCGTTACGTTTTCGATTCAATTCGATCAGCAGCAGTCCTTTGTTCATCGAATTACTCAGCTTTCTCAGGCTGATAAGAGTGGTTCTAAATGCGTTTCAATTCAGTTTGTGAATAATCAATTTCAGCAGCTCTCTGTTCGTGAATTGGAAGTCCTCAAATTAGTCTCTCAAGGTCTAAGTAACCCTGAAATTGCCACAGCGTTGCAGGTGAGTCAAAACACGATCAAGAGCCATGTTCGCAGTCTGATGAATAAGTTTGGAGTTGATCGTCGGGTTCAACTAGCGATGATTGCAATTGCGCGAGGTGAGGGTTTAGAGGACATGATTCATGAATAGCTCGAACTTTCCTGACCATCATGTTACAGCCGTCATTGCCCACCTGGTAAAGCCAGGGAGAGAATCAGCCTATGAAGCATGGATGCGGCAAATTATCCCTGTTGCCAAAACCTTTCACGGTCATCTTGGAGTCAATATTCTGCGTCCTCAGGCAGGAGTTCATTCTGAATACATCATCATCTTACATTTCGATCGCCATGAGAATTTACAAGTCTGGTTGAACTCTAAGGAACGGTGGAACTTGATTGAACGCACTAAACCTCTCGTGCAGGAATCTGAAAAGATTCAAGTACTGACCGGATTAGAAACCTGGTTTGAATTGCCAAACCGCTCACTGCCATCACCTCCCAAACGTTACAAAATGGTATTACTGACCTGGATGGGAGTGTTTGTAACGTTGTCCATTGTCAGTCGTATTTTACAAATTGTTCTGGCTCCTTTACCGATTGTTCTGACTCAGTTTCTCACCGTTGGAGTTGTGGTCTGGTTACTGACTTATCTCGTCATGCCCAGACTGACCCAACTATTTCGCAAGTGGCTCTATTCCTCTGTTTAGAGACCATCCATCCACTCTCATATTTTTCTCAGGAGTATTTCCATGAAGAACCTATTTACACCCGAAAATGCTGCCTTATTACTCATCGATCATCAGGTCGGTACGATGCAACTGATCAAGAATTTGCCTCTGGAGTCGGTGAAACGGAATACCCTGGCTCTGGCAAAAGCTGCAAAGATTTTGCAGATCCCGGTTATTCTGACCAGTAGTCAGGAGGAGCGCATTCAAGGCCCTTTAATGCCGGAATTACAGGAGATTTTGCCCGATGCCTTCGAAGCGCGTGTGAAACGGGCAGGAATTGTAAATGCCTGGAATGATGTCAATTTCAAAAGCGCTGTGGAAGCTACGGGCCGCAAATTTTTAATTATGGCTGGTGTGACCACTGATGTTTGTTTAGTATTTCCTTCCATTCATGCAGTGGAGGATGGTTATCAGGTGCAAGCAGTCATGGATGCTTCTGGTTCTCCTTTTGATCTTTCTGAAGAGATGTCCCGACGACGGATGGAAAAAGGAGGGGTTGTTCTGACTGCTACCAATACCATGATCGCAGAACTCGCCCAGGACTGGAGTAAACCTGAAGGGTCCCAGTTGATCCAACTGCTGTTTCAGGAGGTTCTCCCCAAAATTGGTTAAGTAGCTTCCACGCTTAAGGTGAATCACTCAGGGACTTTAAGATGTAAAGACCCGTTCTGCTCTTATGACCCTGAGTGCTTTTTCATGCAATTCTCTCTGTTTTTGTTACCTGGGTTGAGCGCATCCCAAAACACCCCCTCAGAAAACGCTCAATGGTTTCTTGTAATAAACTGACCTATGAGCATTCATCCATTTAAAGCTATCCGATCGTCCCTCTTCAATCTAAGCTTGCTTTGCTTGTTTTGGAGTTATTCCTCTCCCGTTGTTGCGAAGCCAGAGCAGAATTTAACAGGGATGGAAGCACTGACAGGGGTTGATCAACTTTCAGATGTTCGACCGACCGATTGGGCTTTTCAAGCGGTACAATCTTTGGCTGAGCGATACGGGTGTCTTACGGGTTATCTCAATGGCAGTTTTCAGGGCGATCGTTCCTTAACCCGATACGAATTTGCAGCCGGACTAAATTCCTGTCTTGATCAGGTTAATCAGTTGATTCTTGACAACACAGGGAATCGTGTGTCCCGCAGTGACTTGGAAACCTTACAGCGCCTTCAGTTAGAGTTCGCCTCAGAACTTGCAACCTTGCAAAATCGGATGGAAGCGCTAGAGATTCGCACCCGTGCTTTAGAGGCTAATCAGTTTACCACGACTACAAAATTGACGGGTCAGGTGATAATGGTGGTCAATGCAGGGGGGTTTACGGGCAATGAACTCATCGATCCAAAGGGAACTCAGATTGCAACTTCCTCCCCCACCCCCACTACAATTTATCGAGTTGCGTTGGATTTCAATACCAGCTTTATTGGAACGGATTTACTCAGGGTGCGTTTAGGGTCCGCAAGCGGAGGGGCCAATGACAATGCGGGGGCTGTATTAGAGCCTAACTTTGGAAGTGGGTTAGATTTTTCATCGAAACCTCCCAGTAATGGCAATTTTGAGATTACGCGCCTGTATTACACCTTTAGACCCCTATCAGACCTCTCAGTATCCATCGGGCCTGACATTCGCGTAACGGATTATGTTGATCTAAATCGCTATGCTAATCTCGGTTTTCGGGACTTCAGTACCGAGGCTCTGGTTAACAATTACATTCTTTTTCCCATCAGTGGTCCTACAACAGGTGCAATCATCGCCTGGAACCCTGCCAAAGGGCCAGTGACAATCCGCGCTCTTTACGCAGCGGCTGATGCCGCCAATCCCACGAATCAGGGTCTTCTGAAAGGTACTGCTCCCTTTATTCGATTGCTCTATCCCATTCAAGGGAATCCTGCTACAGTCAATCTGGGTGATCGAGGCTTGTTTGGAGATACCTATCAGGGGTTGTTTGAAGCAGAGTACACCCCTTGGAGCAATTTCACAATGCGTTTCCAATACAGTGAAGGGGCTGTTTACAATCGTGCCTTTCAAGTATTTGCTGTGAATACGGAACTAACGATCGCTAAAAACGTGGGGTTTGTTGGACGATATGGCTATAGTAATTATGATGACACCACCTTTGGTAACCTCCATCCTCAATACTGGATGGCCGGTATTGTAATTCAAGATGCAGGGATCAAAGGGGCATTAGCCGGGTTCGCAGTGGCCCAACCCTTTATTGAGAGTAGGATTGGTAATACAACTCAGACAGACTTTGAAGCCTTTTATAATGTCCCTGTTCATGATGCGATTCGGTTAACCCCTGTGCTCCAGGTGATCACAAACCCCTCTAATCAACAAGTAAACGGCACAATTATTACAGGTACACTTCGTGCTGTATTTTCTTTCTAAGAACGGAGTCAAAGCTACAGAATGATTCATTCGGCTCTACCATTTTAGATTACTCGTCTGGGAAAGGTTCTAGAGCCTTGAATGCGATCGCTTCCGCATCATCATTATCAACCCCTAAAGATTTTAGAATCAACTTCGTGACTTGTTCATGAAACGGTTCCCCAACAGGTGGAAGTGACTCCCAAAGCGCAACAACGTTTGAAGGAAAATCACATCGGTTCCATTTGGAATTTCATTCATCATTACAACGAATGCTTACGGGCAAAGCTGATTAATAGCTGAAGAGGCTCTTATTTTCTCTAGTCATAACCATCGATCTGAAAACTGCCGTAAATCCATTTCAATTCTAAGGGTGTATATCAAATAGATCCTAACTATTGAAAAAACATGAACCGTCGCACTGCAAAACTTTTATTACTCGGTCTGGGTGTTGGTAGCCTTGCCACCCTACTAGGTGCCGTCACGCTGGTTGCTATCCAGCCAGAAAGAAGCATTGCCGAAATTCGTCTAGCAGGAACCACCGCAAAGCCCCTTGCCAAACAATTGCAGGGCAAACCCGTTGTCGTGGATATTTATGCCAGTTGGTGCCCTAAATGTCAGAATATTGCTCCTACCCTCTCTCGTCTGAAGCAACAGTACCAGGGGAAAGCACACTTCGTTGTCTTTGATGTCAGTGATCGCACCACTACACAAGCGGCTGAAATGAAGGCAAAAGAATTAGGGCTGAGTGAGTTCCTGGCAGCAAACAAGTCTCAAACCTCCCTGGTTGCCATTATCGATCCATCCAATGGCAGAGTGCTGCGGCAATTCCGCAATAATTCTAACCAAGGAGACTATACGGCAGTGTTGGATAATGCGATCGTCCGAATGAAGAAGTAGGGCAGTGCTGCATTGAAGGGAAGTATGGGTGTTTAGGAGACTTCCAGGCAAGAGAATACTCATCGTAGGGTAAGTGAGGCGATTACATCATAGGCAACTTGCCTGCCCGACGGATCTGTCAATGAGATGTCCTTTGCCAGAAATCTCCTTATTCTTCCTCTCCTCCCCTCCCCACCTCCCCCTCCCCACCTTCCCCTTCTCCCTCCCCTCCCATTTCCAATCCAAACCGATGATTTTCAGCAAAAAGTCTGATTTATCCAATTTGTCTCAACGACGATCGAAAAAATGGTTCCTTCCGGTGCTGCTGTTTGTTGGGACTCTGCTCCTGGTTGCGATCGCTGATCAGTTTACTATCCTCTCCAGTGGCATCGATTATCTGATTTCCGTGGTTGAAAATGCCTACCAGCAGTGGTTTGAACAGCAGAACACCAGTAATCCATTAGTTCTTGTAATTCTGGCATTTCTGGGTGGATTGCTTGCCAGTTTTTTCCCCTGTATCCTGGCATTGCTTCCTGTCAACCTGAGCTACATTGGCACCCTCAATATCGCCTCCCGTCGAGATGCCTTCATCAAAGCTGGATTGTTTGTTGTGGGAACGGCAACAATTCTCAGCCTGTTTGGTCTGGTCTCTTCCTTTGCCACGGCTGTGATTGTTGATTTCAAAGGATATGTTCACCTGACGATCGGAGTCGTCATCCTCTTGATAGGACTCAGTTTTTCGGGACTCTTCCATCTTCCCCTGCCCCAGACTCAGATATCTTTACCGATAGCAGGTCCCTTTGGTGTTGGCGTTACTTTCGCTTTAGTCAGTTCTCCCTGTGCTAGCCCGGTGCTGTTTGCGGTTTTGGCAGCCGCATGACCCGATCACGGGCAATTAACCGCCTTCGGCAGGCAAGATCGCGTCTGCAATTGCTCCAGCGCTGGAACCGGAACCGACCAATGGATACTGCAAATGTCCCTATGGAAACCGCATCGCTGAAAGACTCAGGTTTAGACTAAATGGTTAAGAAAAGCAGCCAGATCGAACGATTTGGCTGCTAAATAGTCAAGGACGTTCAAATCACTTGACTATGAAACATTTTGCCAAGCTACGGGAATTTCGGCAGCAAGCCTATGGATTGAT
>JANRKG010000257.1:0-7285 GCA_033763635.1 Leptolyngbyaceae cyanobacterium bins.59
ACATCCAAAAAAAAGCCTCGGCGATCTTAAACATCACGCTGGCGACGAACAACGACACGAGCGATTAATGAGTGCGGTCGAACAACTGGCTCCGACCATGGGGGTCGCCCCTGTTTGTGCAGGATTAGGAGTCAGTCGTGCCAGCTATTACCGCAAGCAACAATCCCAGCGTGACCCCAAACCCCAACCAAGACCGAAGCCAAAACCAGCCCGTGCCTTAAGCGAGGCAGAACAACAAAAAGTATTGGAGGTCTTGCATAGTGAGCGTTTTGTAGACCAATCCCCCCAGGAGGTGTATGCCACTTTACTCGATGAAGGCACTTTCCTGTGTTCGATTCGCACGATGTACCGTATCCTGGCAGAGCATGCGGAGGTGAGGGAACGCCGCAATCAACTGCGCCATCCCACCTACCAGAAGCCCGAATTGCTGGCAACGGGGGCAAACCAGTTGTGGTCCTGGGACATTACGAAATTACATGGACCTGCTAAATGGACGTACTTCTATCTTTATGTCATCCTGGATGTCTTCAGTCGCTATGTCGTCGGTTGGATGGTGACCCATCGTGAATCCGCAACCCTGGCAGAGCGTCTGATTGAACAAACCACCCAAAAACAACAGATTCAATCTGGCCAACTGACGATTCATGCCGACCGAGGAGCCGCCATGACCTCCAAAGCCGTTGCTCTGTTATTGTCCGACCTCGGTGTCACCAAAACTCATTCTCGTCCCCATGTTTCCAATGATAATCCTTATTCTGAAGCCCAGTTCAAAACTCTCAAGTACCAGCCCCTTTTTCCCAAGCAGTTTGGTTCGATTGAAGATGCTCGTACCTTTTGTCAAACCTTTTTCCAGTGGTACAACCAGGACCATCACCACAGTGGAATCGGTTTGTTAACACCCACGGTGCTCCATCACGGGCAAGCTGAGGTCGTCTCGCAGCAACGTCAGCACGTGTTGCAATCCGCTTACCTCACCCATCCAGAACGCTTTGTTAAGGGATTGCCTTTGCCTCCTGCCATTCCGACCCAGGTCTGGATTAATCCACCCATCCCTAACCGTTCCCCTCCCCAGGAGCAACACTAATTTCTCACTCTACTCTGTCTCATTCTTGTTGACATATTCCGAAGCCCGATCGCAAACCAAAAAGTCAGTCGCTTGGCAAACCGGGAAGTCACAAACATCGACACTGGAAAGAGGCGATCAGAAGGCGGGACGAGATCGTTGAGCTTGAGCAACAGTTGTCTATGCTCCAGACCTTGATAGAACGGCAAGCAAAAACCTGGCAGGATTCAGGAATTTATAGCCTGGTTGAACTGCGATCAACCAGTGAATGACATCTAGCAGAAACAGATGAGAAGTCACAAAAAGCTAGACAAACTTGAGGGCATCGAGATTTCTAGGCGAGAATGATATATTTGTACCATTACTTTAGTGACCAGCGTTGGCAAACTTGCCAAGTAGTAAACCTAACCCTATTCGTTTATCGGGTGGATATTTAGCAATTCCCTAACCCCAAATGATCAATAACCCGTAATCCGAGTATGATCCTACCCAGTTCAAAATTTGGAATGGGTTGTTCCATTCAAACTAATTCAGACTAAAATGCTGAGTTTATCAAAATCATCCCCGAAACCTGATTATGCTCGACCCACCCTTAATCCTTGAATGCAAAAAGCACCAGGTATTCAACCGCCAAGAAGATGCCCTGATGCTTTTTGAGTATTTTATTCGCCAGAGCGATCGCATCCTTTCTCTACTCCCTAGATTGACAGGTGAAAGCCTGCGCTCGATATCTGCATACTAGCAAATCATCGAGCGGCTGAAAAGATTTCTCAGTGACTAGGTTTTACCCTCAGAAAGTAGGACGTTTTGGCTCTAGTAAACCTAAATACCCCGAAGAGCCATCATGCAATCAAAAAAGAAAGAAGTAGATACTTTTAACCCCGAACTCCAAGCTGAAGCACCGTCATCTCAGCCAGGAATTGAAGGATTGCAACGATCCGACGATACTAGAGTTAGTAAAACTCGTGCTCGGCAGGGGCGATATCCTTCGTTTCAACGACCCGCAACAAGTCCAGAGTTATTTCCTGACGGAATGACTGATCGCATGGCATCAAACCGACTTATCTGGGAGGGCTGCAATATTCTCAGTCAGGGACAAGATCTTGGCTGGGTTACTTCCGATGACGGACCCATTTATTATGAAAGTCCAGTCGCGAAGGGAAAAGGATATGTCTCTTTCTCGGTAAGCAATAATTTATATGCAAAAGATCCATCAGTTCTTGAAGGGGAAGCAGCGCTGGCACTGATTGAGCAATTCGACATTCGAGCTGCTTGTATGCATTTGATCTATGCTGCCCATGCGACTCAATTGGATCGTCCCTGGGAGCAGCAATTCGTTCTAAACGATACTCAACTAGAGCATTATTTGGGGCTAGATAAAAACAAAAAACTCAATAAACAACAGAAACTGCAATTAATGTTAGAGCTAGCCAAGCAACCCTGCTACCTGCTGGTATATGTTTCCTGGCCCGAACAAGGTAGAGTTCCTATGTTTACGGTTAGTCGTAACTGGCTGTGGGAAATTGCAGAGCCAATGTTGCACTTCCAAGACTGTCTCCAGGATGAGGCTGGCAACATTGTGGGAGAAAGAACTTTAGTCGGATTCACCTTGAATATCCGGTGCGGTAATTGGGCAAAGTATTTCCTCAACGAAGAGAAGCGCAAAGAAAAGGGTGGCTACTATGAGTATGGCATTCTATCTCAGCAGATTCTTCAAGACTTGATGACGACTTGGCATCACTATGAGGGAGCCGCTCGCTTGATGTTGTGGCTTTTGTTCAAGACCAAAATCAATCGTAACAGTCCCCTCACGGTGGAAGTCTTAATGAAGGTTGCATTTGGGGAAAAGGCAATGCAGGCAGCCTCTTCGGGTTTTCGAGAACGCGCTAAATTGACCCGCTCATGGCTCACGTCCCTCAAAGTTCTTCTAGAAAAAGGTTGGGTTATCATCCCTGATCCGAACACGTACCCGTTGCAGTATTGGGTTGATTCGGGTGATTCTGCGTTATTGAACCAAATTCCCGATGATCCAGAGCAGGCAGCAAGTTTTTGGGCAAAGGATGCAGAGGCAGGAGAAGGAGCACGTCTAACTGACAGAACGAGACGGGTACGCGGTAGTTTTGAGCAATTGTTGCACGGGCGATTATGGATTCAGCCACCGGCGGAGATCGCGAAAAAGCTCGATGCGATCGAAGAACATAGAAAGGGGTTTGTGAAGGAGTTTGATCTGAAAAAAGCACCCCTCACCCCGATTCAGCTTCATGCGGATCAACTTTCTCAAGCCAATGTGAAAGCAATCACTGTAATCCAATCTGGTGAACAATTGAAGCAGATGAGAATCACGAAAGGTCTTAGCCAGGTTGAGCTAGCAGCAAAAATTGGTCGGAGTGCCAGTTGGATCAAGATGGTGGAAAGTGGGAAACGGAAAATCCAGCCAAAAGACCAAGGTGCATTAATTGCCTGCTTAACTTAAATCCCTTTTGTGTCCAAAAGACCCCGCATTCTAGATGAACGTCACATTTTGAGTAAAGTATCGTTTGACGTAGGGTACGACACAAAAACACCCTGCACTCTAGATAAACGTCACACTGGCTGCAAAATCTCACTCACCTTTGATAAGCGTCACATTGTCTCAGAAGTAGCCCCGCATTCTAGATGAACGTCACACTTTTCAGTGCCTGCAGACATCAGAATGCCCTACACCTTCGATAAACGTCACAAAGATCCCTGCACATTAAATGAATGTGACAGAAAATTTGTAGGATTGTTTCCAAAGAGCGACACAAAAAATACCCTGCACATTAGATAAACGTCACAATCACTAGAGACTACCCTGCACTCTAGATGAACGTCACAATCATTGGAAATCCTACTCACATTAGATAAACGTCACAGCTAAGGTGGAAGCCTTTACAGCGTGCGGAGAGACACAAAAACACTCTGCACTCTAGATGAACGTCACAATCATTAAAGACTACCCTGCACTCTAGATGAACGTCACAGGTTTACCTGTTTTCTCCTGAAAACACTAACTTGCCAGAGCAATGAATCCCGCACATTAGATAAAGGTCACAAAAAGTCTCCTTGCCCTAGATGAACGTCACACTGAATTGAAATGCCTCCCACATTAGATAAACGTCACAACAGGTTGGAAATACCCCGCAACTTAGATAAACATCACTTAAATACCTTTGAAAACACCCCGCACTCTTGATAGAAATGCCCCGCAACTTAGATGAAAACACCCTGCACTCTCGATGAATGTCACTTTATGAAGTCGGAAGTGCTTAACCTGTCAGATTTCTAGAAATGGTCACAAGTCTGATCATATTGATCAATATGATCCAGTAGCGTCACAAAGACAATTTGTGACCGCTGATATTCTGGGGCAGTCAAGACTATGCCCACAGGAAAGTTTCCTCTGAGTATGGCTTCGTTAACCACGATCGTGCCAAGTTGAGGTGGCTTATCGCTAACGCAGCAGCAACCAAAGAGTTTCAATCCGTGCAAGAGTTTAGTGATGACTTCCTTACACTTTTTCCGCATCGGTTTGACTATATTTGGGCGGAACATCCAAATTTTGGTGAGAAGGTTGAGTGGAGAACAGAAAGCCGCCATCCGTTGAGCGATCGCCTAATTCAACAAAGCTCCTATCTTTACGGGGTGCGGTTTGGGGCAGAGACCAGCTATTGTCTTCTCGACATTGATATCGGCAGCTTGTATCACCCCAAGCAAGATCCTTTTGCGATTTTTTACCTTGTTGCTGCATTAGAACCATTAGGTTTGGTGAGTTATGTAGCTTGTACCTCTAGCTATAGTGGCGGGTTGCATTTGTATTTTCCCTTCGACCAACCTCAATGCTCCTGGAAGTTAGCGATCGCGTTTTCTACTTTACTTGAAAATGCTGGCTTCAAACTTAAACCAGGACAGCTTGAACTCTTTCCAGATCCAAAGCCCTACAGTATTAATGGTAAACCCAGTCTCTTTAATGCTCATCGTCTTCCCCTACAGATTGGTTCTTATTTAGTGGATCAAGATTTCCAACCTGTTTGGGGTACTCAGCAAAGTTTTGTACAGCAATGGCGGTTTGCTCAAACACGTAATGATGTTGAAACCTCGGTTATTCGTCGTATTCTAAAACAGACAAAACGGCAGCGTTAAGTGTTTCGACTAAGGCTGAGAAGTTTATTAACGATCTCAATGCTGAAATTGAACTTGGTTGGACCGATTATGGACAAACAAATTATCTTTTAGGTCGCATTACGATGCGGGAGTACATCTTCCGACATATTTTAACGGGTGATAAACCGCTTGAAGGTGATGCGTTGGTTAATGCGATTGTCAATGTCGCTCGATCGCTCCCCGGTTATTCTGAGTATTGCCGCCACCGCCATGAAATTGAACATCGAGCGCAAGAGTGGGCACATTGTATTGAAAACAGCCATTACTTTCACTATGGGGATGCAGCGGGTAAGTTTAGAGCAAAAGACGATGCTAAGTTGAACAATCCAGATCTGGATGTAGCGATCGCCAAAGCTCCAACCTGGAATCAGCAGCAATCAGAATCAGCCAGGAATCGCATCCGACGAGCGATCGCAGAGTTGTTAGAGCAAGAAGCATTACCCACAAATGCCACTTCCCGATTTCATGCGCTGGTTAGTTATGGCATCGGTGGCGGGACTTTATACAATCATCGCGATTTGTGGCATCCCAATCACCTGGTTATCTCTTCTGAACCTGTGGAAAACCCCCCATACCCCCAACTTCAAATACGAATAGAGCAGAGGATTGCTTTTGGGAAGCATCCTCTGCTCATAGTTCTACAAGCTTATTCCCTGGTGTAGGCAGTAATCATCTTGATGACAAGGGTTTCAGCGATCTGGCACTTCAAAATGATGAGGCAGGTCGTAATTCTTTCCTCGCTCAATCTCCCTCCAATGATGCTTCAGCTTTATCCCAGGACATGAGCGATGGCTTTGACTTGAGCGCTCAGCCGAAAGTTCAACAAGCGCTATTTGAGATCAAAGCGGCTCAGGAGGCTCGTCAAGCTGCCGTTCTGATGGCTTACGAACAGCAACAGCACATTAAGCGACAGGCTTCTGAGGCAAGACAGGTTGCCCGAATGCAGCAGTTTCTGGATTCGGGTGATCCAATTTTGATGGCAGAAGCGATCGCGTGGGCAGCAGTCAATCCTGGAGTATTGGATATGAGCCGAACTGCGCGATCGTCTCCATCTGAAGATTCAATCGCTCAGACCATGTACTTCAACAAGATAGAGCATCTGAATGACTCAGTTAAACGACCTGAAAGCTGTCTGTCTCAGCAACCTCAGCCCATTGGCTCATCGATTGATCGGGAGACCGTTGCTTCTTCTCGGTTAGGATCTGGTTCACGCTTGGCTAAAGTGGTTGAATCAACGTAATCGCCACTCTCCTCACAGGTTTGTGCTGGGTTGAATTCTTGCTCAATTAAAGGCTCCTGAAAACTGCCGTTCCCTTTAGAAGCCGGATCACCCTTACCGTCTTGAAACTCAAAATCAACAGGTGATCCAGTCGAAGTTTTCTCTATCGAAGACGGTTGAATTTGCTGACGTTTTGCCTGCCGTCGCTCAAGCACTGCCCATATACAGTTCCAATGCTCCTGGTGCAGTCGATAGACTCTCAATTTTTCACCCTCATGTCCTACAACAGAACGAGACCAGCACGCCTGCTCAACCTTCACTCCTAATTGAGCCAGCAGTTGGTGAACGACTTGAGTGTTGCTCATCTTGTCAGAAATCGTCAGGTGTAGAGCAACTTTGATTTGCTCGGCTAAGGCTCTTGCCCTTGTCGCATAGGGTTCTAGATCATAGTGAGTCCATGTCCACCCAGCTTGTAGTTTTACCAGCACCTCATCAATCCCAATCGCAGCTCGAATCGTTCGCCGCACCTCCGCATTGGAAATATCCCAGGGGCAGTAGCTTTGATTCCAGGTTGCCTGTCTCTCAAGGGAACAGGCAGTCCGGTCAATGGCAAGCCCTGAAAACAACTGAGCCTCCAAATTGAGTAATTCCGCTCTGCGTCTGCCCTCGTTGTCCCAAAGCCTCAGGTTTAGACTAAATGCTTAAGGAAAGCAGCCAGATCGAACGATCGAGCTGCTTAATAGTCAAGGACATTTCAAATCGCTTGACTATGAAACATTTTGCCAAGTTACGGGAATTTCGGCAGCAAGCCTATGGATTGA
>JANRKG010000258.1:0-7252 GCA_033763635.1 Leptolyngbyaceae cyanobacterium bins.59
TGCATCCCTGTTCGTGTTTCCGTCCCTCTACGAGGGGTTTGGGCTACCTCCCTTAGAAGCCATGCAATGTGGTGTTCCGGTCATTGCTGCCAATACCACCTCCATTCCAGAAGTGGTCGGGGATGCGGCTCTGCTGGTTGATCCCCTGAACTCAGAAGAAATGGCCCAGAAGATCGCCCAGGTTCTCCAGGAGCCGTCCCTTGCTCAGATGCTTCGGGAGCGGGGTCTGGCAAGAGCAAAGCAATTTAGTTGGAGCCGCTGTGCGGAGCAGGTGGCTCAGGTCTATCGTCGGGCCGTTCAAGAGAAGCGCGATCGTTCATAATAAATTCTGGATTTGGTGATCTCCCTAACATTGAACGAATGCACTTTATTGTCACGGGTGGAGCGGGATTTATTGGCTCTCACGTAACTGAGCAACTTTTGGCGGACGGACACACCGTGACGGTCGTGGACAATCTGCGGACGGGCACATTGCAGAATTTACGGGATCATCCAAATCTAAGGATTGTGTGTCGGGATGTACTGGCCTGTCAACCCCAGGATTTTGTGGAGCCTGTGGATGGCATTGCCCATCTCGCGGCGCGTCCTTCGGTGGTGGAATCCTGGGTAAAGCCCCTGGAAACCCATGAGGGAAATCTCACAGCGATGTTGCGTGTGATCCAACTCTGTAAGGCTTTGCGGGTTCCCCGGTTGGTGTTTGCCAGTTCTGCCGCTGTTTATGGCAGTCAATCCCAATTGCCGATTTCGGAAAAGAGCGAGTGCTATCCCATCTCACCCTATGGCTTACACAAGCGAGTGAGTGAGCAATACGCCAGTTTGTTTGCCCCAGATGCCAACTTTTCCTTTATCAGTCTGCGGCTCTTTAATGCTTTTGGCCCTCGCCAGTCCCCTGGGTCGCCCTACTCTGGGGTGATCACGACTTTTGCGGCGGCGATGCAACAGAACTTACCCATTACAATCTATGGAGATGGAAGCCAAACCCGTGATTTTATCTATGTGGGAGATGTGGCCCTTGGCTTTGCTAAGGCGTTAGGGGTGCCTTTGGCAACGGGAAGTTCCTTAATTGCTAACCTGGGAACTGGACAAGCTACTTCCTTGCTGGATCTCGTGAGAATTTTGCACGCAGGTTTTCCCAATTGGAAACCTGTCGTGAAATTTGAAGGGGCACGATCGGGCGATATCTTGCATTCCCAGGCAGATATTTCCCTGGCCTCTACGCTCCTGAACTTTACCCCCCAGTGGACGATCGCCGAAGGGATTCAACAGTTTACCTATTCTCTGGTCGATCGCTGACTACTCTACCCTCTCTAGACCATGCCCATCCTTACGACTCCTCTGCATCTCATCGACCTGCCTGCCCCTCCTCCGGGCAAACAGGGATGGCCCTGGACAGAACAACCGTTGCCACATCCGAATTTACTCCCAGATAGCCATGAATGGCCCCTGATCAGTATCGTGACTCCCAGCTACAATCAAGCGGCTTTTCTGGAGGAAACGATTCGGTCTGTGTTGCTCCAGGGGTATCCTCGCCTGGAGTACATTGTGATTGATGGAGGCAGTACGGATGGTTCCGTAGACCTTCTTCGCAAGTATGAGCCTTACCTGGCTTACTGGGTCAGTGAACCGGATCGGGGACAGACCCATGCCCTGAATAAAGGATTTCAGAAAGCAACGGGGGATTTAATTGGTTGGCAAAATTCCGATGACTACTACGGACCTCAAGCCTTTATCTATGCGGCTCAGGCTGCTTATCGCTTAGAAGGTGTCAGTGTGATCTATGGTTCTACTGATTGTGTAGATGCCAAGAGCCAGTATCTCCAATCTTATCCTGTCTCCCAGTTTTCCATCGAAGCCTCGATTCCTTTTCTGAATGCTTGCAATCAATCCATGTTCTTTAAAAGATCTCTCTTTGATCAGGAAAACTGGTTGGATGAGTCGTTCCACCATGCCATGGATCACGAATTGATTTTGCGATTAGCGATTCAGGGGTATCAGTTCTACTATCTTCCTAAAATCGTTGCCTATTTCCGTTTTCATGAAAATACGAAGGGAATGAAACAAGTGGATGTAGCAACGCAGGAGGTCTTTCGCATTTATCAATGGCTTTATCGACATCCGAACTCATCTGCGTCTGTGCGCGAAAAAGCCTTGCAATGTATGCATAGTACAGTTCTAGATAACTTTTCTAAGTATCGATTCAAAATATTTCGTGATCAGTGTCTCCAGTTAATAAAAATCTCAAAATTTCGATATTTAGAACCACAACTATTAGTGAGATATGGGCTTTCCTATCTAAGTCCTGAAAATATCAAAAGCCTTAAAAAAATATTAGGGCTTCCAGGAAGGGAGATGGAAATAAAATGAAAGTTGTGCAAATTTCTCCTACTTACTTTAGTAATACGTCGATCATGAGTGGAGGAGAGCGGTATGTGATGGAACTGGCCACATCCCTCGCTGAAACTGTTGATACAACGCTGGTTAGCTTTGCACCCGATCGCCATTCTTTCCTTCACGGAAAACTCAAAATTGAACTTTTCCCCGTTCGTTACTTTATTCGCGGATCTCAATTAAATCCTTTGAGTTTTCAATATCTTCAGTCAGTTTTATCGGCGGATATTGTTCATGTTCATCAAGTCAATACGCTGATTTCTGATCTTGCTTGTTTGACGGCTACTGTGTTCCGCAAAAAAGCTTTTGTGACAGAACATGGCGGGGGAGCCGACTTTTTCCTCAATCACAAATTACCCATCTTTCAGTGGTATACAGGGGCGATCGCCCAGTCTGGTTTTTGTGTCACAACCCTGCCCCAGACGTTGCAGACTAAGACCAGCATTATCAAGGGTGGCATTAACCTCGATCGCTTCGTTTGGAATCCCGACCAGCCGAGAGAGAATAAAATCCTATTTGTCGGTCGGATTCTTCCCGTTAAGGGAGTGAACTATCTAGTCGATGCGCTTCGTTTGCTAGGGCGATCGGATTGCCGCCTCTGTATTCTGGGGAAAGCCTACCATCCCCAGTTTTACGCTGACCTCAAAAAACAGGCGGAGGGATTGCCGATCGAGTTTATCCATGATGCGGATGATCAACGACTCCTGTACGAATATCAGACGGCTCTGGTCACGGTTCTTCCCTCAGTCTGTACCAATTGCTATGGAGAATACACCCCCATTCCAGAGTTGATGGGCTTTACCCTCTTGGAATCCCAGGCGTGTGGCACGCCAGCTATCTGTACCGATGCGGGCGGGATGTCGGAGTTTGTGCAGCACGGGCAAACGGGGTTTGTGGTGGCTCAAAACTCTGGCGAGGCGATCGCCGAAGCCTTGCAGCAACTCCTGAATCGTTCGCCTGAGGAGCGGCAACAATGGCAACAGGGGTGTCGAGAGTGGATCGAGCAGTTTAGCTGGTCCAAAGTGGTAGAACGTCATTTGGAAGTCTATCAGCAAGCTGTTTCTGGATGAAAAACCACCATCCTTGACGCTCCTGATTTCAAGTGAGAGGCAAGAAGCCTAGATGTTGCCAAGAAAGCAGCCTTTTGGCATGGTGTTATTAATTGACTCACCCCCCTTCGCGATGTCTCAAGCCATGCTTGCAAGTGACCCCAATATCCAGCACTGGAAACAACGGCTCGTCCAGGTCTTCATTCGATCTCTAAAACTTCTACTGGGGAATGACAGTGCCCTGGATGTTATGAAAGCACTGGTGCGGAAATTACCGCCGAAAGTGGCCTTTCCAATCACCTGGGTTTGCCTGTGGGAATTTCCCGTGGGAACGGTATCAGAGCAAAAGTGGTTGTATGGACGGCCCCGCCAATATCCTGAGCAGCAGGTACGGGTGAATCCAAATTGCTTAAGTGGGCGCTTCTTTGCGACCTCTGGGTTTTATGAAGAGTTACTGACCTCTGAAATTCTGGCCGATCGTCGTCGAGGATTGCTGGTAGACATTGGTGCAAACTACGGCTACTATCCTGTCCTCTGGCTCAATAAACCCGATACCCGCGCCATCACGGTAGAACCGATTTCAGAATACGTCCAACTCTTACAAGAGAATCTAAAGGAATTTTCATCCCGCTGTCAGATTGTCCAGGTCTGTATTGGGGATTACGATGGAACGGCCCTGATGGACACAGGAGGCGACCCTACAATGCTCAGCCGAGTGGTGACGGAAGATACGGAAGGACGGGCGCGATCGGTGCCGATGATGACGCTGGCGACTTTGCTGGAGAAGTACCAGGAATCGCATATTGATGTTCTCAAGATTGATGCAGAGGGCTACGACATTAAAATTTTAAACACTTGTCGGTCCCTCTTTGCGGCGCACACCATTACAACCGTTTTTTGGGAAACAGCAAACTCGGCTGCTGAACAGGAATTCGTTGAATTTTTGCAGCAAGTAGGATACGCCCCGATCCTGGAAGGCTATGTCACAGGTTACGAGGTCTCTGAGTGAATCTCCTAAATTTTAGTCAAGCCACAAACGGCTATGATGGTGTCTCATCGAGCGTATCACTAGGGAGCAGTCAAGCGTGGGTCGGCCCTTAAGAATCCTCATGGTGTGCCACATGCCCTGGAGCCGGAATGCTGGGGGGTCGCGTGTACAGTTGGAACTGGCGGATGAGTTTCGCAAATTGGGCCATACGGTTGAAAAATTTAGTTATGAGGATGCGTTTCCCCGCCCCTTGTCCCGATGGGAAGAACTGTTCACTGACTTCTGTAATCCGGCTCAGAAGTTTGTGCGCGAGTACGGGCGTAATTTTGATGTCATTGATGCCCATCAGGGAAATCTGCCACGCTCCAAGCAGGATTTAGGCTTTCAGGGATTATTAGTGGCCCGTACTGTGGGACTCTATACGTTTGTTGAGGAGTTCATGAACTTTGAGCGGAAGCAATGGCCCACCCTCAAACCCTCATTGGGAGGAGCGTTTCTCCGCTGGTTGCAATTTCGGTTTAATCGCCACTGCTACACTAGCTTGAAGTTTGCGGATGTCCTCAATCTGCCGAATCGGGATGAACAGAGTTATGTGCAGGAACGATGGGGCTTTGGGCAGAAGGCATTTGTCTTTCCCTTTGGCCTGACGGAAACTCGGTTAGCTGTCTTTTCCCAGATTCCGCGCAATGGGGCCGATCGCCTCCGCAATCCCCAAATTGCCTTTGTGGGGGGTTGGCAAACTCGCAAAGGGTCGAAGGATTGGCCCGAAATTGTCCGACGCATTCGCGCCTCTGTCCCTCAGGCTCGGTTTCTGTTTCTAGGTACAGGGGTCGATCGTCAACGATTGTTGGCAAGTCTGGCCCCTGATTCGGAGGATGGAATTGAGGTAATTCCCACGTATGACAGTGATGATTTGCCTCACTTACTCAGTCAGGTAACCGTCGGTGCTTTCCCTAGCTATATGGAAGGCTTTGGGTTCTCGGTGCTGGAAAAACTGGCGGCTGGTGCGCCAGTGGTGGCCTATGATGTGCCTGGTCCCAGAGAAATGCTTTCCCTGTTGGACCCGTCCTACCTGGTGCCGCGTGGGGATGTGGTGCAGTTTTGTGACCGCATTCTGGAGGTATTGGGCCAGGATGAGGCTACCTACGCTCAGATCAGCGATCGCTGTCAGGAAGTTGCCCATCACTTTTGTTGGACGCGCATCGCCCAAGAAACCCTGGCGGTTTACTCAAAATTTCTGCCCTGATGTCCGTGCTTGCGAAACCAACTCCTATGCCCCAAGCTGGTTCTCCTGTTCAAATCAGTGTCGCTCTGATTACGCGCAACCGCCCTGACTCGCTGGAACGCTGTCTTAAAAGTGTCCGATCGCAGAACTGCCAACCTTTTGAAATTGTTGTATCTGATGATTCAGATCCGGAATTTGTGGCACAAACCGAGGCGATCGCCCACGCCTGGGGATGTCGCTATGTAGCAGGTCCCCATCGGGGAATGCAGGCCAATCGCAACCAGGCCCATCGCCATTGCCAGGGAACCCATATTCGCACAATGGATGATGACCATGAATTTCCTCCCCAGCATTTTGAGGTAATCCAGCGGGTGGTGGAGGGAGACCCCGCCAGTGTTTGGGTTTTTGGGGAGTACCTGGAGTGGCCTACCCCTGATTCAGTGCTGCATTTGCCGGGGGAAATGCAGCCACGGGGATTTCGCCGCCCGGTACAAAATCCAGATGATTGTTTTGCCATTAGTGATGGGGCAACGGTTTACCCTCGTCCGATCGTGACTCAGCACCCATTTTTAGAGGGATTGCGGTATGCGGGGGAAGCGGAGTATGGTGCTCGGCTCAAGGCCCTGGGGTATCGCATTCGCTACTGCGCTGAAACCTACATCATTCACCACACATATAACACCCCCAGCGCTGCTCGTCTGGAAGATAAGGCTGTCCTGACCAGTAGCCTATTTATTGGGTCTTACCTGACCTACAGTTGCTATCTTCCCAATGGGCTGAAGAAGTGGGAATGTTTGGCGTACTTCTGGTGGCGTGCGCTGCGGGACGCTGTTCAGAAAAGTAACCCTGGTGCAATGGATTCTGCTTCCGACCGCTTCTCCTACGATCGGTTAGTGAGCCGCCCCTTTCAGTTGGGGGATTTCTGGCGGACGTGGCGATTGGGGATGGAATATGAGCGGCTATTCCAGGCGGGACAATATGAGCAGATGATTCGGTTACAGCGATAATGCTGGTGTTCATCACTTCCAGGTCGATCGAATGATCGAATAGGGTGCAGTTGACAGGGTTGTTCTAAAAGCTCTAAGGTAGCCTCAAACTAAAATCAATTCTTGTTTTGATTCATTGCAAAAGGAATGGCTAGATATACCATTGAGTTCTTGAAATATCTGGTAGGTCTCAGGGATGCAACGACCCATGACACCCCTGCGGAATTAAATCTGCTAGCAACCCTTGCTAAGGGAAGAACTTGCATTGTAGAAGTGGGAGTTTATGAAGGAGCCGCTAGCCGAGTGCTCAGTGCGAATATGGACCCCCAGGGAAAGCTCTATCTCGTCGATCCTTACTTCCAAGAACTCACGATCGAAAAGCTTTTCAAGTTTTCCATTCCTGAATACATTGCAAAACGGGCAGTGAAACCCTGGGAAGCTCAGGTCGAGTTTATCCGCACGACTTCTGTGGAAGCCGCACAGAAACTCGCAGTCAAAAAACAAATTGATCTGGTGTTTATTGATGCGGCCCATCACTATGAGGCTGTTCTGGAGGATTTCAAAATTTGGTCTGAAATGCTGTCTCCGACTGGGGTGATTGCGTTTCATGACAGCC
>JANRKG010000259.1:0-9531 GCA_033763635.1 Leptolyngbyaceae cyanobacterium bins.59
TGTCAAAATTTGAATTTAGAATTGCTGAGCGATCGCCCGTCAGATTGTGGTAGACAAACACGGTGGTAAAATCGAAGTAAATTCAACACTGGGAGCAGGTACAGAATTTGCGATCACCCTACTGATCGAACCCAAATCACGAATTCAGTAAATCTACTTAATTCAATGATTGTCATGCTTACCCGACGCGACTTTACTCGGCTCTCTCTCTTTGGCTTGGGGTTGGGATTAGCAAACTGTACTGCCCCCAACCAACTATCTTCCCTCAGCCCGATGGTCTCTACCTCTGACGCTGATCTGACTATTTGGTGGGAACAAGGCTACCTGCCCGAAGAGAATGCTGGGGTGATTCAGTTGGTTCGTCAATGGGAAGAAGCCTCAGGTCTAAAAGCTGATTTGAAACTCATGCACATTACGGTGCTAGAGCAAGAATTACTCAAAGCAGTTGCCGAACCTGAAAAATACCTGGTTCCTGATGTTGTATTTGCAATTTCCTTGGATGCGAAGTTAGCTCCTCGACTGGCCTGGAGTAATCAGCTCACAGATGTCTCTGAAATTCTTGAAAAGCATAGAGATTTATACACACCCGATGCATTAACGCAAGTCACCTATCGCAACAACGTAGTGAATGAGCGTCATTACTATGCGATTCCCATTGGTAATGCTGGGGAATATATTCACTGTTGGCTCAATTTTCTGGGAAAAATTAACGCTACAGCTACGGATATTCCGAGCGATTGGGATGCCTTTTGGCGCTTTTGGCAGCAAGCACAGAAACAACTTCGAAGTCAAGGTCATCCAGCGTTGTATGGCATCGGACTCTGTATGTCAGCCTCAGGGGTGGATACCTTTACCTCACTGCGGTGGTTTCTCGATGCCCATAATGCCCAAGTTGTCAGTAATGACGGAGACCTAGTCCTTCCTGAACCTGAAAATCGACAGAAATTGGTTGATGTCCTGAAGGAGTATACCCAGTTCTATCAGCAGGGCTTTGTTCCACCTGATGCTATAGATTGGACGGCATCGGGCAACAATTCGCGGTTTTTAGAAGGAGGGTTATTGATGACCCACAATCCAACCTTATCAATCCCGCTCACCCAGAAGCTAGATGCAAATCAATACAATAAAGATGCCACCGAGCGCTATCGTCAAATCGCAACCTTAAGCTGGCCTAAGAAGCTCGATGGAACACGAATGCAACCGAGAAAAGGTATTAAGCAGATCATCATTCTTAACCAGGGAAAACATCCAGAGGCGGCTAAAGCCTTTGTGACTTATCTGATTCAGCCAAGCCATCTCAATAAGTTGCTGAAAGAAGGTTTCAAAGGCCGTTTTTTACCCGTTATGCCTCAACTTTTATCTGCTCCCTATTGGCAAAATCAAGCGGATCCCCATCTATCTACAGCTCTAAAGATTCAGGAGCAACCAAGTCCTGTACCCTATGAAATTCTCCACCCAGCTTATAGTCAAATCCTGAGTCAGCAGATTTGGGGAGAAATGGTACTCAAAATCCTTAAAGGAGGAGACTCACCAGTGGCGGCTGCGGACTGGGCAATCAATCAAATTACAAGCATTTGGGCGGAATGGGAGAAATCAGCATGAAACGTTGGTTAAATCAAAGCCTATTAACCCAGTTAGTCAGCTACTTCTCAGTACTTTCGATTATCACGGTCAGTGCTGTTGCGGTGGGGTCATACTTTCAAGCTCGGGCTTCATTAGAAACAGAAGTCATTAACCGACTCACGGTAGCTGCACAGCTTAAAAACTATCAGCTGAATAACTGGGTTAAAGACCAATTGCGCGACATTCTATGGGTGAGTCGAGAAAGCAAAATTCAAACAGCCATTAACACTTTGCTGACGACTGATCCAGTCCAGCCTGCTTATCAAGAAGCCCACAAGGCACTTACCCAGGCTGTGGCTGAGTTAACCGAGATTAAACCCAATTTGCGCAGCATTCGGATCACCCGTAACAGTGGATTTGTGGTCTTTGCTTCTGATGACCCCACCCTCGAAGGTAGCTATCGCCCCCTCGGTGATCCAGCAACCTACTTTACCCGCGATCGCCTGAATGTAGTGGTTCCTAACTTCTACATCTCTCCCAAGACCCGAAAAACAGCCATTACCTTTGCAACCCCGATTATGGATAGTCAGGGTGAGCGGATGGCCGCCCTCGTCGTCGATTTAGACCTAGAAGAAGTGGATACGCTGATTCGCGACAATACGGGTTTAGGCGAGACCGCAGAAACCTACCTGGTGGGTCGAGCCAAAGGCAAAACAGTCTTTATCTCAAAGCAAACCGCATCAGCAGAGGCGAGTGCTGCGCCCAACCCTGAGACCACAATTAGCAAAGGCATTGAAGCTGCCATTAACCAACAAAGTGGCTTTGGTCGCTACACCAATTATCAAGGAGTTCCTGTGGTCGGCGTTTATCGTTGGCTACCTGAGCAAAATTTGGCCTTAATGGCTGAAATTAGTCAAGATCAAGCCTTCTTGCCTGCTCGACAATTGGCCAGAAACATTCTACTGATTGGGTTTCTGTCTTCTGGGGTGCTTCTGATCGCGGTTTACATCCTATCTCGACGCATTACCCGTCCAATTTTGGCGATTGGAACTGCCGCCACCCATTTGGCCGCAGGGGATTTAACCCAAACCGTACCTGTGCTCACAGAGGATGAAGTGGGTAAGCTCGCTCAAACCTTTAATCAAATGGCGGGTCAGCTTAAGGCATCATTTAGCACCTTGGAGCATCGTGTAGCAGAGCGTACCGCTGAACTGGCTCAAGCGAAGGATCAAGCTGATGCAGCGAACCAGGCAAAGAGTGACTTTTTGGCCAACATGAGCCATGAGTTGCGCACCCCATTGAACGGAATTTTGGGCTATGCCCAAATCTTAGGACGTTCCAAAGCTCTGCCGGATAAAGAACGGTATGGGGTTAACATCATCCATCAATGCGGTTCCCATTTGCTAACCCTGATTAATGACATTTTGGATCTGTCCAAAATTGAAGCCCGCAAATTAGAACTGGCTCCCACAGCAGTGCACTTACCCTCCTTGCTCCAAAGCGTGGTGGAAATGTGCAAGATTCGGGCTGAGCAAAAAGGCATTGAATTTGTCTATCAGCCCAGTTCTCGTTTACCTGACGGCGTTGCCACCGATGAAAAGCGATTGCGCCAAGTGTTGATTAATTTGTTAGGCAATGCCATTAAGTTTACGGATCATGGGACTGTGACACTACGGGTTGATGTGTTGAATTGCGCTGAGACCAATGCATCCCTAATTTTTCAAGTAATTGATACTGGGGTGGGTATTGCTGAAGCAGACTGCACGAAACTATTTCAGGCATTTGAGCAGGTAGGTGATCGCCACAAGCAAGCTGAGGGCTCGGGGCTCGGCCTCGCCCTTAGTCAACGGATTGTGCAGTTGATGGGGGGGCAGCTTCAGGTTAAGAGTCACTTGGGTGTGGGCAGCGAGTTTTTCTTTACGATCGATCTGCTGTTAGTAGAAGACTGGGCCAGACAGCAAGGGGGACTAGACGGGTGCGATCGCATTGTGGGCTATGCTGGAGATCGGCGGACGATCTTGATTGTGGACGATCGTTGGGAGAACCGAGCGGTCTTGCTGAACCTGTTAGAACCTCTAGGCTTTAGGGTCATCGAAGCCCAAAACGGGCAGGAGGGATTATCCTGCCTCCAATCTGAACAGCCCGATCTCGTGGTGACCGATCTATCAATGCCCGTGATGGATGGGTTTGAGTTCTTAAACCAGATTCGAACCAGCAACCAGTTTAACCAGACAAAAGTGATTGTCTCCTCGGCCTCAGTCGCTCAGTTGGATCAGGACATGGCACTCAATCGTGGTAGTGACGACTTCTTGGGCAAGCCTGTCGATGCCAACGCATTGTTTGAGCTATTATCTGCGCATTTGAACGTGGAGTGGATCTACGAACCCTCAACCGATGCCTTAGATCAGGTGGTGGTTGACACCACTAATTTGGTTGCGCCCCCCTACGAAACCCTATCAGCGTTGTTAACACTAGCTCGACAAGCTAATATCAAAAACCTACGTGAACAGTTGGAGCATTTAGTCCAGACCGATCAGCGATATACCCCTTTTGCCGATCCCCTGCTTCAGCTCGCCCAGCAGTTTCAGGCTGAAGAAATAGAGGACTTGCTACAGCACTATTTAGAAAACTTAGAGAATGTTGATGGGGGAGTGGGTCATGTCGGATAGTGTCAAAATTCTTGTGGTGGATGATACACCCGCCAATCTAGAAGTGGTTACCGAAACCCTGTCCTTCGCAGGATATAGCACCTCCACGGCTATCAGTGGTGAGCGCGCCCTCAAGCGGTTACAAACCTACATCCCCGACTTGATTTTGCTAGATGTGCAAATGCCTGGGATGGATGGATTTGAAACCTGTCAGCAGTTGAAGGCGAATCCGGTAACTGCTCATATCCCTGTTATTTTCATGACTGCCTTAGGGGATATCGACAGCAAGGTCAAAGGGCTTTCGCTGGGGGCTGTTGATTACATCACCAAACCGCTGCAAGAAGCAGAGCTGTTGGCGCGGGTGAATACCCATCTGCAACTTAGTTCTTTAACCAAACAGCTCGAACGTCGGGTTGAAGAGCGAACTGCCGAGTTGCAGTTGACCCTAGACCACCTTTCGCGATCGCTGCTTGAACGCAAAGCCTCAGAACTTGCCTTACGCGAGAGTGAGAATAAGTTTCGGGCTCTCCTATCCAATCTTGATGGTGCTGTCTATCGTTGCCAAAACGATGCAGCTTGGACTATGGAGTTCATGAGCGATTTCATAACAACTCTAACGGGTTATCCGGTATCAGACTTTATCAATAGCAAACGTCGAACCTATGCTAGCTTGATCCATCCTGATGACACCGAAATGGTGGAGCGGATTGTTGGAGAGAGGGTTACTCAACATCAATCATTTACGATGGAGTATCGCATCATCCATCGTGAGGGTTGGGTGCGTTGGGTCAGGGAAAACGGGAAAGGCATTTTTGATGAGCAGAATCAACTTCGCTTTCTAGAGGGAGTGATTGTGGATATTAGCGATCGCAAGCTCGCAGAAGAAAATTCCCGGTTACTCTCGTCGGTGGTTGAATCGTCCCAGGATGCCATTATCACCAAAAACTTAAATAGCATCATTACTAGCTGGAACCAAGCTGCTACAGATTTATTTGGCTATACAGAAAACGAGGCGATCGGACAGTCTATTTTAATGCTATTCCCGGATGATTGTATTAGAGAAGAATCTTTAATCATCGCGTCTCTCAAGCAGAATAAACGGATTGACAGTCATGAAACCGTTCGACTTCATCAGGACGGAACCCCGATTGATTGTGCCGTGACGATTTCTCCTTTGCTCTCTGAAGAAGGAAAAGTCATTGGAGCATCTAGCATTTTTCGAGATATTCGCGATCGCAAACGACTTGAATCCGAGCAGCAAAGGCTACTAGATGTTCTAGAAGCTACACCCGATTATATTGGGATAGCCAATGCCAACGGGAAAATCTTATGGCATAATAAGCATCTGCGCGAATTGCGTCAAGATTTAGTTAGCCACAAAAGCATTTCCGAATGTCATCCAGCATGGGTGAATGAAATTATCTTAAATCAGGTTTTTCCTGTATTGACGGAAAAAGGAAGTTGGTCAGGGGAACTTGCCCTCCTAGATAGCAATGGCAAAGAAATTCCTGTTTCTCAGGTAATTGTTGCCCATAAATCGAAATCGGGAGAAATACAATATGTCTCCACGATCATGCGAGATATTAGCGATCGCAAAGCCTACGAAGAACGTCTAGAAAAAAATAACGCAGAAATCATCCGTGCAACCCGGATGAAGGATGAATTTCTTGCGACGATGAGTCATGAACTGCGGACACCCATGAATGCAATTTTAGGGATGACGGAAGCATTGCAGGATGAAATATTTGGAGCAATTAACGAAAAACAATTCAAAGCCTTAGCTACAGTTGAGAGTAGCGGCAACCATTTACTCGAATTAATTAATGATATTCTTGATGTTTCTAAAATTGAATCGGGCCAAATCGAACTTGACTATCAAAACACGGCAATTATACCCTTGTGTCAACAAAGCTTGGAGTTTATCAAACCTCAAGCAGCGAAAAAATCAATTCAGGTAGTAAGTCAATTACCGATTAATTTACCCGACTTCAATCTAGATGAACGACGCATCCGACAAGTGTTAATTAATCTGCTAAATAATGCGGTAAAGTTTACTCCAGAAGCAGGATGCATTACTTTAGAAGTTATTTATCCAGCCACGATTAAACAACAAAATTATTTACAAATTAATATCAAGGATACAGGAATTGGGATTGCTCCTGAAAACCTCGAGAAAGTATTTGAACCGTTCATTCAAGTTGATAGTGCCCTGAATCGCAACTATGAAGGTACAGGTTTAGGACTCGCTTTAGTTAAACGTATTGTAGAATTGCACCGGGGAGAAGTAACGTTGACGAGCGAGTTGGGGGTGGGTAGCTGTTTTGCGATGGTCTTACCATTATAATTATTGCAATCAGGCGATGATCATGCGGTAGGTTGTGCTTCAGAGAAGTGTGGGGTAGGAAACAAGCTCGTCCCAAGACCAACGGTGAGGCGCTAATCCTGCCCTTTGATCTGCCGTTGTTTGTAATCTGGAATGGTACCAGACCCAGTTGAAATAACTGACCACTAATCGAGTCGTGACGACCGTTTGATGCCATACCTGGGTATCGGTGAATGTTTGCTGGCAGTTCGGGCAGCGATAGCGCTGGCTCCCTTTACTGATTTTGCCATGACGATGAGTTTGCGGATGTTCGCAGAGGGGACATTTCATTGGCCAAGTTCCTGATGGTTAGGCTCCCATTTTACCAAACCCACACTTCCTTGTCGTACGACCAATATCAAGAACAGAGGTTAGCGATTGCCCGGGCAAGCAAACGTCAACTAGGCGAGGCATATGCGTTAGGTGATTTGGGAAATGTTTACTTTTCTCTCCGTAATTATCCCAAAGCGATTAAATATTACGAACAGAGTTTAGCCATTTTTCGGACAATTAAGAACCGAGAACGTGAGGGGTATGCATTACTCAACTTGGGAGGTATTTACCGCACGCTCGACAATTATCCTAAAGCGATTGAATATTACGAACAGAGTTTAGCTATTTTCCGGGAAGTCAAAGACCGACAAGGCGAGGTGTATCCGTTAAACGACTTGGCACGTGCTTACTCTTCTCTCGGCAATTATCCTAAAGCGATTGAATATTACGAACAGCAGTTAGCGATTTACCGAGAACTCAAAGACCGACGAAACGAGGTGTGGTCGTTAGGCAGATTGGGAGATACTTACCGCGCTTTCGACAATTATCCCAAAGCGATTGAATATTACGAACAGCAGTTAGCAATTGCCCGAGAACTCAAAGACCAAATACGTGAGGGCAATGCGTTAGGCAACTTGGGGGATACCTACTATGCTTTCGGCAATTATCCCAGGGCAGAACAAGTCTTGCTTGCAGCGATTAGTGTTTATGAGTCCATGCGAGAGAACCTTGAAGACACTGAAAAAGTCAACCTGGCAGATCGGCAGCGATTCCCCTACAACACTCTGCAACAAGTTTTCATCGCTCAGAAGAAGATCGAAACTGCTCTGGAAATTGCGGAACGAGGCCGTGCCAGAGCCTTTGCTGAACTGCTAGCAAAGCGAACTCAGGGCAAAGAGCAAATCACCATTCAACCAATTCAAATTGCAGCCATCAAGCAGATTGCCAAAGCTCAAAATGCAACCCTGGTAGAGTATTCTAATATTGCCGATAAGTCACTCTACATCTATGTGGTCAAACCTACTGGAGAAATCACGGTTCGTAAAGTAGACCTTACACCCCTCGAAGAACAGAAAACTTCCCTCGATAATCTCATTACCGCAGCCCGTTGCTTAGGCGATGACTTCTGTGAAGAGAAGGTAGCATCTAGAGGCCCTCAGCCCATTAGCTTCAACTTCGCTCAAGCCGATCGCCAGTTTATCCCTCCTGCAAACGCGACCCTGAAAAACAGCCATCTGCAACAACTCCATACCCTCCTCATTGACCCGATCGCAGACCTGCTTCCGAAGAACCCGAACGATCGCATCATCTTCATGCCCCAGGGTCAGCTATTTCTGGTTCCCTTCGCGGCACTTCAGGACCAGCAAGGACAATACCTCATCGATCGCCATACGATTTCTGTTGCCCCCTCCATTCAAGTGCTGCAACTGACCCGTCAGCAACGGCAGAAGCTGGGCAATTCCAAGCAAGGAAACATGCTGTTAGTCGGTAATCCAGTGATGCCGTCGCTCATCTTCAATCCCGCGAATCCTCCTGCACAGTTATCTCCTTTACCAGGTGCAGAGAAAGAAGCCAAGGCTATCTCCAAGATGCTGAAGGTTCCGGCCCTGATCGGCAAGCAAGCTACGAAAGCAGCGGTGATGAAACAGATGCCCAGTGCCCGCATCATTCACCTGGCTACCCACGGCCTGCTCGATGATTTTGGTGGAGGTGGAGTTCCGGGTGCGATCGCTTTGGCACCCGATAAACCAGGAGAAGTCAATAATGGTCTTCTCACTTCCAATGAACTCCTTGATCTCAAACTCAATGCCGAACTGGTGGTACTCAGTGCTTGCGACACAGGCCGAGGCAAGATCACAGGAGATGGAGTCATCGGCCTATCCCGATCGCTCATCACGGCTGGCGTACCCAGCGTCATCGTTTCGCTCTGGGCGGTTCCCGATTCCCCAACTGCTGACTTGATGACCCGCTTCTACCAGAACCTCAAGCAAGGACAGGACAAGGCGACTGCCCTTCGACAAGCGATGCTTGCGACCAAGAAGGATCATCCTGACCCTACCGCATGGGCAGCATTCGTGCTGATTGGGGAAGCTCAGTAACTCACATAGACAGAGCGATCGCCAAACGATCTTGCTGTCTGGACTGATAGCTATCGCTTTGAAAGCACGGTGATTCCAGACTTTAATCCACGGGAACGAACAGTTCAAGCATCTCAATGCCCCAATCATTGAAGCCCAAGCTTGATCATCAAGGCCCATCCTGGCCCCGTAACTGCGCTACCCATCTCGTACTCGCCCAATCATGGAATTCAAAGCAAGTTCTGACTTCACCAGCCCGATCGCAGTGCTGGCTCATGGGCAAATCTGATGTAGTGATGCTCCTGGCCCATCGGGGAATGTCTGCTTTCATGACTGGGCACCGTGCGATCGGCTCCTGGAGTTGTACTGCCACGCAATCAGGACAGTACGCTGCTGCACATGCCTTACGGGTTCATCATGAAATTCAATGAGTTTCTGCACCGTGCGATCGCTACCAGAGCCAGGACACTCAGGTTTAGACTAACGGCAGGATGAGATCGCCCACCCCTATGCCGGAAGAGAGCAACCTGGAACAAGTCGAATTCTTGAACGATTAAGCAGGCTTTTTCGTCCCTGCTTTGGGTTTTCGGAATCGTTTTTTGACGGT
>JANRKG010000260.1:0-1969 GCA_033763635.1 Leptolyngbyaceae cyanobacterium bins.59
AGATTGATCAAGAAACTGGCAATCGCTTGAGTTTCCATCTCTCGCGAAAACTAGAACAATCTGTTGTCATTTGGTACGAGTATCAACTGTGGGTACTCACTCCAATGCAACGACCACCATTGAATCTATCTCAGTGCCAGACAGCCCTCTCAGCACTCCAGCAAGATATTCCAGATTTGTGTGATCAATCTCTCCGACTTCAACAAGACAGCGCTGCGATCGCCTCATCATCCGTTCTGTCCAAACTCGCGTTTCAGATTCTACGAATCAGGCAGCCTTTCAGACCAATTTCTGTCACATCGATCGCAGGATTAGCGGTGAATCGCAAAATTAAGTTTTGGGCAGAAACGATCGAACTTCAAGGAGAAGAACGCGCAGCATTGTCATTAGCAGTTCAGACTGAGATTGCATACTCAGGGAGCTTGGCGGATTTCTATACCAACAACGCGGCTCAAGGGAGTCCAGAAAATCTGCTAGTGGGCTTGCCCGTTCAGGATTTTGACATTGGCAGTAGTGGCAGTATTGTTCGGCTTGTCGGTGTAGTCAGGGAGCATCGCGATCGCCTTCTCAAACTTGCAGCAGGTTACTTAACACGGCACATCATCGAGACTGCTCCTGACGATGAGTTGGTGGTTGCAATCCAGTTTGGTAAAGGGAAAAAGCTCTTTCACTACCCGCTTTCCGCTCTTCGTCCCTCGATTACGGCTGAAACGGCCGGGCAATTTGGATTTGATTACGGGCAGTTTTTACGATTCACAAAAATTTCTCACGCAGAGCGGCAACGGTTGCTAACCACCTTCAAAGCGCAGGTAACAAATGTGCTGACGCCTTACGGTTTTGAAATTGGACGAAGTTTGAACAGCATGGAACATCCTGATCTCTTCTGGCAGCCAGCAACTCCTGTAGACCAGACCCCATTGCTGTTTGGTAAAGGAATTACAGGGGTTCGAGGGCGCATCTTGCAGGGGCTATCAAGTGGCGGAGTTTATCACCGTCATCCCAATTTTCAACCCGGCGTGATTCGGATTGCTGCGCTGAAGTTATGCGACGGTAGCGTGAATACTTTCCTGGAAGCGGCCCAACAGCGACTAAAACGTTATGGGTTTGAAAGTGAAATCATCGATCGTAAAGCTCTATCGATTAGTAGTCTTAGTGCTGCCGAGGCAAGAGCTGCGCTAGAGAGAACCGTCAATAAGTTAATCACAGTTCCAGTTGATATCGTATTGACTTTTCTACCACAGAGCGATCGCGAAGCCGATGAGGAGGATGGCGGCAGTTTCTATCATCTGGTCTACTCGCTGCTTCTGCGTCGAAATATCGCAGGCCAAGTGATTTATGATGACACGTTAGCCGGGGTTAAGCATGGACAAATTCTGAACCAGGTCATTCCAGGAATCTTAGCAAAGCTAGGGAATTTGCCTTTCATTCTGGCAGAGCCGCTAGAGATTGCTGACTACTTCATCGGATTAGACATCTCGCGATCGCCCAAAACCAAACTTGCTGGGACATTGAATGCCTGTGCTAGTGTGCGGCTTTACGGGAAGCAGGGTGAATTTATTCGTTATGTCTTGGAAGATGCTCTACTGGAAGGAGAAGAAATCCCACAACGACTACTAGAACGCCTGTTACCAGCAACGCTGGAAGGCAAAACGGTTTTAATTTACCGCGATGGACGCTTCTGCGGTCAAGAGATTCCACATCTGTTAGAACGGGCACGGGCGATCGGGTCAAAATTTATTTTGGTGGAATGCCGCAAATCTGGCATCCCAAGGTTATATAACTTGAGCCAAAGAACTTTGATTGCGCCCTTACAGGGTTTAGCCTTGCAACTATCTTCTCGTGAAGCTGTACTCGTGACAACTCAAGTCTCTGAGCGAGTAGGATTAGCACGCCCTCTGCGTTTGACAGTCCATGAAGCTGGAGAACCCGCACCTATTGAGCAAGTGGTAGAAACTACACTGAAACTCAC
>JANRKG010000261.1:0-2566 GCA_033763635.1 Leptolyngbyaceae cyanobacterium bins.59
AACTGGTTCGACACAGTTGCAGCAGTTCTGTGAGCCAGAGATCCCCTCCCTGGCGCTTTAGGACTTCCAGAATTTCTCGTTGGCGTGGGGTCAGGCCACTGTCGGAAAAAGCATCTGGGATGAGGGTAACGGCTTGCCGCAGTCGGGGCCGCACGGCGGTCGGCGGTTCGAGGTAACTCTCAACCCAACCCAATCGCTGCAACTCCCGCAGCCCCCGACTTGCCCCCGGAATCTGTTGCAGGAGATAGTGCCAGGTTAAACTGCCCCCCTTACTGCGCTGAAGCACCTGGACGACTTGTTGGGCGACTGGACTAAGGGTGGTCAACTCCGCCAGGGCCAACAGGGAAGGTGGCCGATCCGATTCAGAAATGAGGCGAACACGTCGTTGCGATCGTTGTAACAATCCTGGTGGCAAAGCGACCCGAATGACATCCATCAGGGAGGTTTGGTAATACTGAGCGACCCGATTGAGTAATTCCCAGTAACGAGGGGAGAATAATCCCTGTGTCAGTATCCCCTCAATTTCCCGAATCGTTGTTGTAGTCAGGGTATCGGGCAACTGGGGCAACAGGCGAATCGCGATCGCCCCCACTTGTTGCGCTCCAAAGGGCACACTCAAAATATCACCGGGACGTACTGTTAGGTCTGGTGGAATGGCATAGGTATACAGTCCTTGAGTCCCAGGACAATCGACCAGCGCTTCCACCCAACAGGGTTGATCTGGGTGGGCAGGATAGGCAGTTCCTAGTTCTGTCACCAGTGCTGTTCCAATGTCCCCTGTCACCTGCTGTTCCCTGGCTTTATAGTTATTTTGTTCTACTATGGCACATATAGACTGATCTGAGTCTCTTCAGGTAAAAAGCTTTGAAACTGTCCGTTTTCTGAAAAAATCAATAGTAATCGAAGGGACCAATCTGGCTTGGGTTGTAGATCGGCCCAGGGTACGGCTAACTCCAAACACTGATCCAGGGCAACCTGGGTGCGGCTGGTACGGGGTTCCCAACAATCGTGTTCGATTGCTTCCATCAAGCGCACGGTTTGGGTGATCAGGTTAATGCCCAGGAAATGATGAAATCGGTAGTTGAGGGGAGACTGATCGGGCACACTCCCCAGGGGAAGGGGGCTATTGTGCATGGGCTGATCGGGGTAATACCAGACTAAATTTAGCTCTGCCGGACAATCTGTACCGGGACGAGTGCCCGATCGCAAGTCAACTCGCAGATAGAAATTGAAGTGGTCTACCCCGTACCAGACTTTTTGCACCGTACTGCTCCGATGCATGGTGCCCCTGGCCCCCCCAATTTCAATGCGTCCCGCCTTATCCCATTCCTGCTTATCGCATCGCCCATTAATGGTGGGATGGATAAAGCTCTGGGGCATGTGATCCCCAGGAGCGCTATGAAATTCTACAGGGCTGTATAGCTCAGAGGGCACTGGTTCTTGCAGGGCTTCGTAAATGGCAATTAAATGTTCCCGAAAGAGTTGGTCAAAAATGGCATCGTGATTTGAAGTGTGACCTTCTCCAAACCACCAGAACCAGTCGGACCCTTCGGCAGCGTACAGGGCTTCCCACACATCAGGACGGCTTTCTTCTGTCGCTTCCGGGTGGTTTGCCAGCACTCGCCGAGCATCGGTGAGCAGATCCCAGGCGCGATTTTTTGCCCGATCGCCAATCCAGGTCGTGAAGTTCCCATCGACCCAGGAACCGCTATGGAGATGATCCGACGGTAAGGTTTCTGTGGGGGGGAAGCGATCGAGAAATTCAGAAACCGTTACCAGTTGTAACCCAGGTGTATCACTGAGGGTCTGGTACAGAGTTTCCAGGAACGGTTTACCATCTTGGGGATAAAACTCCCAACAATTCTCCCCATCCAGGGCGATCGTCACCAGCCAGGGGTGTTGCAACGCCTGATCCCCTTCGGGTTGTCGTTGGCGCAAGGTACGAGCGATGGATTCCAGGTGTCCGACCAGATCACTGGTGGCCCGTCGGGGTTCCATCGCTCCGTAGGTAAACCCAATCAGGTCTGACAGACGGTGATCCCGAAAAACGATCGCCAAGTCTCCAGCAGGGGTTTTCAGACGGTAGGGACGGTACAGCAACTCTGGCTCATACACATTTCCCAATCCATCTCGATGAAAGAAATGGTGGATCGTCCATCCCAAAATGGCTTCGTCGGAACACAGCCATTGAAACCCTGCTTCAGCAACATGGGGAAGAATCGCAGGACTCACGGACTGTTCCGAGGGCCACAGGCCACGGGGAGCCGTACCAAAGCGGTCCTGATAGAGATCCCTGGCTTTTCGTAAATGACGAGGAATATCCTCCGCCCACTGAAATCGCTGTTCGGGAAGGGCCATGTTCGGCACTGCTACCCGTCCGGCATCCGTATCGGCCAACAGGGGCAGGATGGGATGGGTATAGGGAGAAGTCGTGATTTCCAGTTGCCCCGCTTCCTGCATCTTGCGATGCTGGGGGATGATCCGGCGAATAATCTCCTGTTGCTTCGCATAGATCTGCTGGCGATCGTCCAGGGTAAATCCCTTACCGCGCTTCAGCCATTGTTCG
>JANRKG010000262.1:0-9654 GCA_033763635.1 Leptolyngbyaceae cyanobacterium bins.59
AGCGACTTCGCCATGTCCCGAAGGCTTCTGCCCTATCCAATTCAGACGCAGAGCCAGTCAGCGAACCGAGCGAATCACAGGAATTGATTTTGGCCTATCAGGGGCTAGATGGGGTGATTATGGAGTCCCGATTCCAGTTCGTTCATCGCCAGCCTGATATTTTGAAAGGCAATACGGCAGTTTGGCATCTCCATCTGGAATCCCATGAAATTCAGCGGTTGGGCTACCGATTACAGATGTTCACGAATGGTCGGCCCACCTCTACCGTCCATGCCCCGATTACTTTAGGACAGGCTAAAGCAGCCGAAGTATTGGAGGAACAAACCTGGTCCCAACAGGTTACCCGCATTCGCACCGACAGTGAAATTTTTAACCAGGTGATTCGCAGGGCCGAACAGGATGTGTATTTGTTGCGGCAAACCTTTGGCAAAAGGATGGCCCTCTCCGCTGGTGTGCCCTGGTTTTCCACCCTGTTTGGTCGAGACTCGATTATTGCCGCGTCCCAAATCCTGATTCTGGACCCAACGATCGCCCGTGAAACCCTGACCATTTTGGCTCATTACCAGGGCAAGACCTACGACGATTGGCGCGAAGAAGAACCAGGTAAGATTCTCCATGAACTACGGATGGGGGAAATGGCCCGCTGTCACGAAATTCCCCACACTCCCTACTATGGAACGATCGATGCAACTCCCCTCTGGATAATGCTCTATGCCGAGTATTTTGCTTGGACCCATGATACTGAAACGCTGGAACGGCTGTGGCCGAACGCCCTGGCCGCGATGGATTGGATTGATACCTGTTGTCGAGAAATGGGGTATCTCGCTTACAATCGTCGTTCTTCGCGAGGGTTGGCGAATCAGGGTTGGAAGGATTCGGGAGATTGTATTGTGAATCGCAAAGGGCAACAGGCTCAGGGCCCGATCGCCCTCTGCGAAGTGCAAGCCTATGTCTTCGCTGCCAAGGTTCGCCTCAGTGAGATCGCCCGGATGAAAAAGCGGATTGATCTCGCCGATCGCTGGCAAGAAGAGGCGCGGGATTTGAAGATGCGCTTCAACAAAGATTTCTGGATGGAGGACCAGGATTACTGTGCCCTGGCTCTGGATGGCGAGGGTCGGCCAGTCGATAGCATCACCTCCAATCCGGGGCATTGCCTGAACCTGGGGATTTTTCTACCCGAAAAAGCTTATAGCGTGGCGGAACGGCTTCAGGCTCCTGATATGTTCAACGGCTGGGGCATTCGGACTTTGAGTAGCCTGTCTCCTGCCTACAATCCAATGGGCTACCATATTGGGTCCGTCTGGCCCCACGATAATGCGCTGATTACAATGGGATTGCGCTCTCTCGGACTAATCGACCAGGCGTTAGAAGTCGCTCAGGGATTGATCGACATGACCCTGCACCAACCCTATCAGCGACCTCCCGAATTATTTTGTGGGTTCGATCGGGTAGATGGTAATGGTCCTGTGCAGTACCCTGTCGCCTGTTCTCCCCAGGCGTGGGCGACGGGTAGCATTTTCCAACTGCTCCAGATGATGATTAACCTGGTGCCAGATGCTCCCGGTAATCATCTGCGAATTATTGATCCTGCTTTGCCCCCCATTATCAATCAACTGTCCGTCCAAAATCTGAAGGTGGGTACAACCCTGGTGGATCTGGAATTTATGCGGGAACCTGTGGCTCCCGGTGAACCTGCCAGTACCACCACATCCTGTCGGGTGGCGAAAAAGCGGGGGAATTTGCGGGTCGTCATTGAAGCATAGGCCGCCGCTTGAATCAGGGGCGATGGGCGAAAGTTTACCAGTATCATGGGATAGCAAACCTATTGTTTGGACCAAGCAGGAGCATTTTGGTGGAGTCTCGTTATACCCCAGCCGCGATCGAACAGAAATGGCAACAAGCCTGGGCAGACCAGGGTTTAGATGAAACCGCAGATCAGGGAGACCGCCCCAAATTCTATGCCCTGTCCATGTTTCCCTATCCCTCCGGCAACTTGCACATGGGACACGTTCGCAACTATACAATTACGGACGTGATTACCCGTGTGCGCCGGATGCAGGGCTTTCGGGTATTGCATCCAATGGGCTGGGATGCCTTTGGTCTGCCTGCCGAAAATGCGGCGATTAAGCAAGGCACCCATCCCGCAAAATGGACCTATCAAAACATTGCCCAGATGCGATCGGAACTGAAACGTCTGGGCCTCTCCTACGATTGGCGGCGGGAAGTGGCAACCTGCTCCCCCGACTATTACCGCTGGACCCAGTGGATTTTTTTGGAGTTTTTTAACGCCGGATTGGCTTACCAGAAAGAAGCGGCTGTGAACTGGGACCCGATCGATCAAACGGTGTTGGCAAACGAACAGGTGGACAGTGAAGGACGGGCATGGCGATCGGGAGCCAAGGTCGAGCGTAAGTTGTTGCGCCAGTGGTTCCTCAAGATCACGGACTATGCCGAGCAACTGTTGACGGATCTGGATAAGTTAACGGGATGGCCCGATCGCGTGAAGGCGATGCAAGCCAATTGGATTGGGAAGTCGGTGGGGGCTTACCTGGAGTTTCCGGTCGTTGGGATGGATGAGAAGGTCGCGGTGTTCACCACCCGCCCAGATACGGTGTATGGGGTAACGTATGTGGTGCTTGCACCGGAGCATCCTTTGACGGAGCGCGTGACAACACCCGATCGCCGGGAAACGGTCACAGCTTTTGTGCAGGAAATCACGAATCAGAGCGAACTGGAGCGGACTGCGGAGGACAAACCCAAGCGCGGGATTCCGACAGGGGGAAAGGTCATCAATCCGTTTACGGGGCAGGAAGTACCCATCTGGATTGCCGACTATGTGCTGTACGAATACGGAACCGGGGCAGTGATGGGGGTTCCCGCCCACGACACGCGAGATTTTGTCTTTGCCCAACAAAACGGTCTGCCCATTCAACAAGTGATTGCTTCAGCGGAAGGGGCAACTGGGGAACCGCTGACGGAAGCCTATGTTGAACCGGGGATCATGGTGAACTCCGGGGAATTTAATAGTACGCCTTCCATTGAAGGGAAAAATGCTGTCATCCATTACGCAGAACAGAAAGGCTTTGGCAAAGCGCGAATCCAATATCGGTTGCGGGATTGGCTCATCTCCCGCCAGCGTTACTGGGGGGTGCCCATTCCTGTCATCCACTGCCCAACCTGTGGCGTGGTTCCCGTTCCGGCTTCCGATCTTCCGGTGGTTCTCCCTGAAGAAGTGGACTTCTCTGGGCGTGGCCCTTCTCCCCTATCAAAACTGGATGCCTGGGTGAATGTCTCCTGTCCCACCTGTGGAGGGGCGGCGAAGCGGGAGACGGACACGATGGACACCTTCATCGATTCCTCCTGGTATTTCCTGCGGTTTACCGATGCCCAAAACGAACAGGAAATTTTTAATCCGGCAAAAGTGAATGGTTGGATGCCCGTTGATCAATATGTGGGCGGGATTGAACATGCGATTTTGCACCTGCTCTACTCGCGATTTTTTACGAAAGTGTTGCGCGATCGTGGGTTACTAAACTTCGATGAACCCTTCCAGCGACTTCTGACTCAGGGGATGGTGCAAGGCTTGACCTACACCAATCCCCACAAGAGCGGTGCGGCTCGATTTATTCCGTCGGCCCTGGTTAATCCCGCTGATCCCAAAGATCCGGAGACGGGGGAACCGCTGGAGGTTTCCTTCCAAACCATGTCCAAGTCGAAGTACAACGGGGTGGCTCCCCAGGAAGTGATCGATCGCTATGGAGCCGATACCGCCCGGATGTTTATCCTGTTTAAGGCTCCTCCGGAAAAAGACCTGGAGTGGGATGATGCGGATGTGGAAGGTCAGTCCCGGTTCTTGAATCGGGTATGGCGCTTGGTGACAGAGTTTAGTGCCAGGCGATCGGCTAAGACAGGAAAGGTGGATGTCAGCCAGTTGAGTAAACCAGAGAAGGAGTTGCGGCGGGCAATTCATACAGCAATTCAGGCAGTGACGGAAGACTTAGAGGGTGAGTATCAGTTCAATACAGCGGTGTCTGAGATGATGAAACTCAGTAATGCCCTGGCGGATAGCGCCTGTAAGGATTCAGCGGTTTATACCGAAGGGATGCAAACCTTGCTGTTGTTGCTGGCTCCCTTTGCCCCCCACCTGGCCGAAGAACTCTGGCATCTGCTAGGAGGCACTGGCTCCATTCACCAGCAGTCCTGGCCTATTGCTGATCCCAAAGCCCTTGTTGCGGATGAAATTACTCTGGTTATTCAGATCATGGGTAAAACGCGGGGGAATATTCAGGTTCCTGCCCAGGCAACGAAGGAGGAACTGGAACGCTACGCCAAAGAATCAGAGATTGCCCAGCGGTTTATTTCGGGTCGGGAGATCAAAAAAGTAATCGTGGTTCCGGGTAAACTGGTGAACTTTGTTTTGACGGAATAGGGTCGATCGCCCGATCGATTCACAATCAATCGATTCACAATCAATTGACGAATCAATGACGAAATGAACAGCCGAACGGGGACTCCGCAAGAGATCCCCGTTTTTTTTGTCCAGGGGTCCGATCGCCTCTGTCCTGTAAGCAACCGCACAATTGTCAAACAGAAGACCGGAGATGATGAAACCCGTCCCACTTTTGCCTTCCCTGATTTTTTACTTTCAGTCTTTAGATTGAAGGATGAAAGTAAATCTTCTGCTTTCACCTGCTTTTTTCTCCCTTACTGCTTTATGCAACGTCGCTCCCCATTCACCCTACTGGGACTCCTGACCTGCCTGCTCGCTGTTTTGATCGGGTGTGCCCAGGAACCTCCCGTCCCCCTGCGAGTTGGTTCAAATGTCTGGCCTGGTTTTGAGAGCCTCTACTTAGCTAGGGATCTGGGGTATTACAAAGATCCGTCCATCCAATTAGTGAGTTACCCGTCTGCGACAGAAGTGACCCGCGCTTTTCGGAATGGAGAACTGGAAGTGGCTGCCCTTACCCTGGACGAGACCCTTGCTTTGGCTGAAACCGAGCCAAATATCCGAATTTTGCTGGTAACAGATATCTCTAATGGAGCCGATGTAATTTTGGGCAAACCCGATCTGAAAACCCTTCAGGATTTGAAGGGAAAACGGGTGGGAGTTGAATCTAGTGCGCTCGGAGCCTACGTCTTGAGCCGAGCGCTGGATCAAACAAAACTTTCCCCTCAAGAAATTCGAATTGTCTCTCTGGGAGCCTCAGAACACGAGTTAGCCTTTAAGCAGGGTCGGGTAGATGCGATCGTGACCTTTGATCCAACGCGATCGAACCTGATCGCGGGGGGAGCCAACCTTTTATTTGATAGTCGTCAAATTCCAGGGGAAGTGGTGGATGTCCTGGTTGTTCGTCAGGAGTTGTTAGAACGCCGTCATGCGACAATGAAAGCCCTTGTAGAAGGATGGTTCAAAGCTCTCGACTACCTGGCCCAAAACCCTGAAGATGCATCTCTCCGGATGGCTCCCCGTCAAGGTGTCACTCCTAAACAGTTCTTAGACTCCCTCAAACTCCTGAAAATTCCAACCCTTTTAGAAAATCAGCAATTACTGAGTCAAAAAGACCCAACTTTGATTGAAGGGGCGAAGCGGCTTTCCCGCGTCATGGTTGAAAAACAACTTTTAAAGCGGGCGATCGATCCGACCCCTTTGCTAACTGATCAAGTGGTTCAGTCTCTGAAGTAGTAACTGATTGTCTTTTCCCATTCCCATGCATACTTTTCTTCGCACTTTCCCGGTTCCCTTGAAATTTTCAGTTCCCCTGATTCTACTCTTGATGGGGGGGCTGGCGGGTTTGTTATCTTTCCATCAACAGGTGTCCGTTGCCCATCAACGGATGGAGGAAGAGGTAGAGCGACAGGCCAGATTCACAGGGGGACAAACCTCTGCGGTTTTGGAGTATATGTTTCGCACAACTCCGACCCGTGAAGGAAGCCAGGAAGGGGCAAACTTAGTCATCAGCCAGATGGGAGGCGATCCCGATTTAGAATTAGCGTTTCTTTGCGATGAACAAAATCGCATTCTGCTCGCAACCCGTTATGAATTGCGAAATCAACTTGTCACCCCCAATCTCCTCACCCTGCCAGACCTCTCCCAACTGGATGCGGTTCGTCAGAGTCGATCCGGTCAGATTTTCTATCTAAAACACAATCATCATTTGAAAGCAATTTACCCAGTTCTGCTAACCACTCAGGGCGAAATCCGTTCTTCAAAAGTGGGCTTGATGGTGCTGGTCTATAACTTGTCCCGGCGCGAACAACAAGCTTATCGGGATGCTCTCTTGCGCTCCTTGGAAATCACGGGCATGATTGCACTCCTCTGTGTGCTGGTCTGGTTATTTTTTGAGAAAACAGTCACTCGTCGTGCGAATCGTTTAGTCGTTGCTAGCAATCAACTGGCAAAGGGAAATTTAACCGCCCGTACCCAGTTGGCAGGATCGGATGAAATCGCCCAAATTTCGGTTGCCTTCGATCGCATGGCAGAACAACTGGAAGGCGATATTACCGATCGCAAGCAAGCAGAAGCCGAGTTAAAGAAAACCCTTCAAGAGCTTCAAAAAACCCAAACCCAACTGATTCAGACGGAAAAAATGTCCTCTTTAGGGCAGTTAGTTGCAGGGGTTGCCCATGAAATTAATAATCCGGTCAATTTCATCTATGGCAATCTCACCCATGCCAGCGACTACGCCCAGGATCTGATGGATCTGGTTCAGCTTTACCAGGAACAGTATCCCCAGCCTACTAAACCCCTTCAATCCAAGATCCGGGCGATCGAACTAGGATACATCCTTGAAGACTTCCCGAAGATGTTGGCTTCGATGAAGGTGGGGGCTGATCGCATTCGACAAATTGTGCTGTCCCTCCGAAACTTCTCCCGGTTGGATGAATCGGACATGAAACAGGTGGATTTGCATGAGGGAATTGATAGTACCCTGTTGATTTTGCAAAGTCGGCTAAAACCTCGTGCTGAATGGCCAGGAATTCAAATTGAGCGAGACTATGGCAAAATCCCTCCCGTAGAATGCTATGCCGGACAGTTGAACCAAGTTTTCATGAATATCCTCGTGAATGCGATCGATGCCCTGGAGGAGACATACGATTCATCGAGCAACTTATCAAAACATTTATCAAGTGTGAATCGCCCCCGACCTATGATCACCATTCGCACTCAAATGGTGGGGCCGGATCAGGTCAGGGTTTCCATTGTGGATAACGGTCCTGGTATGTCTGAAGACGTTCGCAGTCGCCTCTTTGATCCTTTCTTCACCACAAAACCTGTTGGCAAGGGAACCGGGTTGGGCCTTGCCATTAGCTATCAGATCGTGTTTGAAAAACACCAGGGAACCTTAGACTGTCAATCCTCCCCCAGCAAAGGCACTGAATTTCAAATTACAGTGCCGATTTATCAACGGGTTGCAGTTGTACCGTGTGAGCAGTCTCTTCTATCGCCTCCGGGTTTATAACTTACAGAATTTTCGATCGCGATCGGATTGGGGTTCTTGCCAGGAGTAGGCAAAGTGGCTGATGGAATTCACTTGGGGAGCAACCCGCCGGACGGCTTCCATCTGGGCTTCCAGGGCAGGGCGATTACTGATGGACTCTCCCCAGACTCCCGCCAGCACAGGTTTAATTTGCACCCCCCGTCCCGCCAGACCCAGAACTCGCTGCACCTGGCTCGCAATACAACTGGTGTTGCCACAAATTCCATAGGACATGGGGTGCCATTCCATCCAAGTTGGAAAGCGATCCCAGGCTTGCAGTCGTGAATCAAATCCCTGCCCGATCGCCTGGTTTCCTTCCGGAAAAAAGACGGCTCCAGCGGGTAGCCCCTGTTGCCGCACTAGAGAGGCGGCGATCGTCAAGAAGTCCAGGACTCCCTGAACTGCATGGGCCGCCGAAAGGAACCACAATTCCTGCTGAAGCATGGGTTGACGCTGGGAAGCGGAAGGAAGTCTGGACCCTGTGGGCGTGCGACCTTCCCAGAGGGGTTCCCCTTCCCCCGGAAATTGCTTATCCACTGCTACCACATCCCCTGTTGTAATGTACCCCCTGGTGAGATACCGTCGAATCAATTCCACGCCTTTATTGTTCAAGGCACGATTAAAGAGGGCTTGTTGGGAAGCAATGCTGTAAATCCATAGGTCATAGACATGGCTGGCGATCGACGAGGTTCCCGACCCTTTCGGATAGCGCACGTAATCGAACAAAACTCCATCCGGGCGACGTTGCAAAATGCTTTGGACCATCTGATAGTAATCTGCCCGCGCCTGGGGGTGATACGGATCAATGAACGCCTCTTCTGACGTTAGCTCCGTCAGGGTTGGCTTCAACCCTGCCTCATCCGTAATTGACAACGTAAACTGTCCTTTCCCGTTCCGAGCTAAGGCTTGTTGGCGATCCGATCGCTGGGCGTAGGTGTAGCCAAAATTCAGGGTGAACATCCAGGCATAAACTTTCAGCCCCCTTTCTCGACCCTTTTTCAGAGCTTCTGCAAATAAATCTAGTTTCTCCGTTCCCGGTGTCCGAACGACTGAAGGCCAGGGAGTCGGATTGGCAGACTTGGGCAGCAACACCTGACCGTTATAAAACACTTCCACGTAAACCTGGTTATAACCCCGGTTCACAATACGATCCATCACATTGTCTAATACACCTGGTTTCAAGTCGCAGGGGTATAAGCGTATCCATAAAGCCTGATTTTGGGGCCAGGTCCGACTGCGGCAGACTCGGAGTGCTTCCCCATGTTGCTGAATTAAGGTTTGGTACTTCTGTTGAGCCGCTGCATTTCCATTTAATCCAGCAAGACGGAGCGATTCTTTCTGATCGATCGTCTCTTGTAGCTGTTGGCAGTAAGCCCCGACGGTAGCGCGGGTTGATTGAGCTTGCACGTTGGGAGTGATTAGCCCTCCCATCATGAACACAGCCGCTAGCCCATAAGCTTTTTTCCGCCATCCAGGATTGGGTGCGAGGGCAGAGTGTTTTTTAACAGAAGATACGGGAGATTCAGACATAAAGGGGCACATGATAACCATCGCAATCAAATCGCAATGGTACTGATTTCAGCTTTTCTGTCAACCCTAGATAGCGGAAGGTAGAAGGCAAAGGGCAGAAGGCTCAACATACGATCGAGCGGTTTAAGCTGTTAGCCTGGTGTTTCCACTGGGCCTGGGTGTTGCGTAAAAGAAGACTCTGGTGATCCATGCTTTGTTTCCCCAGAGACCTGGAATTTGGAGGGTAAATCTAAATTGAGTTTTACAGAGGGTGGAGAGGATTCCTGCGCCTGGGGGATTGCTGGGCGGCTATCAGGATTTGTTAAGCTGTCCTCTGGGGCGATTGGCTCCTGGGACTCCGCTCCAGAGAGTGATTGACTGGAAGCAAAGTTCTTTAATCGGTCTATGGGTTGACTTCCGAGGGGTCGATCATAAAGATTTTCTCCTCCTGAAATAATAATTGCTCGTCGCGAAGATCGAGATGCTGAATCCCTCTTCATGGGATTGGCCCCCTTAAAATCACCTCCCCAAACTGGAATAGAATCTTTGATCTGATAGTCAATCGGCTGGCTAGAGGCTGGCTCAAAACTGTTTTGATCGAATTTTGAAGCTGGCTCAGCAGGTTTTGGGGTAGAAGGGACGCTTGCTACGAGGGCGGAAGTATCTG
>JANRKG010000263.1:0-4716 GCA_033763635.1 Leptolyngbyaceae cyanobacterium bins.59
TTTGTGCTGTCCGCAGGTCACGGCTGCATGCTGCAATACGCCATGCTGTACCTGACAGGTTACGATAGCGTCACGATCGATGACATTAAGCAGTTCCGCCAGTGGGGTTCTTCCACACCGGGACACCCTGAGAACTTTGAAACCGCAGGGGTCGAAGTGACAACCGGGCCTCTGGGACAGGGGATCTGTAACGGGGTCGGTCTGGCGATGGCAGAAGCTCACCTCGCTGCGAAGTTCAATAAGCCCAATGCAACCCTGGTAGATCACTATACCTACGTCATCCTGGGCGATGGCTGCAACATGGAAGGGGTGTCTGGGGAAGCTTGCTCCCTGGCAGGTCACCTGGGTCTGGGTAAGTTGATTGCTCTGTACGATGACAACCACATTTCCATTGACGGTTCGACGGATGTTTCCTTCACCGAAGATGTGGGCAAGCGGTTCGAAGCTTACGGCTGGCATGTTCAAGTCGTTTCTGATGGAAACAAAGACCTGGATGCCATCGCGAAGGCGATCGAAGCAGCAAAGGCAGTTACAGACAAGCCTTCCTTAATTAAGGTGAGAACGACGATCGGGTATGGTTCTCCCAATAAGGCAGATACCGCTGGCGTTCACGGGGCTGCCTTGGGTGGCGATGAAGTCACCGCAACTCGGCAAAACCTGGGTTGGGATCATGAACCCTTCGTAATTCCCGAAGATGCCCTGAGCCAATTCCGGAAGGCGATTGAGCGCGGTGCGAACTACGAAGCTGAATGGAACAAAGTTTGGGAAACCTACAAGTCCAAGTATGCCGAGGAAGCGGCTGAATTCGAGCGTCTGATCAGCGGCAAGCTTCCCGAAGGCTGGGAAAAGGCACTGCCCGTTTACACGCCCGAAGATAAGGCTCTGGCAACTCGCCAAACCTCCGAGAAGACTTTGAATGCACTGGCTCCCGTTCTGCCTGAGTTGATTGGGGGTTCTGCTGACCTGACCCACTCCAACCTCACTCTGCTGAAGGGTTTTGGTGATTTCCAAAAGGGCCAGTACCAGAACCGAAACATCCGGTTTGGGGTACGGGAACATGGGATGGGTGCGATCTGTAATGGGATTGCGCTACACAATTCCGGTCTCATTCCCTACTGCGCGACCTTCCTGGTCTTTGCAGACTACATGCGGGCAGCGATTCGGCTGTCGGCTCTGTCTGAAGCTGGGGTGATTTACGTCATGACCCACGACTCGGTGGCCCTGGGTGAAGATGGTCCGACCCACCAACCTGTTGAAACCATTGCGTCTCTGCGGGTCATCCCCAACCTGCTCGTGATTCGTCCGGCAGATGGGAACGAAACCTCTGGTGCTTACAAAGTGGCGATTGCGAACCGGAAGCGGCCTACGCTGATGGCCTACTCCCGTCAAGCTTTACCCCAGTTGAATGGATCTTCGATCGATGCCGTTGAGAAAGGCGCTTACGTCCTGTCCGATAGCGAAGGGACTCCTGACCTGATTCTGATCGGGACTGGAAGCGAAGTATCTCTTTGCGTAAAAGCAGCAGAACAACTGAAGGCCGAAGGTAAGAAAGTTCGAGTTGTTTCGATGCCCTGCTGGGAACTATTTGACGAGCAAAGCACTGAGTATAAAGAGTCTGTTCTACCGAAGGCTGTCAAGAAGCGGCTGGCAGTGGAAGCAGGTTCTAGCTTCGGCTGGTGTCGTTATGTAGGTTCCGAAGGCGATACGGTTAGTATCGATACCTTCGGGGCTTCCGCTCCCGGTAATGTTTGCCTTGAGAAGTTTGGCTACACGGTTGAGAATGTGGTGGCCAAAGCCAAGGCTGTTTTGGGTTAATTAGCTAACTCTGGGGCATCTGCCCCGATGGGATAGAAGGGCACGGCGATCGTCGTGCCCTTCTATTTATTTAAAGTATTTTTTCTATAGCTAGACTCACTTCTAAGGACTGAAGGAGATTTCCAGAAAACAACTTCCCCAAGGAAATCTGTCCCTAAATGTACCGAACCTGGTTTTGCATCTCATCCGCAGTGATGTGATTGAGAATAGCAAGCAATCGTTGTGCAATCTCTTGAGGAGGGCGACGAACAGCAAAGATCACACCGTAATGTGTCTGTCCTAAATTAAAGTAATTCTGGACAAGTTCCTCAAAGTCAGTTCTGTTATGAGTAGTCAGAGTTCTTGCTTGACTTACAGCATAAGCAAGTTGTTCTTCATCAGTTGCATGAAGCTGTCCTGCGTCACGGGCAGTGATGACATCAAAGCCTCTTGCCCGAAGTAAGTCAGCTACCAAAACATTGACATCTTCATCTAAGTACAAGCAGATAAATATACTACTCACAGATCTCTAACCAATGGATCAATTAATTCGTCAGGAATGCGGTTTCGCTCAATGTAATGATTAATTTCCTCTTGATGGTCACTGTAATACGTTAGTGCTCCAAAGACCTGTCCTAGTGTCAGATGAGGCATCCCTTTGGGAATTTCTTCAGGTGCAACACCCATGCGCCAGGTTTCGACAATTGCTCTGACAGGTGTGCGGGTTCCTCGGATAATCGGTTCTCCGTGTAAAATCTCATCATCTCGCACAACATAAAGATATTCTGTCGTTTGAACCATATCTCCCTCCCGAACTGGTTATCCTGCATTCTATCGTCCATATTTATCCTCTTCGTCTTGGAAGACAGCATATCAATTCAAACGCTGCGGAGACTGAAGGCGGCTTGTGCTGAGTTTGTAATTACCTGCCGCTGCACGGTTTCAGGCTTAAGCTGTAAGACTGCCTACATGGACATCTAGCTAAAAAGTACGATCAAAACACTCAATCGGAGAACCTGATGCGTTTTTGGCTTCAATACCATAGCTATGACAACCTTGGTTACTTCCCTAATCGATGTAAAGTAGATGTTGAGAATTGATTGACATCAGATACATCAAGTTTTGAACTTTCGTGTGTCACTACGGCTAAATCAGCAATTCGTAATGCAATCAATGATGTTGTATTTTTAATCGTAGGGTATGGTAAAAACCCTAAAAAATATGTGCTTTGGTCTTGGTTTCTTATAGCTGAAGTTGAAGAAAATCCAGGTACAGAGTTCAATGCATTTGGAGAAGGGAAAGTCCTCAATCCTTTGCCTTTACTTACTGGGGAAGATTTTGATGAGTTTAAAGGGCAAATGGCAAATTTCAGTCTTGGATTCATCAATATATCTAATCGCCCTTACACGCAAACTCTCATAGAATTAGCTAAGGATCGAGGAGACTTTAAAGTATAAATTGCACCTGGATCAAAGCAATTATCTATACACTGTTTTACTTTTTCTAAACTTCATTGTTTCTACCAGCAAAATTTCCTCCTCTGTTAACTCGTACCCTTGATAAATCAGCCGATCGATCTCCTCTTGATAAGACTCGATCGGTTGTCCTGCCCTCTTTTGCTCATCAATTTGGGTCACTAAATTCTCAATTACCTGCTGCTCTGCATAATCAATCTGTAGGATCGGGATCTGCTTCAACACCTTAATCTTGACCTGAGCAAAAGCTTTGTCCATTTCTGCTGTCGTCATGCGGTAATACCAGGTCAGCAGGGAACTGTTGAGAACTGCCAGTACATACAAAGGGGTGTAACGGGAATCGGTAATCGTAGTCCCATGCAGAGTGTTGGCATAGTAGTAACCCTCCGAGTCATAAGCTGCAATAATTTCATCGGCAGTCTGGCGAGTTAGAATTTTGCAACGATCGAAGATGGAGGCATCCCGTAGCCAGAGACCAGGCCGGACCCCTTCGCCCCGCCGTTGTTTCTCCAGACGCATCATTTCTTCAGGTCGGTAGTTCACCCAATTCTGGTTAAAGTGAATCTGGTAGCGATCGATATCTCGACCAAATAAAAGCTTTTTAGAACATTCATCAATGGGCTGCTTTAGAAATAACTGATCCGCAACTTTTCCCTGAATCAATCCATCCTTGATTGTTGCAATCCTTTCCAGGGCAATAGAATACCTTTGGATCTTCAACAAAATTGTATGTGCCTCCGCCGATTGGTGAATTTTCAAAGAGGTTATTCTAGTATTTTCAAATACCTGAATCTGGGTATTTGAGTTTGCTTTTCTGCTTCGGATGAATAACACAAGAGAATCCACAATCGCCCCAATAAAAATAGAAGTTTTGAAAGGAATAATTGTGAGAACTTCTTTTTCCTGTAACAACCAATTTTGCAATAACTTACATTGAGTATTGAGAAACAAGCGATCGGGTACTAAAAAGCCACAGATACTATTGTCATGGGTAAGGCTTTCAGACTTTTCTAGAAATAGATAAAACAGATTAAATCTACCCGTTGCAAATCGAAAGATCTTTTCATACTGCCTGCGATCGTTCCAAGGAATTTGGGTAATTGGGACATAAGGAGGATTTGTCAGAATAATGTCAAATTGGCACGGCCAACTTTCAGTTTTTTCTAGCAGTGAATTTCCCCAATAAAGGTTTTTCTCCAGAGAGTAATACAAGTCTTCTTCTAACTCAGCTTGATTAAGTGGTAGGGCAAATAAAAGACTGAATTTAGCGATTTTCAGTGCTTCTTTATCTAGATCAATGCCATAGATTGAATTGGCTAGTGTATGACGAATTAACCCTCTAAGATCTCTTATAGAAGTCTCTGGTAAATAGGGAGTGAGAAAATTACGAATTTCGGGAATGAGGTAAGCAACTTCTAGAGCAAACTGGCCTGTACCGATCGCAGGA
>JANRKG010000264.1:0-9601 GCA_033763635.1 Leptolyngbyaceae cyanobacterium bins.59
CTCACGGCTTACCTTTTGCCCCTTGACTGCTAACGTTTGGGCTTGACAGTTGGGGCAATATCAGTAACCTTTGGGAGATAAGTTTGTTCCTTGATCCCCGATTTACCCCCACACTGATTCCATAGGGAGGCAATGAGTTCATGATGTCCAGTCAACTATCCACCACCCTGCGGCTTCCTGTGCAGCAATGGTTCCTGTTGAAGGGCCGTCCCTGGTGGGTTGCTGCCTTGATATGGTTGGCGATGGTGACTCCGGCCCGTGCCCAAGTTGAGTTGCGTGTAGCCATCACCCAGGAAACCCCGAAGGTTGAAGTGGGGAGCAGCACACCCGCTGTGGTTCGCGATCGGGCGGGTCGAGTCTTAGGGCAATTGCCCCCCTCCTCGGCTGTGGATGCTCAGGGCAAGGCTGGAAGTGTCACGTTGTTAAATCGCTGGCGAGGACAACAACTGTGGGTAGAACCCCAGGCCGGGGGATTAGTCTGGATCGGCGATCGTTGGTATCGAGGTCGGGTTCTTCTGATGGCCGATCGCAAAGGGATGACTGCCGTAAACTATGTAGACCTGGAACAGTATCTCTCCAGTGTGCTGGGGGGTGAAATGAATGGCAACTGGCCCCAGGAAGCCTTGAAAGCCCAGGCGGTTGCGGCTCGTTCCTATGCCCTGTATCAACGGCAGCGATCGCTGCGGAATCCCTTTGATGTGGGAACAACCACCACCTGGCAGGTCTATAAAGGGGTCGAAAAAGAGTCGGTTGGTACTCAGTCGGCAGTGGCAGCAACGACCGGACAGGTTTTGACGCACCAGGGCAAGATTATTGAAGCCGTATTCCATTCTTCGTCCGGTGGCGCAACAGAGAATTCCGAGAACGTTTGGACTCGACCCGTTCCTTATTTACAAGGGGTTCCCGACTTTGATCAGGGAACCCCTAACTTTGAGTGGGTTCGGACCTTCACCGCTGAGGAGATGAGGCGGCGAATTCCGGGGGTCGGAAATGTGATTTCCCTCATTCCCCAGCGGCGAGGAGTCAGTGGTCGCATTGTGACGATGAAAGTGGTTGGAGATGCGGGCAGTCGTGTCCTGAGTGGCAGCACGTTGCGAAATGCCTTAGACCTCAAAAGCACCTTGTTTACCATCACTCCCCAATTTAGCTTGGCTTCCAATAAGGGAACCCAAACGACTCCTAGCACTTTTCAGGTCACAGGACGGGGATTTGGGCATGGATTGGGGATGAGCCAGTGGGGCGCTTATAACATGGCCCTTCAGGGAATGAGTTACCAGCAGATTGTGAGGCATTATTACCGAGGCGCAACCCTGTCAAAAATTCAAGTTCGTTAAGGCGATTCTTTGAAAAGAGTTTATTCGTGGGTTGCCCTTCGACTACGCTCAGGGTATGCTGAGCGCAGCCGAAACCAGCAGAGAGCTTGCCAGAAATTTCCTGAGAACAGCCCTCGCCGATTGATAAGTGCCCGTTGTTTTTCTACCAGAAAGCTGTATTTTCCTGGGTAGAACCATCCTTGCAACATGGTATAAAGGTTAAGGTTTTTTAAATTTCGTTCTTAAGAAGTTTGAAGATTCTTGATGGGCTGGCTTCGGTTATCGGCGGAGCTTGGCTTGTGACTTTCTAGTGACCGATTTTTCTGGGAGACAAATCCTACTTCATGACTGTAACGACAGAAAAACCTTCAAGTTTCCAACCTCCTGCGCTTGATCCGAATCTTCAGGTGAGAGATGTTCTGAAGACCTTGCCGCAGGAATGTTTTCAAAAGAATTCTTTCAAAGCCTGGTCTGCTGTTGTAATCAATATTGCAGCCGTTGGTCTGGGATACGTATGGATCGCCTTTTCTCCCTGGTTTCTCCTGCCCTTTGCGTGGCTCTTTACGGGAACGGCCCTTACAGGTTCTTTTGTAATTGGTCACGATTGCGGTCATCGCTCTTTTGCTAAACGGCGTTGGGTGAACGATTTAGTTGGGCATCTCATGATGCTTCCCTTAATCTATCCCTTCCATAGCTGGCGTTTACTTCACGATAAGCACCACCTGAACACCAACAAACTTGGACTGGATAACGCCTGGGAACCCTGGCAGGAAGATGCCTATCACCAGGCTAATCCTGTCTTAAAGGGCTTTTACCAGGGAATTCGGGGTCATTTCTGGTGGCTTGGCTCGATCGCCCACTGGGCTGTCTTGCACTTTACCCCGTACAGAGTTGCCGAGCGCGATCGCAGTAAGATGCGATTCTCCATTGCGGTTGTCGTGGCGTTTGCGATCGTCTTCTTTCCAACTCTAATCTGGACAACTGGAATTTGGGGCTTTGTCAAGTTCTGGCTCCTTCCCTGGATGTTCTACCACTTCTGGATGAGTACCTTTACTGTGGTTCACCACACTGACCCCCAGATTCCGTTCAAGCCGATTGAGACCTGGAATGAAGTGGAATCTCAACTGGCGGGGACCGTCCACTGTCGCTATCCCTGGTGGGTCGAGTTTCTCTGCTATGACATTAATGTGCATATCCCCCATCACCTGTCAGTCGGGATTCCTTCCTACAATCTACGGCTAGCCCATGCTTCTCTAAAGGAGAACTGGGGCAGCTATTTGCAAGAACGGGTATTTTCCTGGAAGTTGATGAATCAGATTGCAACTGAGTGCCATCTTTACGATTCCGAGAAAGCTTACAAACGCTTCAGTGAGACCACCTGATCAAATTGGCAGCGGATAGAAACGGATGAAACGGATAGAATTTTGCATTTTTAGCAGATTCATCCGTTTCATCTGTTTTTTCATCCGTTTCTTACTTGCTCTTTAAACTACTTGTAGGAAGAGACGTTTCGCTGGAACGTCTCTTTATTTTTTCAGCGCTTTTTATGCGGCGACCAATTGTTGAGAACTCAACGATCGGAGCTTTGCCATCTCTAATTGCTTCTCTAGCCAACTTTTATAGAGTTCCTGAAGCAATTGCTGGCGGAGGGTATCCGTCAGTTGGACCTCAATTCGCTTTTCTAGCCGAACAATCACGAACTGGTGCTTCACACGGGTAGGAACCCAGAGTTGACCAACCCGCCCCAGATTCAGCCGTTGCCGGAGAATGGGATCTAGTTGCCCCAGGGCGATCGGACCCACCAAACCATTGAGAGACACAAAAGTTTCCTGATTGTATTGGGCCGCCAGTTCTGCAAAGTCCCTTCCTCCCTTCTGAAGTTGAAAGTAGAGATTCATTGCAAGTTCCTTTTCTGGCACTGAAATCATCGAGAAAATGACTTGATCCAGACTGGCTTTTCGTTTGAGGAAGTAGGATTTCACATCCGGTCCCCAGGTAGCCTCTTGGAATTTGCGAATCCGTACCCTGCGTTCCAGTTTGTACCGCAATTCCTCTAAATTCAGGTGGCTTCGCTCTAGCCAGGTTTGCAACTCAGGTTCCGTCATAATGTTGTGGGTCCCATAGAACTCTTGAAGGGCAACAATACATTCGTCTGGATAACAGGTAAAGGGTTCGATCGCCCGATCAACAATGATTTCCCGAATCAGTTGGGGCAGCAATTCATAATGGGTCAACAGCGAAAACAGGTCGTCAGATGAAATGGTGCGATCGCCTACTTGTAATACTGTCGTCATAACAACCCCACTGAATCTTTGCTAAAACCTTGCTATGTATAGATTGCAAGTTGTTCGGAGGATTGTCGATACTGTGAATTTCAGCAAAAATTCGGGTCTGTTTCACTAAAAATTCGGGTACGAGTGGCTCAGGAGATTTCTGGAAAACAACCTACCCACTGGTTTCGGCTTCGCTCAACCAGCACCCGCGCCCTGAGCGAAGTCGAAGGGCAACCCACAGGTAAACTCTTTTCTGGAGATCTCTTTAGCGAACTATGACCAGATAGGTGAAGCGAAACGGTCTGAAAGGAGTGCCCAATTGATGTCTGCCCACCAGTTCTACTTCATAACGGCCTGGTTTGGGAAAGGTAATATCCGCTGCTGGGATACCCTGATAGCGCTCCCTGTTAATGGCCCTGAGGGGAGCCTGGAGAATGGGCTTTGCGGTTGCTGCACGGGGAACTGCATAAACGCTTAACCGACAGTCACAATCCGTCAGGGGGATGAGACGGCCTCCCCGCCGAGTGAGGGCTAGCCAGGTCAGGGAAGGTTTTCCGGCGATCGGGCGATGGTTTGGCTCAATGTGAAAGGTTGCAGCGACTTCCCCAGACCGTTGAATGTTATGGGCTAGAAGTGGAGAAATGACCACCGGAACAGCTAGCAGCCCCATCAACACGCTACGAACGGGAAGTTGCATAAAATCGTTCTAACCGTAAAAAAGACCAAAAAATACGCCAACGCAGCAATAGAACCAGCAAAATGCTTCCACCCAAGAGAGCGGTGCGAAGTTTTTCTGTCCCAGTCCATTCTAAATTACCCAGGTAATGGGAGCCAATCAGGACGGTATGAATTGCAGCCAGAATCAGAGCGGGGATTGCCAGGAGATGCAAAATTCGCCACCGATCGCCTAACCATTTCACGACGCGATCGGTGCTGGTCAGGGTCAGGGGAGTCAGGAGCAGCAGGGCAGTAATTCCTGTCCAAAGTCCCCATTGATGTTCGGGAAGGAGGAAGGCGATCGCTTCCACGTCCCAGGACAGGGCGTGGTCGAGCATGTGGAAGACGTGGGCGAGGGACAACACAAAAGCGCCGACTCCCAGTGCCCGCCGAAATCGTAGGGGGTGGGGCCACACTCGGCTAATGGGGCGGGCGACGAGTGCCAGCATCAGACAGGCCAGGGCTGTGTGACCTGTATAGTCTGTCATGTCATCGCTGCGAAGGAGGGTAAGGATGCCAATCGTCAGTGTCACCCAGCCCCCCATCCGAAAAAGTTGACTGCGGCGATCGGCACTCAAGGAAGAGGCTGACACCCCCACCCCCAGCAGGGATGGAAGGGTTCCCAGCCCAAAAGCTAGCATCGTCAGGATGCCCTGCCAGAGGTTGCCTGTCTCTGCTGCTTTAATCTGGGCCGCGTACAGAAATCCACAGGGAATTAAGCCCCAAGTCAGACCGAGCAGGGCGGGGGTCCACCAGCGGGGCTGCATCGACAACTGCACCATTCCCCGACTGAGTTGATTGTGCAGATTCCCCTGTAACAGGGGGTGCATCAGCGGCATCTGGGGCAGGAAATTGGGGTAAATCTGACTCAAGCCCATCCAGATCAAAAGCAAGCCCGTGACGATCGCCAAACTTCGCCGAAGGAGGCTTTCAACGCCTGCCAGTTGTCCTCCTGCAATCAGGACTGAGCCAAGGCCACCGATCGCTGCCCCTACTAAGGCATAACTTAGAATGCGCCCCAGGTTGAGGAGGATATGGAAGAGCCAGCGTTGTTGCCAGCTTCGTTGGGATTGCTGCCCGGACAGGGAAAAGGCAACTGCCAGAGGGCCACACATGCCGATGCAATGCCCAAAACTTCCTAAAAAACCGAGTTGTAGAACGAGAAGCAGATCAAAAAACATTCGTTGCGTTTTTGGAAGCTAGTTCTTGATCTTGAAAGTCATTTGGTCCCCCTGTCAATGCCCTGAGAGGGGTCTTCAGATTTATTTCTAATAGATTTCCCAATATTTATCCCAAGTATTATTTTTATCCCTAACACATGCAGAAAAACTCTTTCCCAGGATACTAATAGAAATTCCCAGGATTATTTAAATAGAAATCATTACTTGAAGAAATGAATGACCTTCAAGTAATCCTTCAAGCAATCAAGTAATTAGGCCCATAAAAAAGAGGAGTTTCCTATGGTAGGCCAAATGTGTTGGTTGGGTGTTACGGGTAGCAATTCAGAAAAAGTATTACATCTTCGGAAAACACCGTTTGATCCCTGGCTTCCCTATACTGCTTTTCCCTATCTCCAGGTTCCTGATTATAAGATTCCAGGTGGATCGAAAGGGTGGAGTACCTATCAGAAATTGAGACAGGCAGGTTGGGCGTTAATTCCAACGGCAGAAGCCAATATCCATGCTGTTACTCCCCATCTTAAAAGTGCTTAAGGAAAGTTTGGGGTTTACTTTCAACTTATTAAGCAGCCCGGAAAGGGCGATAGGTGTTTAGAAATTAAAGTGTTATTGAATTGTTAGTAATCATAATAAATAGCAATCTTTATCAACGATCGCGAAATAAAGGATTTCTATCAATCGGTATAGATTTTTCTAATTCCTTGAAGAAATTCTCTTTCTTCAGGAAATCCTCAGATTTTGAGTGAAACATTTTTGCTGAGGGAAGGTTCTTTTAATCAATCTTGCTCATAACATCGCTCAATCAATTGTTGTTTGAATTAACATTTCTTGAAAAATCCTGAAAATTTGTACATTTTGTTTGGGAAGGAGTTGAACAATGGGGACTGGTTTAGCAGTGGGGCCAAAATATCAGCCCAATCAACGAGTTCATTTTGTGGGGGGTGAAGGAACGGTTCGTGGGTTTTTCCCGAATTCAGGAACCTGGACCTATGCAGTTGAGATGGAAATGGGACCGAAACCCGCAGTGGGGCGCATTGGGGCTGAAACCACAATTCTGCTGATGGAGATGGATCTGCGGGAACTTACGGAATGAAAGGCAGAGGGCAAAAGATCAATGGTTGGGAGAGGGTTGTTCTGACAGCATTAGATACTGCTATAAGACAGCGGTTCGTCTATACTGGGCATCAACCGATCGTTCCCTAAAAAAATTGATGGTTAGGGAAGGTCAGGTTTGCAGCGGTTCCCTTTGGCGCTTAACCCACTTCTATGGACACCTCCCCATCCTCGACTCCTTTGCGGATTCTGATTGTTGAAGATGACCCCATGATGCAGTTGGGGTTAGAACAATCCCTTCAAGCAGACCCTAAGTTTACGATCGTCGGTCATGCCGAAGATGGGTATTTAGGGGTCGAAGCGGCCCTGAAATTAAAGCCCGATCTGATCATTATGGATGTGGGTTTGCCCCGGATGGATGGCATCGCCGCCACGCAGAAAATTAAGCAATCCTTGCCGGATGTGCGGGTGGTGATGCTCACCTCCCACACGACAGAAACCGAAATTATTGCTGCCCTGTCAGCGGGGGCCGATGCCTATTGCATTAAGGGAGCCAGTGTCGATCGCTTGCTGGCAGCCATCACGGCAGCCCAGGAGGGAGCCACCTACCTCGATCCCCAGATCGCCCGTCGCGTGATCGACAATCTCAAGCCTCCCTCTACCTCTGCCAGCAATTTGGCCCAGCTTTCTGAGCGAGAATTGGAAGTCCTCAAGCTGATGGTGGAGGGGCGCAGTAATCCGGAAATTGCGGCGGTTCTCTACTTAAGCCCCAATACGGTCAAAACCCACGTCCGGGGCATTATGAATAAGTTGGCAGTGGACGATCGCGTACAAGCCGCAGTAGTGGCATTGCGGGCAGGATTGGTCTAGGGAAGTTCCCTTCGACTTCGCTCAGGGAACGTGGAATTCAAGAAGTTTGCGAATCTGTGTGTCTCTCAGTCATCTGGGAAGAGTGCCCTATTGCGAATTATTATCGTTTCTTGAAGAAAGATTGCCTTGATCCCCATCCTCACAAGTTCCTCAAAGTCTTCCCTTATAACCGAAATCGAGAGGATCGTAAAGGCTCCAAAATACTTTGCAGATAATGATCCCCACTTCTGGAACCCGATCGACTCCTCTTCTTTAAGGAAACGCTTCTTAATTCGATCGCACTAGATCCAACTTTAAATTTCCAGACCTCAATTTTTTCGAGTCTCTCCCAACTGGGGAGAGGTTGACTTTGTCTTATCTAAATTGGGTGCCCCTGCTGGAGTGCTGGAGGGGTCTAGTTTGTGTTGAAAAGAAGGCTTCCTTAAGGCTCTAAAACCACTTATAAAAACAAGGATAGAGTCATGGTGCAATTAACAGAAGGACTACAGGGACGATCGCAACCGAAGGAAAAAGCATTTGTATTGCGATTTCGGGAAGTTGGCATTACGGATATTCCGCTGGTCGGTGGCAAAAACGCTTCCCTGGGGGAAATGTTGCAACAACTGACCCCGAAAGGGATTAGGGTGCCCGATGGATTTGCCACAACCGCCTACGCCTATCGCTACTTTATTGAGATTGCAGGGTTAGAAGAAAAGCTTCGTCTTCTGTTTGCCGATCTGGATGTTGAGAATTTGCCAGAACTACGCTCCGTTGGGAAACAGGCGCGATCGTTGATTCTACAAACCCCCTTCCCGGATGAACTGCAAGAAGCGATTATCCTCGGCTACCAGGAACTCTGTCAGCGCTATGGCTCCGAAACGGATGTGGCTGTTCGTTCCAGTGCGACCGCTGAGGACCTGCCCGATGCTAGCTTTGCCGGACAGCAGGAAACCTATCTGAACGTGCATGGAGTTCAGGGTTTACTGGAAGCCTGCCACCGTTGCTTTGCCTCGATCTTCACCGATCGCGCCATTTCCTACCGTCAAATCAAAGGCTTCGATCACTTTGAAGTTGCCCTGTCCGTTGGGGTGCAGAAGATGGTGCGCTCTGACCTGGCCTCCTCTGGGGTCATGTTCTCGATCGACACGGAAACGGGCTTCAAGGATGCGGCGCTCATTACGGCAGCCTATGGGTTGGGTGAAAACGTGGTGCAGGGAGCCGTCAACCCGGATGAATACCTTGTCTTTAAACCGACACTGAAACAAGGGTATCGCCCGATTCTCGGCAAACGGCTGGGTTCGAAGGAAATCAAGATGGTGTATGACCTGGGTGGGTCGAAACTCACGAAGAACATTGCCGTTCCCCCTGAACAACGCCGTGAATTTGCCCTAACCGATGACGAAATTCTGATGCTGGCAAAATGGGCCTGTGAAATTGAAGAACACTATTCCAATGTGCGGGGTTCCTACACTCCGATGGATATTGAATGGGCCAAAGATGGCTTGACGGAAGAACTATTCATCGTGCAAGCTCGTCCGGAAACGGTGCAGTCCCAGAAGTCTGCGAGTGTCCTCCGCACCTATCAACTGAAGGAAAAGAGCAAAGCGCTGGTGAAGGGCCGATCTGTCGGGGAAATGATTGGTCAGGGCAAGGCGCGAGTGATTCTGGACGTTCATAAGATTGACCAGTTCCAGGCGGGAGAAGTGCTGGTAACGAACCGCACCGACCCAGACTGGGAACCGATCATGAAGAAAGCCAGTGCGATCGTCACGAACGCAGGAGGCCGGACCTGCCACGCAGCCATCATTGCACGGGAAATGGGAATTCCGGCGATCGTCGGCAGTGGCAACGCGACCTCTAAACTGCAAACAGGTCAGGCTGTGACGGTCTGCTGTGCGGAAGGAGAGGAAGGAGTTGTTTACGAAGGATTGTTGCCCTTTGAGATTAACGAACTGACGTTGGACAACCTGCCGCGCACCCGCACTCAGGTTCTCATGAACGTGGGCAACCCGGAAGAAGCCTTCAGTCTGTCTGCCATTCCGAATGACGGGGTTGGGCTGGCCCGAATGGAATTCATCATCGCCAACCATATCCAGGCACACCCTTTGGCCCTGATCCATTTCGATGAACTGGAAGATGAACTTGCGAAGTACAAGATCAACGAGCTAACGGCTCAATACACTGACAAAGCCGAGTTCTTTGTGGACAAGCTGGCTCA
>JANRKG010000265.1:0-15825 GCA_033763635.1 Leptolyngbyaceae cyanobacterium bins.59
CAAAGAATATCCCCAGGCGGGAGCGTATGGAGGCCCCATTCATGGGCAGTTTGAGACAGAACCTCCGCCCGGTTTTGAGAAGATCCAGGTATTTCTCGCCATTCGAGATCATGGGCAAGTCCCAGTACGGTTTGATGCCGAGAATCTTCGCTTACCTCCCGCTGCATCCCTCGTCGTGCGACGACAGGCATGGTTAGCGAACGTCCCACCACGCCCCAAGTTAGGGGGAAAACTGCCGGGGCTGCTGGTGCAAGGGGATGATTATGAACCCCTCATGTATCTGCATAAGGCAGGTTGGGAGATCTGGTATAACCCCACCATGCACTCCTACCATCAAATTCCACCCCAACGGTTTGAACGGGAGTATTTATTGCGTCTGGCGCGAGGATGCGGATTACCAACCTGCCATCTCAAAATGATTGGGGCCAGTTCTACTCAACAACCTGGCATTTTGTTAAAGACTTTTGCAGGCAACTTAAACCGAGCGATTCGCCACTGGCTCAATCATCGCCATCACCTGGAAACGGATCTCGCAGCAGCTTGTGAAATGGCTTTTCATGAAGCCAGTGTGATGAGCGTTTTCTTTTACTTAAAAAGAGCAATGAAACTGTCTTAAATATGCCCTTAATTTCTGTCATCATTCCAGCTTATAACGCTGAAAAAACAATTACCGAAACGGTTCAATCCGTCCTCAGTCAAACCTTTACGGATTTTGAGGTAATTGTTATTAACGATGGCTCTCAAGATGACACCTTAGAAGTGCTTTCAACGATTCAAGACGATCGCCTTCGAGTGATTTCCCAAGTTAATGGGGGCGCTCAAAAGGCGCGCAATCGTGGCATTCAAGCAGCAACAGGAGCCTATATTGCCCTATTGGATGCGGATGATTTATGGACTCGTGATAAATTAGCAACTCAAATCAAAGCTTTAGAAGAAGACCCAACCGCTGGGGTGGCCTATAGCTGGATGAATCGAATTGATGAGCAAGGGCATTTCTTGCGACGGGGAAGTTACCATCGCTTTAGCGGCAATGTTTTTGCCCATCTTTTATTAATTGATTTTATCGAAAATGGTTCAAATCCTCTGATTCGCACACAAGCATTTGATGAAGTTGGTTTATTTGATGAAACCTTATCCTGTGGGCAAGATTGGGATATGTGGCTTCGATTAGCGGCCCGTTATCCCTTTGTTGTCATTCCCTCCGTTCACACCTTATATCGCAAAACACCAAATTCAATTTCTTCCAAGTTAGAACAACGGGAGGCGGGATATCTAAAAGTCATTCACAAAGCTCTCACAACAGCCTCTCCTGAAGTTAAAGCCCTGAAGCCTCATATTATTGGCAATCGCTACAAATGCCTCATCATTGATGCCTTAAATGGATCTCCAAGTCCTCAACGCGCCCTCATAGCAGCTCAATTTCTATGGACTGTTATTCAATATGATCCATCCCTCCTGCATTCGCGAATCTTCATTAAGATTCTCCTCATCATTGCTATCATGTTGGTTCTCCCGCCCAAACCAGCTATGCAACTCTTGCAACGTAAATACTCACTCTTCGATATCAGCACGTTAGGGGGGTATCTCAAGTTAGATGTTCCTCCGATGCTCTCTCCTATGTAATTTTTAAAGGGCCAAGATAATATGCCAACTGTCTCAATTATTGTGCCAGTTTTTAATGGAGAGAAATATTTAAAATCCACGATCGAATCTGTTTTAATTCAGACATTTTCAGACTTTGAAATTATTGTCATTAATGATGGTTCAACAGATAGAAGTCTGGAGGTTTTATCAACAATTAAGGATTCTCGAATTCAAATATTCACCTATGAAAATGCTGGTGTTTCTGTCAGTCGCAATCGGGGAATTGCAATTGCTTCTGGTGAATACATTTCCTTTTTAGATGCAGATGATCTATGGACCTCAAACAAGCTAGAAAACCAGTTAGCAGCATTAAAAAATAATCCTGATGCCGCCGTGGTTTATAGCTGGACAGACTATATTGATCAGGATGAAAAATTTCTTTATCCAGGGAGTCATTGTAGTAAAACAGGCAATATTCACCAAGATCTTTTAGTTCAAAATTTCATTGAAAATGGATCTAATATTCTTTTAAAGAAACAAACCTTACTGTCTGTTGGTGACTTCGATCCTGCTCTAGTACCCGCTGAAGATTGGGATTTGTGCTTACGATTAGCGGCCCATCATTTATTTACAGTCGTACCCCAACCCCAGATTCTATACCGCATTTCTCCATCCTCTGCTTCTGCAAATGTTATGAGGCAAGAAGTCAGCACCTTAAAAGTTTTAGAAAAACATTGCAGCCTCTATCAAATTCCTTCAGACGTGAGGATTAAAAGTCTAGCAAATTTATATCGATATTTAACTTTTAGGTGTTTAGAAACAGCATCAAATCGGCAGGGTCATTGGCTTGCTCTTTATTACTTTAACAAATGGTTATCTTATGATCCAAAATCTTTGATTCGACATACCAAACTTATATCAATTACAATATTCAAGATTATTTTTTCTGTCATATTATCCCCTACCGTGTACAGAAAACTACATTCCATTTCTCTATGATTTGAAGACTCAATTTCTTTCAAAGCTCTTTCGTAAACTATCATCTAAATCCATTTTAAGGAATTAAAAATTGTGGGAAAGAATCCATACGAACAAGCAAAACATTTTTTATATTCGAGCATTCGTCAAGATTATGACTTAACTACAATTTTGATGTTCTTTGATCGATATTTAGGGGCTAAAAAAGAGACTTGCCGCTTACTGGATGTAGGGTGTGGATATGGCGAAAAGCTAAAAGGGTTGCAAAAGGCTGGATACCACATCCTGGGGGTAGAAATCAATCCAGAAATTGTAAAAAAAAATCAGGCAAATGGTCTGAACTGTATCACTGTTGATGACTTTGAAAAAAGCACCGATACTTTTGATGGGATTTTAATGTCTCACATTATTGAACACTTTGATCCAGTTAGCTTGAAAGAGTTTATGGATAGCTACCTGGATCGCTTAAATCGGAAGGGATTTTTAGTCATTGCGACTCCCCTCATGTCGGACTCTTTTTATAATGATTTTGACCACATTAAACCCTATCAACCTTTTGCAATTTTGAATGTTTTTGGTTCCCAGGCTGATCATCAAGTTCAATATTATTCCCGCAATAAGTTAGATCTGAAAGACTTGTATTTCCGAAAACGGCATTACCGACCTGTCTTTTTTCGAAGTCTTTATATTCGCTCTTCCTCCACCAAGATCCTTCAGCTCCTTGAGTTCTCCAGCGCAATCCTTTGGATGATTTCAGGAGGAATCATAGGTCAAAAAGATGGATGGGTCGGTATTTTTCAGAAGCGGTAAGTCGTCATCAGAATCCGTTCATACTGAGCCAAACAATCGCAGCCTAATCTTCGACCCGATAGCCCAATTCAGCGAGTCGTGCGCGGGATTGCCGCCACTTCGGGCGCACCTTGACGAATAATTCCAGGTACACCTTCCCAGCAATCAGTTTTTGCATCTGCTCCCGTGCAGCACTCCCCAGAGCCTTTAGCATGCTGCCGCCCTTTCCAATCAGGATGCCTTTTTGAGAGTCCCGTTCTACCATAATGGTTGCCAGAACACGGGTAATGGTTGGTTCCTCATCTACCCGATCGATAATCACCGCAACCGAGTGAGGGACTTCCTCCCGTGTCAACAGCAAAATTTGTTCTCGGATCAGTTCACCCATGATGAAGCGTTCGGGCTGATCCGTCACTAAATCAGGAGGATAGTAGTACGGTCCATCCTCCAGGCGATCGATGAGACGTGTTTGCAGTTCCTCCAGCCCCTCCCCTGTGAGAGCCGAGAATTTTGCGAGGGGCCAACCGCGTTCGTTCGCGAGCGTACTGTAACTGGCATCAAGCGCCCCTGCCTCCGTCGGTTGCTGATCCGCTTTGTTGAGTCCTAAAACAACCGGGGTTGCAGTTTCTTTCAACAGATTGGCAATGTAGCGATCGCCGCCGCCCAACTCACTGGCACTATCCACCACAAAGAGCAGCAAATCGACGGAATGAATCGCAATCAGGGCATTCTTGACCAGCACTTCCCCTAATTGGTGGTGGGGCTTGTGAATTCCCGGCGTATCCACAAAGATGATCTGGGCCTGGGGAGTCGTCAAAATCCCCCGCAGCCGATTGCGAGTCGTTTGGGCAACGGGGGAAGTGATAGCGATTTTCTGACCGACCAACTGGTTCATCAACGTTGATTTACCCACATTAGGCCGACCGATAATCCCGATGAACCCTGACCTAAAACCAGGAGGAGCGGGGGGAATCAGGGGAGGGGAAGAGGAGAAGTCGTTCATATCTTAGAGGGGCTTCACCCCGTCAAGTCAAGAGGATTTTGCACCGCTCGCAACCTGAGGCGCGTCGGGGCAAAATATAACACTTCCATCATCCCATCCGAGTAGGGTAGGATCACCCCACCTTTGCTAGATGTAACACCACACCCAAACCTACCCCCATCTCCTCAGGGGTCAGTTTGCCGTCACTATTGGTATCCAGGGCATCAAACACAGCATCCGTACCCAGCCATTCCTCACGGGTGATAAACCCATCTCCATCCAGGTCATAGACATGGAAGATATCTTCTGCCGCATGGGTAATAGCCGCCTCACTTTCCAGGCGAAGCAGACGCATTTCCAACAAACTTTCCAGAGTTTCCAGAGCTTTCGTGAATCCCTTGATTCCCTCATCCAGTTTCTCGGAGGCCATTCGGTCTTCCCTGTGCATGCGATCAAACGTTTCCCGATCGATCGAGATCTTGTCCATCTCCATCTCCGCTGCCTTTGCTGCATCCAGTTTTCGGGGCAGTTCGCCTTCCGTTGATTGCAGTTCCGCCAACAGAGCCGGAGAAATCGTCAGCAGGTCCGAACCCGCCAGTTCTATGATCTCGCCAAGGTTGCGGAAACTGGCCCCCATCACTTCTGTCTGATAGCCAAACTTCTTGTAATAGTTATAGATGCGCGTGACGGAAACCACACCAGGGTCTTCTGCGGGTGCGTAACTCTCCTGTCCGGTTTCCTTCTTATACCAATCCAGAATGCGGCCCACGAAGGGAGAAATCAGGGTGATTCCCGCTTCCGCACAGGCGATCGCCTGATGCAACCCGAACAGTAGGGTCAGGTTACAGTGAATTCCCTCTTTTTCCAGTACCTCAGCAGCTTTGATCCCCTCCCAGGTGGAAGCAATCTTAATCAGCACCCGATCGCGCCCAATTCCCGCCGCTTCGTATTGGGCAATTAAGGAATGAGCCTTGGCGATCGTCCCTTCCGTGTCGTAGGACAACCGAGCATCCACTTCCGTAGACACCCGACCGGGAATGATCTCCAGAATTTTCAGCCCAAAGGCTACCGCTAACCGCTCAAACGCCAGGGACACAATTTCCGCATTCGTGGCTCCACTGCCCGCGTCCTTCTGCGCTCTCAGCAGCGTCTCATCCACAATCTCTGTGTATTGGGTCATCTGAGCGGCTGCCGTAATCAGAGATGGATTGGTCGTCGCATCGCGGGGCTTGAATTGTTCGATCGCCAGGATATCGCCCGTGTCGGCAACCACAACGGTCATCTCCCGCAGTTGATCGAGCAGGTTCGGCATAGTTTATCTCCTTTAATTGGATGGTCAGGATGGGAAATCAAGGAATCAAGTAACAATCAACTCACAATCAGCAGAGTGGGCATTGCTCAGATCTCCATGACACAACTCCGTCATCCTCTGCAATGCCCACCCTAACCCTATCTCTCGGACTAAAATAGACGGCTCAGGACTGTTAACCTACCAGGGCAACGGCGCGATCGAGCAACCCATCCTTCGCAGCCATGACTAACATCAGGTCTACCACCCGATTCGAGTAGCCCCATTCGTTGTCATACCAGGAGACAACTTTGAAAAAGTGGGAATTTAGTTCGATCCCGGCCCCTGCATCAAAGATGCTGGAATGGGCATCGCCCTGAAAGTCTGTAGATACCACTTCTTCATCGGTGTAGCCTAACACGCCCTTCATTGGCCCTTCGGCAGCGGCCTTCATTGCCGCACAAATTTCTTTATAACTGGTAGCTTTTTCCGTTTTGAAGGTCAGATCTACCACCGAAACGTCCGGGGTTGGCACCCGAAACGCCATCCCAGTCAATTTACCCTTGAGTTGTGGCAGAACCAGAGCCACGGCTTTTGCCGCCCCTGTGGAAGAAGGAATAATGTTCTGGGCTGCACCCCGTCCACCGCGCCAATCCTTCTTACTGGGACCATCCACCGTAGGCTGGGTAGCAGTCATGGCATGTACGGTTGTCATTAAACCTTCCGTCAGCCCAAAGTTGTCATCAATGACCTTGGCAACTGGAGCCAGACAGTTCGTGGTGCAACTGGCATTGGAAACTATCAGATCCTTGGCAGGGTCATAGGTTTCATGATTCACCCCGATCAGCAAGGTCGGCACCTTGTCCGGATCTTTGGTGGGAGCAGAAAGAATGACGCGCTTCGCCCCTGCCTTCAGGTGATTCTCGGCCCCTTCATAGGTTGTGAACAAGCCCGTCGATTCCACAATGTAATCAGCCCCCAGTTTTCCCCAGGGCAATTCAGCCGGATTACGCATGGAGACGCAGGGAATAAACAGACCATCGACCACAATCCCATCTTCTTTGGCCTCTACGGTGCCATCGTAAGTGCCGTGAGTCGAGTCATATTTGAAGAGATAGGCCAGGTTATCGGGCGGAACCAAGTCATTAATCCCCACAAACTCAATATTGGGGTTTTTCATCCCCGCCCGCATTACCAGGCGACCAATTCGCCCAAACCCATTAATGCCAACTTTCAACTTAGCCACAATCAATCTCCTTCTATTCGCTCAAGGATGTCACTCTCACGGAATGTCTCACGTACAGGCTGACAAATTCCCTATCTAGCTGATGAATCTGATGCCCTCTTAAGAGCGACGCATGTACCAAAGTAGCGCTGTCGTCGAATTCAATACTCCAGAACCGAGGCGATCGTTTTTATCGCTTTCATCCTATCAGCGACCTCTCAGTAGAGACTTTGAACTAAATAATGTTTTCCTGATTGGGTCAGAATGATTAAGTTTCTGATCCGGGAGGGGTAGGAAGGGCAAGAGCAAAAGCAAACAGAGACCAATCGGGATCAATTCCCCATCGGTCTCTATCCAAATATTACTTTTTGGCTGATTTTAGCTTTGGCTGATTTTAGCGGCTCATCGCCTCTTCGACATCCGCTTCCACGCGAGATTTAGCAGCAATGAACTCTTCCCCAAGCTGTTTCAGTTCCTTTTCACCCATCACACCTTTCACGGCCTCAAAGATTTCGCCTTCCTCTTCCTGAATGTGGTGCATCATGGCTTCTTGCAGTTCCTGAAGTTTTTGCTTGAACTCTGGATCACCCGGTTCCATCGTCCGGATTTCTTCGAGCATGATTTCTGCTTCTTCATGCTCCTCTTCCGCTTCTTCGATGAAATCTTCCGTTTCCTCAAAGTCACGCATCGCAGGGTAGAACACTAATTCCTCTGCTTCAGCGTGTAAATTAATTTCTTTGTACAGCAGATTGAAATGCTCGTACAGCATTGCCATATCATCCATGTTTTCCATTTCATGGAAAATGGATTGAACCTTCTGGTGATCCGCCTTGATCAGGGAAAGAATATCGTTTTTATCCTGCTTCTTCGCCATGATGAAATTCTCCTTATAATCCAAGCATTTAACGTTGTTTCAAAACAGTAAAAAGTCAGCAGCCAGGCATCAGAAGAGATAGATTGCTTCCGACTCTGACTGCTGACTTTTCAACCTCTAGGTTCTACCGTTCAGGCTTTTGCCCTAGATTCGGCCCATTTGCAGTTGATCTTGCAGACGGCTCTTAGCGGACTTAAATTCAGTCGCCATGCGTTCCTGTTGCTCAGTGCTACAGTTGTTGCGGATTGCCGCAAACATGGTGCTTTCTTCCTGACGGATATGATCGCCCACCATGTCCATCAATTGCTTGATCTGGGACTTGAAGGCATCTACATTAGCCGCAGGATTCATGGACTTGATGGCATCCAGCTTGACCTTCATCTGAGCTTGCTCGTCATACAGTTCTTGGGTGTCACCCTGACCGTAGAAAGGACGAACTGCGGGGTAAACCACTTGTTCTTCTGCTTCAGAGTGAACCGTCAGGTCTTTGTAGATTTGACCGAAGTATTCTTGCAACTTCTGGGGATCGTTGGTTGCCGCAACCTGGGTAAACAGGATGTTCACCTTATTGTGGTCCATGCGGATAATGTCTTGAATGTTCATGTCAGACTTATCCGTGTTTTGGGTAAAGACGCTTCCTGCAACCCCGGAGAGTGCAGCAACCGCATCTTGAACCCGGCCCCAAATCCCTTGATCCGGTTCCTTACCTGTCAGTTCGCGAACACCCAGAATTTCCAGAATGCCCTTCAGTTGCTCCTGGTGAGCGCGGTTTTCAAAGTTCACAGTGTTCAGGGGCGTGATAGCTACTTCGATGTCGGCTCCCACAACCTGACCTGCTTTGTGCACCAGCAACCCAGACATCACTTGTTGGTGTTTCAGGAGTTCGTGTTTGAACACCTTTTCATAGAGAGACAGTTCAGAACCAGACATCAATTTCTCGACCATCTGGATCATTTCAACCATCGTTTGCTTAGGTTCAGCCTTGTTTCCATACTGAACCATTACAGTTTCAATAATCCCCAAGTTTTTCTGATCATCTTCCAACATATCTTGAATACGCTGGCGAATTTCTTGATCATTAATAGCAGAAATAAACTTCTGTTCGTTAGCAATCAAAAGTTTTTGAAGGGCGTATACATCTGCCAGTTTAGAGGCGATCGCCATGCGCTTTGTATCATCAAGCGTCGTTACCATGTTGTTCTCCTCGAATATGAATGAGTTCGACACATACTCGAAGAGTGTCACAGGAATAACAGTGCTTCATCCATCTCTCGACTGATGAAGTTTTTTCCTAAAGAAAAGTGGGGATCACTCTAATTCAGTAGACCAGAAAACGTTAAGGAAATAGAAAAATAAAAAGTTTTTACAAGGGAAATCAAATAAATTAGATTAATAATTATCGAAACAAACTATCTTTTTCATCTTTCTTACGAAAGATTCTTTTGCACAAAAAAATCAATTATTCTAAATAATTACTGTTGGTGCATTGTGAATTTTGTACGAGTCTAGTAAGTTGAATAAAATAGATGTTTTGAAAAATATCTGTCTTTTATAAGAAGTTTTTTTAATTCTGGAGAACTCTCTATGCAAACCTCCATGCAAACCTATGATGTGATCATCATCGGAGCAGGCCATAATGGGCTAGTCTGTGCCGCTTACCTGTTAAAAGCTGGGTATAGTGTGCTGTTGCTGGAGAAACGATCGATCCCCGGAGGGGCCGCCACCACCGAGGCTGTGATCCCGGAACTCCCAGAGTTTAAATTCAATCAATGCGCGATCGACCATGAATTTATCCATCTCGGTCCCGTGATTGAAGAACTGGAACTTGAAAAATACGGCCTGGAGTATCTGTTCTGCGATCCGGTCGTCTTTTGTCCCCACCCGGATGGTAAGTATTTTCTGGCCCACCGTTCCCTGGAAAAAACCTGCGCTGAGATTGCCCGATATAACGAACGGGATGCCCAGAAGTACGAGGAGTTTACCCAATTTTGGCAACGGGCGATCGGGGCCATGATCCCAATGTTTAATGCCCCCCCCAAGTCGGTCGTAGACATTTTGGGAAACTACGATATCAAAAAACTGGGTAATCTTTTCTCAGTTGTGGGATCTCCCAACAAAACCCTGGACTTCCTGCGGACGATGCTCACCAGTGCTGAAGATATCCTGAACGAGTGGTTTGATGAGGAGTTCTTAAAAGCACCTTTGGCCCGTCTCTCCTCAGAACTGGGTGCCCCCCCCTCGCAAAAGAACCTGGGGATCGGGGCGATCATGATGGCAATGCGGCACAATCCGGGCATGGCACGGCCCAAGGGGGGAACGGGTGCCCTGGTGCAAGCCCTTCTCAACCTGGTGACAAGTCTGGGCGGAGCAGTGCTGACAGATAAATCTGTGCAAAAGATTTTGGTCGATGAGGGACGGGCGGTAGGAGTTCGGACGAAGGAGGGGCAAGAGTATCGGGCGGAATATGGGGTGATTTCCAACATTGATGCTCGTCGGGTCTTTCTGCAACTGGTGGAAGCCAGTGAGATTGATGCCGCAGACCCCGAATTGCGGGAGCGGCTCGAACGCCGGATTGTCAACAACAACGAAACCATTCTCAAGATTGACTGCGCCCTGTCCGAAGCGCCCCGGTTTGAACGGTTCAATCATCGAGATGAGAACTTGATCGGCTCGATCCTGATTGCGGATTCTGTGCAGCATGTCGAGGTTGCTCACCATGATCCGGCGATCGGCAAAATCCCCGATGCCGATCCCTCCATGTATGCCGTCGTTCCCAGTGTTCTTGACCCAACCTTGGCCCCGGACGGTCAACATACCCTTTGGATTGAGTTTTTCGCCCCATACAAAATTGCAGGGCTGGAAGGAACCGGACAACACGGGACAGGATGGACCGATGACCTGAAGAATCAGGTAGCCGATCGCGTTCTCGACAAACTGGCGGAATATGCGCCCAACCTGAAGCGCTCCATTATCGGTCGCCATGTGGAGAGTCCGGCGGAATTGGGGGAACGCCTGGGGAGCTACAACGGCAATTACTACCATATTGATATGACTCTGGATCAGATGGTCTTTCTGCGGCCCTTGCCAGAGATTGCGAACTATAAAACACCGATCGAAGGACTGTTTTTGACGGGAGCCGGAACCCATCCGGGGGGATCGATTTCGGGAATGCCGGGACGGAACTGTGCGCGGGTGTTTCTGCAAACCCAAAAGCCGATCGCCCAGGCGTTACGAGATGCGCGGGAGTCGTTGAAATCGACGGTTAATTCGGTGTTTCGCATGCCCTGATCGGCTTGTCATCGCTGCGTAATTTTCGAGTGCGATCGTGAAATTACCTGTAAAACAAGATTGGACAGATCACCATGAAATATTGGCTCTGGAATGCTCTGGATATCCTGCGCGATAATCACCGATGGATGGGCTGGAACCTTTTTCTAGGGTTGGTGCCGCTCGCCTTAAGTGTCTGGCTGTTTCGGATGCGTCAGGCTCGATCGCTTCTCTGGGTGGCCGGGTTTGTCGCCTTTATCGCCTTTCTGCCCAATGCTCCCTATGTGCTAACCGACATCATTCATTTAATTCGGGAAATTCGAGAGAGTCACTCTATTTGGACCATTACCCTGGTTCTCATTCCCCTGTACCTCGCATTTATGGGAATTGGGTTCCAGGCTTATGTGTTGTCTTTGATTAACCTGGGTTATTACCTGCGTCAGCAAGGATGGGGGCGCTACGTCCGGGAAGTTGAACTTGTGATTCATGCCCTGAGCGCGATCGGGGTTTATCTGGGGCGTTTTGTGCGGTTTAATAGCTGGGATCTGGTGACAAGACCGCGCTTAGTGACAGATGTGACGATCGATGTGCTGTTGAGCAAACAACCCCTGTTAGTGATGATCGTAACTTTTCTCGTGATTGCCGCCTTGTATTGGCCCCTGAAGCATATCACCCTCGCAGTAACGGAACGAACCCAGAAGCCATCAATGGTTTAATTGCCAACCGATGAGGTAGAGACGCGAAATTTCGCGTCTCTACTGGGATTGTGAATTACCGCCGTGCCCAACGATGACGCGTTCGAACCGCGACCACCAACCCGATCGCCCCCACAATCATCAGCAACCATTCTTCCGGCTCAGGCACCCCAGACACCGTCATGGGCTGGAGGGGATTGCTCAGGTTTTCCGAGCCTTTTTCCACCTCCCGATCGAACCGATCTTTGCGGGCCTCAGCTTTCTTCAGTTCCTCCCGTTGTTGATCGTTCACCAGCACCAACATGGACGAGTAAGGGGTGACGATTTTGTAGGATTTGGCGATCGTGTGCATCGCATCCAGGGCCACCAGGTCTGGTTTCTTCCCAGCTTGTTGGCTTACGCCGAGAATCAGTTGACGGGCCGCGATCGGGTCAAATCCAGATTGCTTGACCGGAGCAGGGTTTTCTCGCTTCGTCATCAGCCAGACATAATCATCCATGACATTAATGACCGAGGGACCGAGTGCCTTGCGGGTTGCCATACGTTGCAGAACTTCCTTCGCATCCGTTGCCACCCCTCCCCCTGTTCCCTGAATAGCATCCAGGGTCGAATCATCGTAGGCTGGAGGAAGTTTACCTCCCACATGCACCATCCAGAGGGGCGCATTCAGGGCCGGAAGTTTCTGCTTGTCGTCCGCCAGTTCGTAACTTCCCTCATCGGTGACAAGCAAAATCGCATCGTAGGATGTCTGGTTTTGCAATTGCGAAAACTGCTGCACCATCTGTTGCAATTGCACCGTACCGTAGAAGGTCGCGCGGCTGACATCGAAGCGATCGAACTCATCAATTCGTTTGGGCAACATCCCCGGAGCCGTCGTCAGATAAAGATCCCCATCGTTCTGTTTCAATCCTTTCTGTTTCAGCCAATCAAAAGTCGCCTTCAAGTCTTTTGCATGGGTGCCCATACTGCGGGAGCCATCCAGGACGATCGCAAACCGTTTTCCTTGAGGCAACACATAATCCCGCTCCTGAAGAGGCTTTGCCATGACCATGAATCCTTCTGAGAAAGCAACGTCATGAATCGCAGGAGCCTGTTTGCGGGCTGCTGGAATCGAAGCAGGGAGCCAATCATCACCCGATTTGGAGACCTCCCTGCCATTCACGACTCGCTTGGTCTTGTCATTCCAGTAAACGTTGCGCCGTTCTCCCAGTTGGGGCAGGGGCCAAGTTCCGTCCTGTTGCAAGACTTTGTAGGTCATCCAGAGGTGAAATTGGGGCCGGGGTTTTTGCCGATCGCGCCATGCCGGAATCGGGAAAGCCCGGAGGCGATAGTGACGCGGGCCGACCTGCTCGATCAGGGCCGGATCTACCTGGCGTTGCACCTGATTGTTGTACACCTCCTGGGCCGCTCCCCTTGGAGAAACAGCGAAGGGATAGCGTTGATTGCGATCGGCACTATTGCCCAACCACAATCCAGTGATGACGGCATTTTCAGGAAGGGAGAAGGAGTAGAAAGCTTCCTCATCCAGATTTTCTGGGGAGAAGTTTTCATAGATTTCATAGAGTTCGATATCCGCCCAATCCCCCTGCTCCGTGACCGTCACCTGCTGCTTTCTGAGCCAGACATATTCCTGATTCACGTTCAAGAGTCCGGCCTTAGCCTCCCCCCGGTTGTAGGTCGCTTCCAGGGCGCGATTGATGGCCTCCCGTTCCCCTTTTTGGATGGGAGTATCGAAAAATTCAGCGTACAGAGTAGCGGCTTTTTCCTGATCGGTGCGATCGCCATCATAGAGAAACGGCGACATCAATTGGTTGTAGAAGTGCTGTAAAAACTCCGCCGCCGGACGGGGTAGATTGAACACACTCTCGTACATCATCTGAATATGGTTGTTCTCCTGGCGAGTGCTGAGGTAGCGATAGGGTAACAGGTAAGCATTGACCAGCCCCTTACGAATCGGGTCCGACTTCGCCAGCAATTCCCGCCGTTGAACATCCGTGTTTGGCAGAGCCGCAAGTGCCTGAAATGCAGGAATTTGGGGTTGTTGTTGCAGCAAAACAAAGCCCAGCAACCAGGCAAAAACCACTGAGACCGTTCCCGCCCAAGTTCGCAACCGTCCATATTCCCCTGCAAATGCCAATAGCACCCGTTGCCAGGACTGGTAGTAGAAAATTCCGAGGGCAAAGGGTAAAGCGACAAAGAGACAGGCGGAAAGGACGAACAGGAGAAGACTAAAGGGCATCCACCAAATGCCATAGAGTAGGCTCGTTTCAATATTTCGAACGAGTCCATCCACCCACTCAAATTTGAAGAATGCAACAGTCAGTGCCCATCCTGCCGGAATCGCATAGAAGGCAAAGACAATTCCTGTAAAGACCCCAACCCAAACCATCAAACTATGGCCTACCAGTTGTAAAACTGCCAGGATGGGGCGACGGGCCGCATAGCCAAACAGAAGTTCGGTGAGAAAAACAGCCACACATACCCCGATCGTTCCCAGAATTTGCACCGTTGCAGGGGTTAATTCTCGCAGCAAGAACATCCGGAGAAGACAGGCCATGAACAGGGGAACCTCCACCCCATAGAACAGGCGCAGCAGGTTGAGCGGCTGTTTCCGGAATCGCAGGAGACCAAGCAGGGTTGTCACGGTCGGCACCGCAACCATCACCGTTAGCGTGACCAGTAAATCCGTCGGAACGCTTCCCTCCAGCCACTCCTTCACCAGGGCCGCACCGACATAGGGCAAAATCCCCGCATACACAAAGGTCAGAAAGGATAAGTTCCAGACCCAAAAAACGATGTGGCTGACGATCGCTAAAAATCGTTTCATACTTCTCCTCCGGTAAGACTGCGACGAATCATGTGATGCACCTGACTGGCGAACTGAGAAATCTCCGTATTCTGAGGTGTGTAAGACCGATCGAACAACACAGACACCATGACCCAGACCCGATCGCGGTGAAGCAGTTGATCCCATACCCGGGTCAACCATTCATCCGTGGTTTGGTGGGCGGACTGAAACCAGTAGGTCGCGGCCTGTCGCCCATCTTGCAATACCAACCAGCGGGCCGTGATATCAGGGGTGAGACCTGTTTTCTGCATCTGGTTCACCTCCAGACCGTTTCCGACAAAGCACAGTTCCGGCGCGTGGTACGTGCCCCATTCCGTTCCACCCACGACCAATAGAGAACCCTTGAGATCCCCAATTTGAAACTGGTATTTTTCTGCTAAAAGCGCTTCATGACTGGCAAACAGCCCCTTCTCTGCATCCGTGAGGGGAAGCTGAGTCGTGACAACTTGGGCAGGCCATTGAAGGGGGGCGATCGTCGGATTGAGCAATCCTGGCTGCACAACGGTCAACCCCGCCAATCCCACCATCCCGACCAATAACCCTGCATAGATTCCGGCAGCCCCCCGATTCTCCAAAGGGCTATCATTCACCTCTCTAGCCGGAACAGAGGACTCAGCATCCTGAGCATCCGGCACCCACCGCAACAAAAACCAGGTGACGGTACAGGCCCCAATAAATCCCAACAACCCTAACGGCACATGCAGAATGTTAGCGATCGTCGGTTGCCGCAACACTGAACCGACCCACACCAGAATCAGAACTCGGCTGATATTGGCAGACACTAAGAAAAACCAGTGCCCCAAACAGACCAGAAGCCATTTCCAACCGAGCGATCGGCGATCTAGCCAGGTCGCAGCCAGTAATACCAATGTCCCTGTCCACAAACTTTTGAGGCCGCTACAGGGCAGGTCCACATGGGCAATGCCATTTTCCAGCACAATGATGTCATGGGAGGAAACCGCCGCAATCTTCCAGGTTGCCAGGAGATGTTGCACGACCTGAGCCGTCAAGACCCGTGCCGGAAAGCCCAACCCACTCCCGAACTGGGTACTAAAAGGAAGCAGACAGGCAATAAGGAGGGCAACGGGTAATCCCTTTCGCCAGGGTATTGGAGCCAGCACAAACCCCAACAGACCATAGGTGCCCATGAGGCAGCACAGGGCCAACAACTGGGGCATCCTCAAGAAATTCTGAAGGGCGATCGAGCCTCCCAGGGCAACAGCCATCACTCCAACGGGGAGAGGCCGCAGCGTGAACGGAGTCCACTGCCCACCCCGGAACGCCAGAGCCGACGA
>JANRKG010000266.1:0-26542 GCA_033763635.1 Leptolyngbyaceae cyanobacterium bins.59
TTTGTGCTGCCCCCTGGATATTGTGGTCGCCAAGAAGATTACCCAACCCAGCAATCCGGAACTGGCGATCGGAGCCGTGACCGCTGATGGAGCCGTCCTCTGGGCAGAGGATGCGATCCAGGGACGGCAGGCGGGGAAATCGGATACAAGTTCTCTGTCGATCGCCCTCCAACAAGCCAGGGAGAAAGCCATCGCCCAACTCAAACAACTTACGCCGGGTCGTCCCTCTTGCATGGTGGCTGGCAAAATTGCCATTCTCGTAGATGATGGGATTGCAACGGGGATGACAATGGCAGTGGCAGCCCAGGCAGTACGATCGCAACACCCTGCCCAGATCTGGCTTTGCGCCCCCGTTGCCCCGGCAGAATTAATGCGCCGATTAGAAGCGTGGGGCGATCGGGTCATCCTCCTGGCAACGCCCTCTCCTTTCTACAGTGTCAGTCGGTTCTACCAGCAATTTCCTCAAGTAGAGACGGAAGCCGCTCTGGTGTGTTTGCAACGGCAAAATGATACAGCAGTGTGAAAGAATCCTGCCAAACTCAGATCGCTCAAGCTCGATAACTATCAGCTTTTTCCGAGGAATTCCATAGGAGGATCAAGCTTACTGGTTTCTCTGGCTTCCTCCTATACTCAACAAAAGGCATCAACCCCTGCAACTTCGAAGAAGCGTCAGCCGAAGCTTCAGGGACGGGGCCTTTCTTTTTTAGAAATGATGCTTAGTTTTTTAGTGCTTAGTTGATCTCCGTTTTACGGTGAGGCTTCAAGGTTATCGCCTAATTCAATCACTTGTTGTTTGTGTGAGGATTTGCTATGAGCTTTTATCATCTCTCTCCCGCCTGGATTGCGCTGCTCTCTGGAACGATCGCGCTGGGTACAATGCCTGCGATCGCTTCCCCAAAACCGACCCGCGAAGCTTCGACGATCGCCCCGCTCAAATCCGAGTCTCTGGAACAGTTAACCTCCGTTTCCCAACTCTCCGATGTACAGCCGACGGATTGGGCATTTCAAGCTTTACAATCCCTGGTAGAACGCTATGGCTGTATTGCAGGATACCCGGATGGCACCTATCGAGGCAGTCGTCCCCTTACCCGCTACGAGTTTGCGGCTGGCTTGAATGCCTGTATGGATCGGGTGAATGAATTGATCGCTGCTGCGACGGCTGATCTAGTCACAAAGGAAGACTTAGAGGCACTGCGGCGGTTACAAGAAGAATTTGCGGCAGAACTGGCAACTCTGCGGGGCCGAGTCGATGCCCTGGAAGCCCGATCGGCAAAATTGGAGGCTCAGCAATTCTCAACCACCACCAAGTTAAGCGGAGAAGCCATCTTTAGCCTTGCGGGAGCTTATGGAGCCGCACCAGGCGGTCAGGATGTCAGCACGGTCTTCAATAATCGAGTCCGCCTCAACTTGTTAACCAGTTTTTCTGGAAGGGATTTGTTGATCACAGGCTTGCAATCCTACAACTTTGGTGGAGGCAGCTCAACCAGTTTACTTCCAGTCACAGGGGGCAGCATTTCTGGAACGATGGGGTATGGAGATGCGGTTTTTGGGAATGCCAGTAATGTTCGACTGGCCTATGAACCCCAGTTTCCGACGGTTGATCCCCGCAATCTGGCAACGGTTGGTGGCAACAACAGTGTGAGTTTGTATAAGTTAGTCTATATTTTTCCAGCCGCTGACAAGATCACCCTGTTTGCTGGCACCAACGTAGAAGTTCCAGACGCTTTCCCATCGATTCTGCCCTTTGCTGGAGAAGGTCAAGGTTCCCTCTCTCGGTTTGGGCAGTTACCAGCGGCCCATCGCGTTTCTGGGGGGACTTCTGGGATTGGGCTGGCTGCTGCGGGTGGATTTATCTGGAGTATTTCTGAGGCGATCGACTTGCGAGGCTTATATGCTTCCGTAAATGCAAACGTTCCCAACAATGCTGGATTTCCGGGTACTCCCCTGGGGGCAGGGTTGTTTAATGGTAGCTTTGTCGCCGCCACTCAATTAACGCTGCGGCCTTCCCGTGCGTTCGATATTGGGCTGAACTATGCCTACAGCTACCACCAGATCAATATTCTGGGAACAGGTCTCAGCAGTGCCGATATTATTTCCATCAATACGCCTCTGGCAGGGGCGACGCGGCCCATTCAGATGCACACGATCGGAGCCACTGCCGCTTTCAAACTCAGCCCTACCGTCACTCTGGCGGGTACGGGAACTTACATCTTCAGTAATCTGGTCAATGTCAATGCCTCTACGAACTTCCTGAGTTGGATGGTGGGGCTACATGTGAAAGATCTTTTCGCAAAAGGCAACAGTGCTGGGATTTTGTTTGGGCAACCCCTCTCCCGCGAGTCCGTTGGGGGGACAGCCTTTAAGCTTGAAAATGCCACGCCCTATCATCTGGAGGGCTATCTGAACTTGCGGTTGAGTGACAATATCAGTGTTACTCCGGGGGTCTTTGTTGTTTTCAATCCGGAAGGGTTTAGCACGAATCGAACCGCTGTTGTTCCTGTAGTGCGGACCACTTTTTCGTTCTAAACAGCCCAGAGGGGCTGATTGATCCTTTTTTGCTTGATTGATATCTTCATAGGGGCAGAGCAACGATGCTTTGCCCTCTATTTTTAGTTTTTCGTACCGGGATGATAAGTATTTTGGCGGGAGAAGCGGACAATCTTAAGTAGGTAGGATGGATAGTATTCTTGTCTTACTGAAATGAGCACTCCTCCCTGAATGAGTGCTGAGAACCCTGAAAGCCCATCCTCCTCTGATCCCATGACAGCCAACCTTGCATTGCATCCCCCTACCTTTTCGACCCTTGAGCAAGCGCTGAAGCACTATTTTGGCTATGACCAGTTCCGGGCGGGGCAACGATCCATTGTGGAAATAGCCCTTCAAGGTCGGGATCTCCTGGTCATTATGCCGACGGGGGGCGGTAAATCCCTGTGTTTCCAACTTCCTGCCCTCCTGAAATCGGGGGTGATGATTGTGGTGTCGCCCCTGATTGCCCTGATGCAGGATCAAGTCCAACTGCTTCAGGATAATGGGATTGCCGCAACCTTTCTGAATAGCAGCTTGAGTGGATCTGAGGTACGATCGCGCTCCCAACTCATCCTGACGGGACAGGTCAAGCTGCTCTATGTCGCCCCGGAACGGCTCTTGAGTCAGGATTTCTTAACAGGCTTTCTCCCTCAACTTCAGGAGCAGGTGGGCATTTCTGCTTTTGCGATCGATGAAGCCCATTGTGTTTCTGAGTGGGGCCATGATTTTCGTCCCGAATATCGCCAGTTAGCCACCTTGCGCCAGCACTTCCCTACGATTCCGATGATGGCCCTGACTGCCACTGCTACGGAGCGGGTGCGGCAGGATATTGTAACTCAGTTGGGATTGCACAACCCTGGTATCCATGTTGCAAGCTTCAATCGCCCCAATCTCTATTACGAGGTGCGCCCTAAGCATAAGAACGCTTATCAAGAATTACTGCAACTAATTAAATCCGAGAAGGGGGCTGGAATTATCTATTGCCTCAGCCGTCGTAAAGTCGATGAATTGACCTACCGACTACGACAGGATGGTGTTTTTGCCCTCCCCTACCATGCAGGTTTAGAAGCCCACACCCGCACAGAGAACCAAACCCGCTTCATTCGGGACGATGTACAGGTGATGGTGGCAACGATCGCCTTTGGCATGGGCATCAACAAGCCCGATGTCCGGTTTGTGATTCACTACGATCTCCCCCGCAATATCGAAGGGTATTATCAGGAATCGGGACGGGCTGGACGGGATGGGGAAGTGGCCCGCTGTCTCCTCTTCTTTGGCACCGGGGACATTCGAACCGTAGAGTACCTGATTAACCAGAAGGTCAACCCAGCAAGCGGGGAACCTTTGCTTGATGAACAACGCATTGCCACCCAACAACTGCGACGGGTTATCAACTACGCGGAAGCTCTAGAATGCCGCCGCACCACCCAACTCAGCTATTTTGGCGAGGCGTTTCCGGGCAATTGTGGTAACTGCGATAACTGCTGCCACCCTAAACCGCTGGAAGATTGGACGATCGAAGCCCAAAAGTTTCTTTCCTGTATTGCCCGCTTCAGCCAGCGGGGGCAACAGTTTGGCCTGGGCCACACGATCGATGTGCTGCGGGGTTCCAAGAATGAGCGGGTGTTGAAGCATCAGCACGACCAGCTTTCCACCTATGGCATCGGGAAAGACCGCACATCGAACGAATGGCGGTTTTTGGCTCGATCGCTTCTGCATCAAGGTCTGGTGGATGAAACCAGTGATGGCTACTCGGTCTTAAAACTCAACGATCTGAGTTGGGAGGTTCTTCGCAAGCAACGATCGGTGATGATCGCGGCTGGGGGGACAAAAGCAACGAACACCGTAGGGACAAGCGCCAGTTCGTTAGAAACAGAGGAATTATTGAATCGCTTGCAGACGCTCCGCAAGCGCCTCGCGGATCAGCAGTCCGTCCCGCCCTATGTGGTGTTTGCGAATTCCAGCTTACGCGAAATGGCAGATCGTCAGCCCCAAACGCTGGCCCAGTTCGCCCAAATCTCTGGGGTGGGAAGCCGCAAACTAAACCAATATGGTGATATTTTTACCCAGGAAATTTGCGCGTTTCGGCAAGAGCGGGGATTACCCCTGCAAAACAATGATGAAATGGTAGTTGCAACTCCTGCCCAGCAAAGTTCTGCCAGCTACACCCAACTGCAAACCCTGGAACTCTTTCAACAGGGGCTCACGCCCTCTGCCATTGCAGAACAACGATCGCTGCGAACAGGCACAATCACCTCCCACTTGGCGGAGTTGATGGAATTAGGCTATCCCATTGACCTGACGCGCCTGATTCCCTCCGATCGACAGGCCACGATTTTGCAAGCAATCGAAACCCTGGGACCAGACTCCCTCGCAACCCTGCGCGAAAATCTGGGAGAAGCCTACGGCTACGATGAGATTAAGTTAGTTCGTGCCTATTGGCACCAGCAGCAGTGAACTACTCTAAACTTTTGTGGCAGTCACTCATCGGAATCGCTTATTTTAGAGGCAGGGGTAGGAGAGTAGGATGAATTTCTGGCGATCGTGGTGGAATACTTTTATTCTGATTAATCAACGATATCCTTCCTGGATCGTTGAACTCCTTATGGTTGCCCTGGCTTCAGTGCTGTTGCTGGTCTGGGAAGTCATGCCCCAGTGGCCTTATCTCGTCCTTAGCTTAAGTTACGCCGTAGGATGTGCTGCCTCAATTCTGGTGCGAGAATCAGTTACACCTTCCCACCATCCCCATATTTATCGGTTCATGGCTGTGTTACTCATGCTATTTGGGTTACGGGGCTTTCTGGATCTGACGAAATATTTCTAAAAAGTGCAGGTCTCCGAGTTGCTCCTCAGTACATTTTCCGTTCTATAGATTTTCTGTTTTATACATTTCCCATTCTACCCGTCTACAAATCGTTGTACTGGATGTCGGCCCTCGGTCATGGCAACTTTAGAAGGGCGAACATTGAGTTTTTTGGCAGGGGATCGATCGGGGGCAACTGCGACCTCAGAGTTGAGAATCTCAATATTCAGCCGATATCCCACGTTTCGCACGGTTTGGATTAAGTTAGGCTGACGGGGATCAGTCTCCACTTTCTTACGCAGGGAAAGAACGTGGGTGTCCACTGTCCGGGGGTTGTCAATGACATCGGGCCATGCCCGTCGTAACAACTCCGATCGGCTTAGGGGAGTACCTCCTACCTGAGCCAGGACATAAAGCAGACTGAACTCCTGGGGAGTCAGATCAACCAGCTCACCGCGAAAGCGCACTCGTCGTTGCACCAGATCAATTTTCAAGTCTCCGTAATCTAAAAAAGCAGGCGCGACAACCGATCGGTTTCGGCGGGTCAATGCTTCTACCCGTGCCAAAAACTCCTGCATGCCAAAGGGCTTGGTCAGGTAATCGTCAGCCCCGGCTTTCAGCCCCTCCACAATATCCGCTTCCGTATTACGGGCCGATAGCATTAAAATAAGAGATTGCTGTTGTTGTCTCAACCAGCGGCAAAACTCGACCCCATCGCCTCCTGGCAATTCAGAGTCTAGAATCACCAGACTGGGTTGACGGGTTTGAAAAATCTCCCTGGCCTGGTGGATATCAGCGGACTGGTGAACCCAATATCCTGCCTGTTGCAGGTGCCATCCCAGCAACGATCGCAGATGGGGATTGCCCTCAATGATTTGAATACAAACAGATCCCACGGAGATATATTTTCCCTTGAATCAGTGGAATCAAAGTTATCAGAGCCGTAGAAAGGGATTTGTAATCCTTGTTACTTGAACCTCAAGCTGCACCTTCCAGCCATCAACTGATTCAGCCCCATTCATATATCCATCCGCCCTCTGACCGCTTCTTAACTAAATATTAGATCAAGCAGTAAATATTAAAATTAGGTTTTACTTCTATAGATTTAGAAGAGTAACTGGGGGTTAAGGCTAAAATAAGATTGCAAGTTAGACGGGAGTTTTTTCAAATTCACTATGCTTCAGGATGCTTTAACAATTCGTTACTATCAAAGGTTGACGGATGCCGTTACAGACCTGTGGAATCGGGGCTACCGATTTGATGATGTGAGACTCTATGTGGATGGCTACCTGGCATCCCTCCGTCACTCAAACGCGATCGAACCTTATCAGATTCATCGTCTGGAAGAAGAAATCAGCCGCTATATCCATGACCCTTCTAACTTTGAAATGCCTCTCCCGGAAGTAGATTACTACTAACGATGAGACGATTTTGATTTCGCTCAACTTGAAAATTTTGATAGGGAATTTTTGATAGGGAAACTTTGATAGAGAAACTTTGATAGGGAAGCGCTAGAGCGCAATCAAGTAGGTTAAGCAGTGAACTCACTCCCTGATTAACCAACGGTTCTGGGTTGAGCAAAGTTCATTGCCATGCTTGGCTCAATTGCTGCTTTATTGATGTATTTCACAGAACGTCTGTGACACTAAAAACATCAACCTAAATCAACAAGACTCTCAACGAGATAAATAAAATAACCCAATAAAAGAGGGGGCATCTTTCACGATGCCCCCTTTAAGCTTTTAAATTGATATCGCAGAGCCTATCCAGGTTAGACAGAATAGAACGGCTGTATTACGAGTGCTTTCATTCTGCCCTTTGCCTTCTGCCTCTTGCCCTACTACTCTCTAGGATGCCAGCGCAACTTCTAGCTTTTCCTGCAATTCGCCTTTCTGGTAAAGCTCAATCAGAATATCCGAACCACCAACGAATTCTCCATTGATATAAACCTGCGGAATGGTGGGCCAGTTAGAGTATTCTTTAATACCCTGACGAATATCGGGGTCTGCTAATACATCTACTGTCTCAAAGGGCACACCCATTGCATTAAGAATTTGCACAACATTGTTGGAGAATCCACACTGGGGCATGAGTTTATTGCCCTTCATGAAAACCAGGATCTTGTTCTGTTTGACCAGGCCATCAATCTTTGCTTGCACTTCTGGAGTCATCGTGTCTCCTACCATCTTGTTAACGTGATTACCGAATCATTCAAGTGAACCAGCAACTAGCCTTCTCAAAAGGACTGGATGTGGTTTCTTCACAGTCATGTTTTCACAGTCATGTTTTCGCGATCGTTTTTCGTGATCGCTTCTTCGATCATTTTAGTGATCTAGAGCGTCAGAAAACCTATTCAAACCTTATAGGAATCAGTAATTCTAACTAGCCTGTAGGGTTGCTGCCCAATCTTGAGGCGTATAAGTTTTGAGTGCCAGGGCATGAATTGCCTCGCTAGACATCGCTTCTCGCAAGGCTCCATACACCATTTGATGCTGCTGCACCAGGCTCTTGCCTTCAAAAGCCGAAGAAACGATCGTGGCCTGATAGTGATCGCCACCTCCCGTCAAATCTTGAAGTTGAACCTCTGCATCGGGCATTGCAGATTTGATCATGGTTACAACATAATCCGGGGTAATCATCAGAACTCCTGTGAAGGGATGGACTCGATCGACGCTAGCAAGAACTTTATTTTGAAGATGACGTAGAGGGAACAGACGGCCCTCCCTGGGGAGGATAGGGAGACTCCACAAAGCCCAGCTCGAATAATTGTTGGTAAGCCTTACGACCTAAATCCCGGGTTGGTTGTTGGCTACGAATAATTTGAATTAAGAGGGGTACAGACAGTTCAGGTTGATTTTGGGCGCGGTGGACGAGGGCCAGTTGATAAGTGGCCTGATCTCGCATCTGGGCCGTTTCCAGGGCACGGCGACGTTGCAGATCTGCAATTCGATTGTCAATGCCAGAAAAGCTAGAAGCCAGGTCTTGATAGAAATTAGAAAGCTGGTTAAAAACCTGACGGGCCTCTTGCAGCTTTTGAACTGCAATATCGTACCGCTGAGAGGAAACGGCGCTGCTGGCCTCATTCATCAAGCGTTGTCCTCCCTGGATGCTTAGAATGCTGGCATCTTGGGTGAGGGGTTTGAGTTCAGTTGGATTGCTGGGAGCGGCAGGGGAGACAACAGGAGCAGGTTTCGATTGAGCGCGAACAGCCGGAACCAAACCCAGAACCAGGAGAGTCGATAGCAAAGCTGCATGAGCAGGGCGAGGGGAGCGAGCAATTCTGGGCAGTATCATGGGGGAACTCAGCCGTTAAAAATTGTGATTTTGGATATCTTTCAAATTTAAGCATAAAATCTTATTCCCTTGGACTGACATCTCAGCTATCTGGGATCAACATTGGAAGTTGAGTGAACCCAGACCAGGATTGAAGATTGCTAATCCTGCTCAAATGCTCTTCCTAAAGCAGCGGGGGGAGTGGAGCGAATGGCCTGGGTCAGAACGCGACGGAGAGACGTTGGCAGTCTTGATAAGAGGCGATCGAGCCATTCACTAGAAGTTAAAACCAGCACAAAAATCATCAACACAAAGGGAGCAACCGTCAATACCTGGGTGGGAATGTCGGGGAGGGCACTCTGGGCTACACTTGCCAGGGATTGCAGGATGCTAAACAAATAGGCTCCCAGGGCAACCCGCACAGGATTCCATCCGCCAAAGATGACGATCGCCAGGGCAATCCAGCCGTACCCTGCCGTGTGGCGGTGGCTCCACCCTGCCTTAAAGTCCAGGGAAAAGGCCGCCCCTGCAAAGCCCATTAACGCTCCCCCAATGAGCAAATAGAGGTAATGCATCCAGAGCACATTCTGGCCTCGCGCAAAGGCGGCTTCAGGCTGCTCTCCGATCGCCCGGAGCATCAACCCATGCCGGGTGCGGTAGAAGAAAATCCAGGTGCCGATAATCAGCAGGTAACTGAGGTAGACCAGCAGATCGCTCTGGAACAGGAGCGGCCCCAGAATGGGAATCTCCTGCAAGAGGGGGATCTTAAAGCTGGGAATCGTTGGCCCTGGAATTCGCACAAAAGGATTGCCTAGAAAAGAGGATAAGTCGCCACAAAGAAGCGCCAGCACAAACCCGATCGCAACCTGGGATTGTTTCAGAGTGAGGGAACCAAAGGCCACGATCAGAGCGATCAAGCCTCCCACCAGGGCGGCTCCGGCAAATCCTAACAGCAAACTATTAGTCGTCTTTGCGATTGCAAATCCAGTCATCGCCCCCAGTAGGATTGTCCCCTCCGCAGACAGGTTAATCACTCCGGCCCGTTCCGTAATGGTTTCGCCAATGCAAGCGAAGATCAGGGGAGTGGCAGCAGCGATCGCAGTTGCAAGAATCGTCAAAAATTGGTTGAGATCCACGGCCCGTTATCCTTTCATTTCTTCATTCTTAAAATTGCGAGCCAACCCCTGCCCAAAGAGGGCAAAAAGCACGATGGTGCCCTGGATCACCCCTGCAAGAGAGGATTCTAGATTCAGGGAGAGGGGAAGTTGCAGACTCCCAATATTCAGGGCACTAAAGAAAAAGGAAACGGGCACAATCCAGAGGGGATCAAAATTAATCAGCATCACCACCAGGAGCGCCAAAAAACCCAGATTGCTTGAAATGTTAGGGATCAATCGATGGAACACGGCGAGTACCTGCAAAGCGCCAGCGATCCCAGCAAAAGCGCCACAAAGGGCAAACGATCCAAGAAGGCGGTTGACAGCGGGAATCCCCAGCACATAAGAGGCCCGGAGATTGTGCCCCACTGCCCGGAGTTGCAACCCAAAGTGAGTTCCCCGAATTACAAGAATCGTCACCACGACTGAGACAATCCCCAGGAGCAGGGCGATCGGGCTAGCTTCCGTTTTGCCGATCGTTCCCAGCCAGAGGGATTCATTGAACAACTCAGTACCGCTCATGCTGGCAATCCCAGGCCGTTTCCAGGGACCGAAGATCAAGTAAAGCGCCAACCCTTGAGCCATGAAGTTAAGGCCCAATCCCGCAAAGATTTCGTTAATTCGCCCATAAATCTTGAGAACTCCGGCAAAGAGTCCCCAGAGAACCCCCGCCAGTGCCCCCAGCCCCAACCCCATCAAAATTACCAGGGGCGCAGGTAACATCGGTTCAAAGACGCGGAGGGCCAAAGTCGTGCCGATCGCCCCCAGCATCACCTGACCCTCGATCCCCAGGTTATAAAGCCCCGCTGCAAAGGTAAAGATGAGGCCACAGGAACACAACATTAAAGGGGCCAGGGTTGCCAGCACCCGCGCAAACTGATCCAGTGTGCCAAAAGCTCCACTCCACAAGCTCAACATTACATTGAGGGGAGAGGCTCCTGCCAACAAAACCAGTCCGGACAGAAACACCAGGGCAAGGCCCAGAGATCCAGCCTGATACATCGCTCTGGGCATTACTCAAACCTCCCACCAATCATTTGACCCAGCTTATCGGCAGTTAACGCTTGTACGGGGATCGGATCGGACATGCGCCCTCCGCTAAACACCATGACCCGATCGCTATATTGCACAATCTCATCCAGGTCAGAGGAAATAAATAGGATCGTGGTTCCGGTTTCGCAACGGGCGATCAGTTGTTGCCAGACCCATAGCGTAGATTCAATGTCTAACCCACGAGTTGGATGTTCCATTAACAAAAGGGTTAGAGGAACAGGCATCAACGCCAATTGAGTTCGTTGCTGATTGCCGCCTGAAAGCCTTTCTACCAGAGTACTGGGCCGTCCGCGAATACTGAAGGTGCCGATCGCCTGTTGGGCCAGTTTGGTGATCTCCCGCCAGTCAATCAAGAAACCTGGATTGGGATGGCGCAACGCCACATGCTCTTGAATGGACAACCCCCGGATCAAGCCTTCTTTGAGGCGATCGGCAGGAACATAACTGACCCCAGCATCCAGAAATGCCTGATAAGGTTTGTGGGCCATCTCAGTTCCCTCAATTTTAAGTTGGCCCTGAACGGGATGAAGCAACCCGGCACAGAGTTGGAGGAGGAGTTGTTGACCACTTCCCTCTAGCCCTGCCAGACCAATAACTTCCCCCCTCCGAACTGTCAAACGATCGACAGTCAACGTGAGGCGATCGGTTTTCAGACTGATCCCCTGAAATTCCAGGGCTGTCTCTTCCTGAAAAGTGGCAGGTTTGGCAGGCATCGACAGTTCCCGCCCAAACATGAGATCCACCAGACGAGTAGCCAGGTCGGGTGGGATGGGACGAATGATGTCCAGATGTCCGGCGACCTGGCCCTGGCGCATGACCGTGACCCGATCGCACAACTCTTCCACATCCTCTAACTTGTGAGATACAAAAATTACCGATTTCCCCTGGGCCGCCAGTTGCTTCATCGCCTCAAACAAAGCAGTCTTTTGGGAAGCGGAAATACCTGTGGTAGGTTCATCCAAAACGAGGGTATTCACCCCCAAGGACAACAATCGCAGAATTTCTACTTGTTGCCGCTCCCCGACCGTGAGTTCGCTTAGTTGGGCTTGCCCATCCAGGCGAAAATTGAACTGAGCGGCCAGGTCCCGAAACTCTCGCAGGGCAGTACGAGCATTCAGGAACAGCCCCCCTGTTTTGCCCATCATGAAGTTATCCAGCACCGTCAAGGGGGGGAAGTCCAGGGGATCTTGATGGAGCATCCCGATCCCCCGCCGAATCGCCTCTGCTGGAGTTTGGATGGGAATCGATTTCCCATTTAGCAAAATTTCACCGCGATCGTGGGTGATAAAGCCACTGAGAATCTTTACCAGCGTACTTTTACCCGCTCCGTTTTCCCCCAACAGGCCATGAATGCTTCCGGCAGCGATCGTCACCGACACATCATCATTGGCTTGTACGGGGCCGAAGCGTTTTGAAATGTGCTGGAGTTCAACCTGCATGGCAGAAACCGGGATAGATTGCCGCGAATAGAAAATTAGAACTAAACGCGATGATCGGAGAGATGCGAAATGTTAGGTCTCGACAGATCACGATGATTTGCTGCTGAGACCTTCGATCCCCTGCAACAACTGGGGCATATACCAGATTTTCTGCGGGGTTGCCTTTTCCCCAGCTTTCAGAAAATCAGTTCCATCCTGGAACTTTAACGGTCCCTGGTAGAGGTTGATACTGCTATCTGCCAAGCCACCGATAAACTTATCCAGATCAGCTTTCCGATCGCCCAACGCCTGCCCATAGGAGAACCCAATTCCAGAGGTCTCTGAGTTAAGATTTTTCCAGTCTGGCCCAAACTGGCTAAACGTCCCTGTGTACTTACCTGCTGAAGCTTGTTGAATCTTCTCCATATAGGAGGGTCCCCAATTGTAATAGGGAGAGCCGAGGCAAATATCTGGTGCAAGATCACAACCCGTTTTCAAGTCATAGTGAACAAACTTCACTTTTTTGCCTGCCTGGGCCGCTTTCTTCCCTTGTACTGCGGTTTCTGGGGTATCTAAACCAGACATCACCACATCATATCCACCGTTATAGAAATCATCTGCAACTTTGGTCGGGTCTAGCGTTACACCCGGAATGTTGAACCAGAACCCAATCCAGGTGACTTTGAATTTCAAATCTTCTGCTTTCTTTCCTCGATATTGAGTCCAGCAGTGACGCGCCCCCAGGTAAGCGGCGGAGACCAGGCGACGGGTTTCATCCTGTACCAGTGGACCCAGGTAGCCAATCTTCCCTGTTTCCGATCCCAGAGCCGCCGCACATCCAGCGATCATCTTCCCGTACTCCATCTGGCCCATCAGGTTGCCGAGATTTTGCTGGTTCTTAAAGTTCTTGCCTTCCTTCCAGGCGTAATCCCCAGAGGCATGCAGCACAGTGACACCAGGATGTTTCTTGGCAGTCTCCAGGGCATCATCCTTAAAGTCATCGGAGTTAAAGATCACAAACTTTGCGCCCTTTGCGATCAGGTCATCTGCGATCTGAGAACCTTTGACATTCGGGCGATCGGCAGGATTGACCTTATCCACATACTCAAACTTTACATTGGGCATTTTTCCCATCACGTACTGGGTGGCCTCGTAGTGAGCCTGGTTCCACCCGCCATCATTTCGAGGACCGACCAGCACCATCCCAACCGTATAGTTATTCCCTGCCACCTGGGGATCTGGGGAATTCGCAGTCGGGGAAATAGGTGTGGAAGAGGGGGGAGCATTAGTACAAGCTCCAAAGAACAAACCGAGTAGTGCGTACAGCGCTGATTTTCCAATCTGGTCAAGTTTCATACTGCCTCTCTAGCCTCACACACCAGAAAACACGCATTCTCAATTAACGGCATCTCATGGGTGAAAAATGTATCACGACCAACAAAAAGAACACCTTCTTCCATTGCTGATGGAAGTGAAGAAGTCAGAAGCCAGACGTAGGATACAGGAGAATTGCCCTATCCTAATTTCTGACTTCTGAAATCTACCACGCTCCTTATCTAGCTATCGTTATGAATCCTTTAAGAAGCCGTGTTCACCGTCTGGTCGATCGCCTCTCCGATGAAGATCTGGAAGATGTGTGGATTGCCATGCGGAATTACTATTACGATTCCTATGTGTTGAAGGCGATCGCCGATGCCAAGGCAACGCTGCGACCGGGAGACACCCTCAACCGGGAAGAAGCATTACGTTTCTTACTGATGTTATAAAATCGTCTCCAACAACCCTTCTCCAACAACCCTATGGGTCTCCTCTGTGAAGCTTGAAATTCGGTATGAGCGGTCTTTTCTACAAGACTTAAAAGCCTTAGAACCTGCTGCATATCAGCGGGTCCGTCAGTTTGTGTTTGAAGAGTTTTTGCAACTCAACCAGCTTCAAGACTTACCCGGTCTGCAACAGATGGGGGCCAGTGCCATTTACTATCGCTTTACCCTGGATAATTATCTCGTTGGCATTGAGATTACGGGGGAAATTGTTAAATTTGTCCGTATTCTCCCCCAACCTGATATTTGAAACTGGGACGATAGAGTACCATCACTGGAAGGTCAGGCTTGTGGAAGTTTCAGGAGATAACAGGAGGGAAATCCTTCCCTGGATTTCTGGTTCTCCGCCATCCTCACCGATACACTGGTGGATCGTTGTAACAGGTTAATTTGCTATGGATGCCGCTGCGCTCTGGCAACGCTATCAGGATTGGCTTTACTACCACGAGGGACTGGGCTTTTACGTGGATATCAGCCGGATGCGGTTTGATGAAGCATTCGTAGATTCGATGCGGCCCAGGTTTGAACGGGCCTTTAAGGAGATGGATGCCCTGGAAGGGGGGGCGATCGCTAACCCGGATGAACACCGGATGGTCGGTCACTATTGGCTGCGCGACCCGGATCTGGCCCCGACTTCCGATCTGAAACAGGATATTGTGGAAACCCTGGATCGGTTAGAAGCCTTTGCCAAAGAAGTTCACAGTGGAAGTATTTGTCCTCCCCAAGGCGGGAAGTTCACAGATGTAATTTCGATTGGGATTGGGGGATCTGCGTTGGGACCGCAGTTTGTGGCAGAAGCCCTGGCTGCGGATGCGCCCCCTCTGGCAATTCACTTCGTTGACAATACGGACCCAGCGGGGATCGATCGCGTTCTGGCACGGGTTGGCGCTCGGCTGCACACGACTCTGGTACTCGTGATCTCCAAGTCAGGGGGAACTCCGGAAACCCGCAATGGCATGATCGAGGTCAAAAAGGCGTACCACGATCGAGGGTTGGACTTTTCCCGCCACGCAGTCGCGATTACAGGCCGGGGAAGTGGACTCGATCGTCAAGCGAATTCCGAGAACTGGTTGACCACGTTCCCGATGCATGATTGGGTCGGGGGGCGGACTTCGGAATTGTCAGCGGTGGGTCTTGTGCCTGCGGCCCTCCAGGGAATCGAGATTCGGGCTATGCTGGCGGGTGCGAAGGAGATGGATGCTGCCACCCGCAAACCGAGCCTGAAGGAAAATCCGGCGGCGTTGTTAGCCCTCTCCTGGTACTATGCGGGCAATGGTAAGGGGGAGAAGGATATGGTCGTTCTTCCCTATAAGGACAGCTTGCTACTCTTCAGTCGTTATCTACAACAACTGGTGATGGAGTCCCTGGGGAAAGAAAAGGACTTGCACGGGCAGGTAGTCTATCAGGGGATCGCTGTGTATGGCAATAAAGGGAGTACGGACCAACATGCCTATGTGCAGCAACTCCGGGAAGGAGTTCCCAATTTCTTCCTGACGTTTATCGAAGTGTTGCACGATCGCCAGGGATCTTCGGTGGAAGTAGAACCGGGGATTACTTCAGGAGATTACCTCTCTGGTTTGCTTCAGGGCACCCGTCAAGCCCTCTACGACAATCAGCGGGACTCTATCACTGTCACCATTCCTGAAGTCAATCCTCATATCGTGGGTGCCTTAATTGCCCTCTATGAACGGGCGGTTGGCTTGTATGGCTTTTTGGTTCATATCAATGCCTACCATCAACCCGGAGTCGAAGCAGGTAAAAAGGCCGCAGCTAGCGTTTTGCAACTGCAACTCAAAGTGGTCCAAGCCCTCCAGGAGGCAACAACTCCCCTCTCCCTCATGGCCCTGGCAGAGAAGGCAGGATCACCGGATCAAGTAGAGGCAATCTATAAGATTGTGCGCCATCTTGGCTCGAACGATCGGGGAATTGTGCTGCATGGCAATCTCAGTGATCCGGCTAACCTCACAGTTACGAAGGCTTGAGAAATCGCCAACAAAAAGGCGGGAAGTCAATAAGATTCACCCCCCGCCTTTTTGTGATGAACACACTTTGAAACAGAGAAATTAATCAGCCTTATCCCCAAGAATTTGCTTTTTAAGGGATTGAATTTGACCAATCAACTCATCACGACTCGAAGCCTTCCAGAGATAGCGAGTTGTGAACCAAGTTGCATAAGCAATTCCAATCAGTTCAAAGGTGGGAGAAACCAGAGGAATATCATTGAGGGCATCTAGAACAGCCAGCGTCAGTTTGACAGACAGAGCCGCCAACAAAAATAAACCAAAGGAGACTAGGGGCTTTTCCTTAATGAAAACGCCTACATAGCTAGCCAAATCAGAAAAGAAATCGAGGGCTTGTGCGCCAATCTGTTGCCACTGACCAGAATCGCTTGTCGAAGACAGTCTACTCACGGAAGCTCCGCTCGTATTAATGTCCACAACTTGCTTGTTCGCATCTGTGGCATCGGAATATTCAGATTGCTGTAGTTCAGGATTCATATCGGTATCTAGAATGACAACCTATGCAGTTTTTACCAGAGGACTCACTCGTCCGCTATTCGAATTAGCAGCCAACGGCTCCAGCTTACGCTTCACAATTTCACGAGAGAAGCAGTAAATAATCTATCGCACCATGACGATAACTCGAATAGATCATTTTGTGAAGAAAAAGACAGAGGAATTTGTGAACTGGCGAAAGATACCTCCAGGTTAAATCGATCCCCCAAAGGCTAGCTCTGTCTGAGGTCTCATTTAAGGAAGCTGAATGGTTGGGAAGAGAACGATATTTTTTGATAGATAAAGATTTTTAATGGTCCCAGAGGAGCAATTGAGCCTGACCCACTCCTACGCCAAATGATCGTCGTCATCCATTTGAGCATCCCAATTAGCGGACAAAACCTCTGCAACCACTGCTTCCAATGCGGCAGCATTCAACGTTCGGCTCGTTTGCTCTTGCAGGGGATTTGACAGGGGAAATAGCAATAATTGCAAACTATCCTGGACGAGTTCAAAATAAGATTCACCTTCGGTGGATCGCTTTAGCTCTAAATAGTCAAAACTACAGACATTCAAGTACAGGGTATGGTTCGCCACTAGGGTTGATCGGCAAGGGTCGGAGAAGACTTCTAAAACAAACCCTTCATCTTCGTGAATTAAGCGACCGTCCTGTCGATTGACGTAACGGACCCGCCCCAGATCTGAGAGGAGTCGTTGCATATCCTGCTTATTGACAACAATCCCAAAATCGATAATGCAGGGCGCAGGAAGCCTGGTATTGCGAGGCAGTTTATCTTGACTCATGGGAAAAAATCTTTAGGGGATCTGGACCTCATTGCAGTGTGATATTTCATAGAGAATTATTACGAGGAATAATCAACTGCTAAGAGAGCGGGTAGCTAATGTCACAGGTAAGGTAACGACTCAAACAACAAGACTCAAACAACGATTTAGATAGCAATCGCTAAGGCGCATTCATACTTCATCAAGAATTACCAACAATGAAATTCCTGTTTAAGTGCAATTTACCTTCTTCCATAACAGTAGCCTACGAAACAATCTTAGCTCAATCCTTTTGGACCTTCGCCACTGAAATTTACTGAACTTTAAGCAGGAGTTACTAAGTTTTGCCGATCCAGTTTTCTACCTTATGGACCTACCTTACTGGAGGAATTGCCTTCTACACCTGTCTGCCAATTCCCCTGTCATGGAATCCTGAGTTTCAAGGGGTTGCTCGATGGGCGGTTTGGGTCGGATTCTTAATTGGAGGGCTATTGGGCCTACTGGATTGGGGATTACACCTCCTGAGTCTGCCCCTCCTACCTCGGAGTGCCCTGTTGGTTGTGGCATGGATTGGGATAACCGGGGGGCTGCATCTGGATGGGGCGATCGATGCGGCTGATGGTCTTGCCGTCAAAGACCCAGGGCGACGGCTGGCAGTCATGACGGAAAGCACTACCGGAGCCTTTGGAGTTATGGCTGCTGGGTGTATCTTGCTGCTCAAGGTTGCCGCCCTAACAGAGATTCAAGACGATCGCTGGCTGATTTTAATGGCAGTTGCCGGATGGGGCCGCTGGGGGCAACAACTAGCAATTGCGCGGTATCCCTATCTCAAACCAACGGGATTAGGGGCGTTCCATAAGCAAGCCATTCGATCGCTCTGGGATGTCGCCCCTTCCCTACTCCTCCTGCTTGCCCTCAGTAGCGTCACCCTGATCCCCACCCTTGCTCATTGGCCCCTGACTCTCACTTTGATCCTGGGAGGAGGGACGATCGCCTTCCTTACAGGAGCCTGGTTTAACCAAAAATTAGGGGGGCACACAGGCGATACCTACGGTGCTGTGGTGGAGTGGACTGAAGCACTAATTCTATGCATGCTAACAGCCCTGTAGAGACAAGAAATATCCCATCTCCACAGGGCTGTAAATCTCAGAATGATAGAGCAGGTTAGGACAGGTTAAAACAATACCATTGTGAGCATTTCCCTTCTGCCCTGTGTCCTCTGCCCTCTCCAATACCAACACGTTAGGAACTGGGAAAGACACGACCTGTCGCATCTCTCCAGGGATCGCTAACCGAATTGTTCTTCTGCATCCAGATTGAACAAGACCCGCAGGGTTTGCATGGCTTTTCGTCGCGCTTCAATGTCCTGCTGTGCCCTCAATTGCACCATCGGGTCATGCAAAATTTTATTCACAATCCCCCGTGTCAGCGCTTCAATCACATCCTTGTGTTTGTCACCAAACTCCGACCCCAGGCGGGATAGAGCCTTCTCTAATTCCTGGGCACGGATCGTTTCCACCTTGTCGCGCAGACTGCTGATCGTAGAAACCGTTTCCAACGATCGCCACCAGACTTCAAAGGTTTCCAGTTCTTCCTCCAGTAATCCCTCGGCTTCCATTGCCATCGCTCGACGACTTTCCTGGTTCTGAGCGACCACAGCCTTCAGATCATCCACGTTATAAACATGGACATGCTCCAGGTCATTTACATCCGCATCGACGTTTCGGGGAACAGAGATGTCCACAAGCATGAGATGTTGCCCTGGCAGCACAGCCGCTTCTAAATTTCTCCGATTCAAAATGGGTTCGGTGGAAGCCGTGCTGGTGAATACGAGATCCGAATACCCAATGGTCTCCATCATGTTCTCTAAACCGTGAAGATGCAGCCGAGCTTCTTTGAACTGGCTAGCAAGCTCCTGGGCACGTTCCAGCGATCGGTTACAGATGGAAATATGAGTTGCTCCCTTTGCCAGCAAGTGCTGCACCAACAGCCGAGACATTTTTCCCGCCCCAATAATCGCGACTCGACAAGCAGCAAGATTGGAGATCTTTAGCTGAGCCAGTTCGACCGCTGCGGAACTGATGGAAACAGCCCCCGTTCCAATGCTGGTCTCCGTCCGGACCCGTTTTCCAGCCGTTAACGCTTGCTTACACAATTGGTTGAGAATGCGACCGATCCCGTTGTACTGCTGACCCAGCTTATGGGCATGTTTAACCTGGGCGAGAATTTGCCCTTCTCCCAAGACCAGGCTATCCAACCCCGCAGCCACCCGCATTAAATGCATCACCGCATCTTGGTGTAACAGGGTAAATAAATGTTGCCGTAAGAGACCCAGGGGAAGTTTGCTGTGATCTGCCAAAAACTGAGTGACCTCCCGGACTCCCTGTTCTGTCTCTTCAGTCACGATGTAGATTTCCAGGCGATTGCAGGTGCTCAAAACCACCACTTCATCTAGATGGGGGTAACTCTTCAGTTGCCCGATCGCCGCTTCATATTGATGTTCAGGAATACTGAGTTTCTCACGCACTTCAACCGGGGCTGTTTTATGACTGAGACCCACGACTGCAATGTTCATGCTTGTTAACCTGATTTTTTAATCTCTACTGACAAAGTAAACAAATGATTTGGGAATGGGACATGGGTGATGGGACATGGGTAACTGCAAAAAGGCCAATTACCGATGTCCCATTCCCCATGACCTACCTGAGTTGAATGGTTCGGGGGGTTTCTTCCGTAAACATGTGGATGGTATCTACAAACCGGGCAGTTCTTGACTGGGTAGAGATAACCAGGCTTTGCGTCCGAGCGCCACCGTGGAAGAAGCGAACCCCTTCCATCAGGGTGCCAGGGGTAATCCCACAGGCTGCAAACAGGACGGTTTGACCAGAAGCCAGTTCATGGGTGTCATAAACCTTGTCGGGATCGGTGATATTGCATTCTTTCAACCGAGCCAGGTTTTCTTCCTTGGTCTTGTTGGCCCACTCTTTGGTTTGCACAATAGCTGGATCATAAACCAGTTGCCCCTGGAAATGCCCACCCAAACAACGCATTGCCGCAGCAGAAATGACTCCTTCAGGTGCAGCCCCAATCCCCATCAAGGCATGGATGTTGGTTCCAGCGAAGGCGCAGCAGATGGCGGCAGAAACGTCTCCATCGCTAATCAAACGGACCCGTGCCCCAGCCTCCCGGATTTCCTTGATCAGGTCTTTGTGGCGACCGCGATCCATCACCACAACAACCAATTCTTCGATCGCTCGATCCATACACTCAGAGAGGATCTTGAGGTTCTCGGTCGCAGACTTATTGATGTCTACCTTGCCTTTAGCAGCCGCAGGAGCCGCTAATTTCTTCATGTAGAAGTCAGGCGCTGCGAACAACCCACCCTTTTCAGAGATCGCCAGTACAGCCATCGACCCGTTTTGTCCGTAGGCCACCAAGTTGGTGCCTTCACAAGGGTCAACTGCGATATCAATCTCAAGTAGTTCATCAGGATTGCAGTAGTTCCCTGCATCTTCGCGGGTACAGATTCCAACTTCTTCCCCGATATACAGCATGGGGGCTTCATCCCGCTCCCCTTCCCCAATCACAATGCGACCGCGCATGTGAATTCTGTTCATCCGTTCCCGCATGGCTTCTACGGCCACTTGGTCGGCAATGTTCTTTTCACCCTTACCCATCCAACGAGACGAGGCGATCGCAGCCTGCTCCACTACCTCAATAATCTCTAGACCAAGCGTGTTCTCCACGAGATCAACCTCCCAACTGTTGAATTTGCCGTTGATTTTGCCTTATGAGCAAGTGGTTTCCCAATCTTAGAGTCTACCAAAGGGAGGGGATCGCCTGAGTCATTGATACCCTCGATGAAAGATTAAGTTTTACTGCGATACATACAAACTACGATCGATTACTCTAACTTTTTGTTACATCTGGTCATGGGAATGGGGAATGTTTTTTACTGGCTCCTGTCCTATCACCCTTACCATGCAAACCCTTCTTTGGTTCGTTGTTGCCTCGATTGGTGGCACGGCAGCAATTCTTGGCACCTTAATGACACTGGGGAGTCTTCTGTTGTGGTTCATTCCTCTCTCAGCCGAGAAAGGAACCAGAACAGACTGGTTGCAACGATTAAAACTATTGGCCTTCGCTGGGTCACTCGCCTTCTCTGGCTTTGCCCTGTTAAGACTGATCCCCTTTCCATCTGTCAGTTAAACTGAGTTTCAGTGAGTTTCAGTGAGTCGCTCTGGGGTAGATATGCTGGATTTTCTGAATTCCTGGTTGGGTCGCCATCCCGATCGTATGAAAGCAAAGGTTGAAATTTATACCTGGCAGACCTGTCCTTACTGTATTCGAGCGAAAATGCTGCTCTCCTGGAAAGGGATAAATTTTACAGAATACAAAATTGATGGGGATGGAGCGGCCCGCGTCAAAATGGCAGAACGGGCCAATGGGCGACGCAGCGTTCCCCAGATTTTTGTGAATGATCAGCATCTTGGGGGCTGTGATGATCTCTATACACTCGATCGCCAGGGGAAATTAGACCCCTTGTTGGCGGCTGAACCGACTGGATAGAAAACTACTACCCCAATCTATGTAGATCTGGATTGACCTGTGATCCCCGCCATTCCACCCCCCGCTTTTGATGATTCGGAATACCTGACCCACTACCGCTGGATGCAACAGGCGATCGAACTGGCAGACGAGGCAGGTCTCGCAGGGGAAATTCCGGTGGGAGCGGTGATTGTGGGGCCAGATGGAGGAGTGCTGGCGGAGGGCAACAATCGGCGCGAACGGGATCATGACCCGACGGCCCATGCGGAAATTGTCGCGATTCGCGCCGCTAGCCAGGTTTTACAGAACTGGCACCTGAACGACTGTACCCTCTATGTCACCTTGGAGCCCTGCCCCATGTGTGCGGGCGCTATTTTGCAGTCGCGCATTAGTTTATTAGTATATGGTACGGATGATCCCAAGACGGGCGCGATTCGATCGGCTCTCAATTTGCCGGACAGCCCTTGCTCGTACCACTACCTCAGTGTGGTTAGTGGTGTATTAGGAGAACCATGTCGAGACCAACTCCAGGCATGGTTTGCTCAACGGCGACAACAAAAGCAGCAACAGCGGCAATTGGGATAGGTGAAAAAACATGACACTGTGAGAAGTGTCCCCTGACAGAAGACAAAGGGCCAGAAAGCGCTTAAGTTTAAGATTAGTAAATTTTCAGTGGATACGGCCTGTCTGCGTATGCGTTCCCTTGAACCCCTTGTATCCCCCGTTTCCCCCAGTCGTGCTGATTTATCCTATGGGGCAGGGCAGGAAACTGTCCGTCAGCCAGTTGCCTCGGCTACTGAAGCGATCGAACCTGTCCCCACTGGAAAAGTCGAATCTCGGCTCTCTCCCTGGTTGGTGCCTTTCATGTATTTTCTGGGCCGATTGATTGTCATGCCCAATTATTTCGGGCGTGTTCAAGTGATTGGGCAAGAAAATTTACCCCGGAGCGGTCCCGTGATTCTTGCGCCGACCCATCGGTCCCGGTGGGATGCGGTGATCGTACCCTATGTTGCAGGAAGGCATTGCAGCGGTCGGGATCTGCGCTTTATGGTGACAGCGGATGAGGTCAAGGGGGTACAGGGTTGGTTTATCCGTCGCCTGGGTGGTTTTCCGGTGAATACCCGTCGTCCCAGCATTTCCAGTCTACGGCATGGGATAGAGTTGATGCTCCAAGGCGAAGCAATGGTAATGTTCCCGGAAGGGGGAATTTTTCGGCAGCGGGAAGTCAGTGCTCTAAAACCAGGGTTAGCACGGTTAGCGTTGCAGGCAGAGAGTAACAAACCTGATTTGGGCATTCAAATCGTCCCCATCAGTATCTACTACAGTGATCTGATCCCCAAATGGAAAACCCGTGTCACGGTAGCCATTGGTAAACCGATCGCCGTGCAAGCGTATTGCCAGGAACCCCTCAAGGAAAGCGCCCGTTGCTTAACGGCTGACTTAGAGAAGGCGATCGGGCAATTAGTAGAAACCTACTCTTATACGTAAGAGCGGCTATCACCCTGAATCACAAAGCTGGTTGCGAACGCCTCCTCAAAATTTAAGCCCCATCCGCTCTCTTTTTTGAGGGAATGGGGCTTTCAAGTGACATAATCGCCCGAAACCCTAGATCTTGACCTGTTGCAGATTACTACGGGGATCAAAGGTCCGGGCCACACGGATTTTCTCGTACAGTTCTTTTTCGGCTGCACTGGGATCTTTCGGAGGAACGATCACAATCTTCACCATCTGATCGCTCCGGCCCCCCTTTGGATTGGGCCATCCTTTGCCCCGTAAGCGGAGAGATTGGCCCGATCGAATCCCCGCTGGAATGTTCACCTTCACGAATCCGTCTGGAGTGGGGACATCAATTTGGGTGCCCAGGACGGCTTCATCCGGGGCGATCGGAAGCTCACACACCAGATTATCTCCATCAAATTGGAAGAAGGCATGGGGTTGCAGCTCCACAATCAGGTACAGATCACCCCGTTGTTGGTTGTAGGGATTCACCTGCCCTTTGCCCCGAACCCGAATTTTGGTTCCGGTTTTGGCTCCTGCGGGAATCCGCACATCAATCATTTCGCTGCCTAAGTTCAAACGCTTAGACACACCTTGAAACGCCTCACTGAGCGTCAGGGTCAGCGGTGCTTCCCGGTCTGTGTTTGCTCCACTCGCCGCCCCATCAAACCCTGAATAATCACTGAACCCACTGTTTCCCGGTGCTCGTCCCGTGCCTGGACCCGCTCCAGGGCGAGACGTATAGCTGCGTGGCCCTCCGGGTGCCCCTCCCGGTGTATTGAAACGACCTAACAGGGCATCAATAAAATCTTCAAAGCTACCGTATTGTCCAAATTCCAGGTTGTCGAAATCAACCCCTGGTCCTCCGGCTCCCGTCGGGGACCATCCCGCTCCTGCCTGACCTGCTTGCCGCCAATACTGACCAAACTGGTCGTACTTGCGACGCTTATCCGCATCTGATAACACTTCGTAGGCTTCGTTGACTTCTTTAAAGCGAGCCTCTGCCGCCCGATTGTTTTGATTTACGTCCGGGTGATACTGCCGCGCCAGTTTGCGATACGCCTTCTTAATATCGTCACTACTGGCAGTCTTACTAACTCCCAGAATGGCGTAATAGTCTTTGAAGTCGGTTGCAGCCATCAACCCATCTCCTCTTAATGCCTAACCCTACGACTTAATCTCTATTCATCTTCCCGTCAAATTCCTCTTGATAAAAGGATGCGAGAAGCTTCCCCTATAAAAGGCTTCAGGGTAGTGGGTTGGAATCAACCTCTACCCTTGAAGCATAGCGAATTTAGATTTGAAATGGGCTAGGGGATGATAGGGTGAAAGCCCTCCCCCCAGCCAACCTAAACCTTAGCCAAGGCTCACTTTGACAATCTTATTCTTTTCTTCTTCTGCTTTTGGCAGTGTCAGGTGAAGAATGCCCTCTTTATAGTCTGCTTTGGCTTCGGTGTTTTGCACACGGGTTGCCAGGGGAATCACCCGCTGGAACTTGCCATACCGAAATTCGGAGTGTACGACTCCCTTTTCTTCGGTGCGGGTTTCAGTTTTGCGTTCGCCACTGATGGATACCGCTTCCGCTGACACCTGGATATCCAGACTCTTCGCGTCAATGCCTGGAACTTCCATTCTCAGTTCGATCGCCTCTGGCGTTTCGTGCATCTCAAGAGCGGGGACAAAGCTGCCCTGGCCATTCACAGTTGGGGTCAGGGTGTCAAACAGACGGTTCATTTCCCGTTGCAGGGTATCAATTTCTCGGAACGGTTCCCAACGAATCAGTGCCATAATCGTAACCTCCGTCAGGTTTCTCTAGTTGTTTCTCTTCTTCAAGTGGAAATCTCGATCGGTTCAGGACGGTGATGGAACTCTCCCAAAGCTCTTCACTTCCTTTGCCGTGACTTCAATGTATCAAGACTGGAAAGGTAGATAGGTTCGGTTGTTTCCCGTGCGGGAATTCGAAATTTCCGCACCAGGATAGAGATCAACCCATGCTGTTTCTCTCTGGGGATTGGAGAATTCGGATTTCGTCCAGGTCTTCTGTAATCGAGGGAGGAACATCTGTCAACTGGCGATGCATGTGCAGAATGACCTCCTTGGGCACTTGGCGGGAGCGCGATCGATTCCGTTCCAGGCAAATTTCTAGAGGGGTATGGAGCCAGATCCCTGTAATGTAGGTGAACCCAGCTTCGCGGGCGATTGTCAAGACTTCCCGACGTTGTTTACAGGCTGCGTTGGTTGCATCGTAGACGACCTCTCCCATTGTGGGAGCCACGGCTGCGAATTCCTGCAACTGACGTTGCACCTCTGCCCACACTTTGAGCCAAGGCCCCTGAATGGCTTCGTCCCCAAAGAATTGGGCGCGGATGGCATCGGTGGAAACCAATTTGCGATCGGGGTGTTCTAGTTGTAACCGTCGAGCCAGGGTTGATTTTCCACTCCCCGGAAGGCCAATGAGCAGGATCAGTTTCGCCATGATGGGAACCTGCGGACACTTTCACAGTCAGTGTAAAGGACTTCTACTATCCTGCCTGTTTACTTGCCTATCGGGGTCAGAATTTGAGGAAGGAATTGGTAAAGGCTGCAAAGCCATTTCCTGAATCGTGTGTCAATTCCGACCTGGGAATGACGCATCTACCAAACTATCAATCTATTTTGAGATACATCTGATACACAGAATTTGGAGGAGTTTCGATGTCGCAATCTTCAGGCTGGTCATCCACAGGAGCCTGGTTAACAACGCTCGCACTGGTAGCAGGTAGCACCGCTCCCCTAATGATGTATACCCCTGCCTCTGCTGCTCCTTTAAGCAATGGTGAAGTCAGTGGTTTTATTCGTGCAGGAATGCCTGCGATCCGCTTTCGCAATCAGTCCAAGAAAAATGCTCCCTTTGAACGGGCGTTAGGTGAGGAATACACCTTTACCGCGAATCGAGGGGATGAACTGGAATTTCAAGTCGATCCAGAGGATGGCAGTAATCTTCAAGCCATCCTGGTGCTGGTTTCCCTGCCCAGTGGGAAACAGGTTGCCTTTACCGATCGCTCTAACTTTTTAAAATACAAAGTCCCGACCGCTGGGCAGTACAAGTTGCTGGTCCTGGCGAAAGGCACGACTCGCGGCCGTTATACCCTGTTTACGGAAGGCATCGGGCAGACAGCCGCAACTCCCC
>JANRKG010000267.1:0-6581 GCA_033763635.1 Leptolyngbyaceae cyanobacterium bins.59
AGGGGGCAGCACAAAGCCTGGGCGATGAATTCCGCCACCACCACCCCACCCCGAGCCAGGCCATATACGATCGGTTCAACATCCTGGGAGGCCATTTCCTGCTGAATGACCTGGGCGAGTCTTTCACCTGCTTCAATACGATCGGCAAATTGGGGAATCGGAGACATAGGGCTTTGTCAGGGATTGACTTTGAACAGCGGGTGTGCAGGATTCCTCCAGACGATAGCGCCGGAACCAGGGAATTAGCCCTAAAATTTATGAGATGTAACTTTATGAACCGATCGCGATCGGTTTTTACCCCTGATCCATGTCCGAAGATACTCAATTTAGTCTCTTTGATCTCGATGCAGCGCCGAATCCCGCCCCTGCCGATTCACCCGCTCAAATCATTGATTCTGACCTGATTCCAACCAGTGCCCGGATTCCTATTCCATCTGGAACTTATCAAACGATGGAACAGATGGGAGTTCACTGCAATCAGTGTCAGCGTTGTGGACTGGCAGCGGGACGGACCCATGCGGTGGTCGGGCGAGGGAACCCTGAAGCGCCCATCCTGATTGTGGGAGAAGGGCCAGGACAGAACGAAGATGAGACGGGGCTTCCCTTTGTCGGCAAAGCGGGGCAACTGCTGGAAAAAATTTTGGAATCCGTTCGCCTCAGTTTGGAAACAGACGTATACATCTGCAACGTTGTTAAATGCCGTCCCCCCGGAAACCGCACCCCAGAACAGCCGGAAATTGATGCCTGTCGTGGCTACCTGCTCGAACAGATCCGGATGGTGGACCCGAAAATCATCCTGATGACTGGGGCAACGGCAGTGCGCGGCATTACGGGCAACAAGCAGGGGATTACCAAAATTCGGGGCCAATGGACCGAGTGGCAGGGGCGGTTATGCATGCCCATCTTCCACCCTGCCTATCTGCTGCGGAATCCTTCTAAGGAGAAGGGCAGCCCCAAGTGGCTCATGTGGCAGGATATTCGAGAAGTACGCACTAAACTTGATGAACTGACGGGGGCGTAGGGACAGTCTGTATTAGGGAGATTTTTAGAAATAAATTCCTTGATGGTGCTGGTTTCGACTTCGCTTAACCAGCGTCAGTCCCCTGAGCGGAGTCGAAGTTGCGCCCTGAGCGGAGTCGAAGGGCAACCCATCAGTGAACTCTTTTCAACGAATCGCCTGGATTCTATTGCTATGGTGCGACAGGGGGTGATGGAGGAACCACCTCTAAATCGGTCGGGACGAGGCGTTTCTTCCACTCTGCGATCTGGGTTTGTGCCCGATCGTAGGCTGCCGTCCTGGGGGGGATTTTTTCGGCGATCGTAATGGCGCTTTGAATTTGGTTGTAGTAGACCTGACTTTCTGCTGCGGTTAGCATCTGTTCACTCCAGCGATCGATCGCATTTTGGGCCTCTGAGCGGCGAGAACTCAAGCTCGACACTCGATTAGCGGTGCGAATCGCCCGAACCAGGGCATCGGGGGTTCCGACATCGGCAAGGCTGTAGGCTTCCTGGAGATATTGCTGGGCATTGGTATTGGCCTGCCAGACAGACACTTTGGACTGCGCCTGTTCCCGAAGGGCACGACCGGGGGGAATCATATTGGCAGCCGCGATCGCTCCCGGAATGTCCCCATTCTGTGCCAATGCCTCTGCCTGATCGAGGAAAGGCCGATCCTGAATTTCCTGAATGCGCCGAGTCCAGCCTTTGACTTTGGCTTGTGCCTGACGATACAGGGCACGACCGGGGCGAATGCGATCGGCCTGATCGATCGCTGCCTGGAGAGATATCACATCACCGGGAAGGGCCAACGCTTCAGCTTGCTCCAAAAAGGGCTGATCTTCTAGCTTTTGCAACTCATTTGTCCAGTTTTGCACCTCCTTTCGGACATCCCCAATTCGAGGATTGGAAGAAGGAACACTGGATGCTTCTGCAATTGCTGCTTGCAGCGCAATGATGCTGCCGCCCTGAGCTAACTGACGCGCTTTTTCCAGATGGGCAAGGGCTTCAATTTCTAACTGCCACCGCACGATCAACTTTTGTGCTTTGCTGTAGAGAGGGCGACCGGGCCGCATACTCTGAGCCTGAGCAATTGCCGATTCCAGATCGGCAACGGTACTCTTCCAGGCTTGGGATTGGGCTTGAGCCAGGGTGATGAAGTCCTCTGCTTCTGACTGCATCCCCACACTGGCGGGAAGCTTTTTGACAATGGCGATCGCCGCTTGTAAGTCTCCCTGATCCAGCGTTGCCTGGGCCAGGGTTATCAGATTGCGGGCAAACTTACGAGAAGCCCGTCGCGCTTGCCGAAATAAGTAGCTCTGGGGATTCACCGACTCAGCAATTTGAATTGCCTTCAGTAAGTTGTCTAGCCCCCCCAGATCGGCCAGTCGATTGGCCTCGGCTAATTTGCGGCTCCCCTCTCGGGTGCTGCGGATGTGATTGTTCAACTCCCGGTATTTCGTCGTTTCCCAATAGGCGTTGCCAATATAGAGCAAGCGCACCGCTTGCCGAAATGCCTGGTGATACTTCCCTTCCCGTAGTTCTTCCTCTGCCCGCTGATAAATCAGATTAGCCCGCGACCAAATCCCATTCCAACGATCGATCTGGCGTTGTACCTGGCGATAGGCGGTAGTGTTGGCTGGAATTTTGCGAGCGTTCTCGATCGCCTCTGATAATTTTCCTTCTTGAAACAGTTGCTCACACAGTCTCAAAATATCCGCTGACCAGCGCTCAATTGATTGATTAATCAAAGGACGCATCTCATGATCCGCAGGGAGGTCGTGAACGAGATCAATGGCATAGAGCAGATCGGGAATCGTCTGTTTCTCTGCTGCATTTTGGGCGCAGGAAACCCGCAAAGAGGCAGAAGCCAGAGGCCAGAAAATGCCTGGACAGTTGGGTAGCGCGGGAACCTTTAACAAAATCAGAGCCGACAATCCTGCTGTTCCCCCCAATAAAAGACACAGGAAGAACCAGGAGCGTAGCCGTGTAGCCCACAGGAAAGAACGGGTGCGCCGTTTTTTAGGAGATTTTGGCGCGGGAGATGGTGAGGATGGAGGCTCGATCGGTTCCTTCGCTTCCGGGTTCCCAAGCGGGGCAGGGGTCGAAGTAGGAGACTTTGGGGGCACCGCAGGTTTTACCGGACGTTGGAGCGATCGTCCTCCTTGATCCGCTCCGGTGGGTTTCGCGGCTGGCGTTTGCGGAAGCCCGGAAGACTCATCAAACCGCCAGGAGTCCGGAATGCGATACTGTCTCGTCATAGTCTACTCACACCCAGGAACAGATTTGTTCCTGCAAAATTGTTGCTGTCATATTAACCCTTTCGTGGGAAAAAGCTATCTCCCCCTGGAAAAATCTCTCATGCTTAGGACAGAGCGGGAAAGGGGGAAAGGAGAAATTCGATGCTGCGATCTTCAACTCCTGATTCCTTCCTGCTCTGATCTTGCCAATAATAGAACTGTCCTCCTGCCGATCCCCTATGGCCTCTCGCTCGACTCGTTCCTATGCCTTGCTATCAATCGCGGCGGCAATCATCACGATCGCTCTAAAGTTTTTGGCCTATGTCTTAACAGGGTCCGTCGGTTTATTGTCAGATGCGATCGAGTCGGTCGTTAACCTGGCAGCGGCATTGGTCGCACTCTGGGCGCTGACTTTGGCCTCCCAACCTCCCGATGCTGAACATACCTTTGGACACTCAAAAGCGGAATATTTTTCCAGTGGCTTTGAGGGAGCCATGATTATGATCGCGGCAGTCAGTATTGGGATTGCAGCCTGGGAACGCTTGCTCGATCCGCAACCGTTGGAGCAAGTCGGTTGGGGATTGGGGGTTTCCCTGGTGGCAACGGCAGTGAATGGGGGAGTGGCCTGGGTGTTGCTGCGGGCAGGGCGGCGCTTGCGATCGATTACCCTCCGAGCCGATGCCCATCACTTGCTAACCGATGTTTGGACCTCGCTGGGGGTGGTGGTCGCAGTGGTGCTAGTGAAACTAACGGGGTGGCTGATTTTGGACCCGGCGATCGCCCTGTTTGTTGCCATCAACATCATTTGGACGGGGCTAAAACTCCTGCGAGAAACCCTCTCTGGCCTCATGGATGCTGCTCTACCAGAGCAGGAACAACGATTGATTGAAACAGCCCTTGAACCCTATCGGGAACAGGGCATTCAATTTCATGCGATGCGGAGTCGAGTGGCAGGGGCGAGACGATTTGTGCTGTTTCATGTGCTCGTTCCGGGGGAATGGACCGTGAAGCGGGGCCATGACCTGTGTGAAGAACTGGAAATGGCCATTATCCGTGCCCTACCCGGCACCAATGTCATGACCCATCTGGAACCCGCAGAAGATCCTTCCTCCTGGGCCGATGCAGAACTCGATCGCATTGTGATAAATGATCCCCCCTCTAATTTTTGAGAAAAATCGCTTGACAGGGAAACGGAAAAAACTGTTAATATATACAAGGTGAAACGTTGACCTAGTGAGCAAACACTGGGGTAAACACTAGATCAGTTCATGATCTCGTTCATCATATTAATGGGGTGTCGCCAAGTGGTAAGGCAGCGGGTTTTGGTCCCGCCATTCCTAGGTTCGAATCCTAGCACCCCAGTTGAATTTCTAGATTAGATCTAACTCTTAGATCTAACTTTTAGATCTAAGAGTTAGATCTCAAGATTAGATTTCAGAACAAATTCGATCGAAACCATGCCCTGACCTGCATGCTTCTCTAGCAGCCTATCCAGTGCAGATCGTACTGTCTCGCTACTATTGCTTACAGACCCCTCCTTGAGGAGAGGGGAGTCGATCTGAAGCCCCCTTCGGCCAGAACGAGAGAAGGGGGTTGGATGAGGGCGTTTGGGGATTAGTACTTGAAACTTGTCGAATTCCCCTTCTCAAGCAGGGTATAACCGTAAGAGAATATCCTCAGGACAATCCAGAGGACAGCTTACGGATGAGTAACGGTGAGATTGAGCGACTTCCCGTGAGTCAATTAACAAATCGGTATAACCTGGTCAGAAGTGCTGTCTACACCAGGTTAGATGCTCTGAAAATTAAACCAGAGCGCATTGGGAACAAAGCTTATGTCGATGCAGAGCAACTGAAACTCCTGGACGACCTGCATGAATTTATTAGTGCAGGTGGAACAACCGCAGAGTTTCAAGAGCGGAGGGGTATTCCCAAAATAGAAGAGCCATCTGCTGAACAGTCCTCTGGACTGTCCACAGTACAACCAGACTTTGCCAGATTAGTGGCAGTGATCGCCTCTGAAATTGCCTCTCGATTTCAACCGTCTCCCTCTGAACCTGACCCATTCGCCTACTTCGAAGTGCTGGAGCGGGCTTACCAAAATGGCTGGCTTCTCAGTACGTCTGAAATTGCTGATCTGCTAAATTTACTCCCCTCTGAGATTCGGCAGTATGGCGATCGTTTTTCGGAAGCCGGGTTTATCTTTACCAAGGCCGGGTTTCGAGCAGGGGGAGAGGTGGCATGGAAAGTCTCAAAAGCTGTAAAATAAAAAAGCCAGTCGGCAAACTGGCTCAAAGACAATTAGGTCAATTCACAAATCAACTACTTGCAAATCAACTACTTGCAAATCAACTACTTGCAAATCAACTACTTGCAAATCAACAACAGGCGGTTTCGCTAAGTTTCGATAGCGTTTGTTCTGATAGTGGTTATTTTGGTAGCGTTTGTTTTGGTAGCGTTTTTTGGGGTGGTGTTGGTGTAAGCACTGGCATCACCTGATTTTATGTCACATGATTTTAGGCTCATTTCATCACCTAACTTTAGGATGATAAAACCCCCTAACTTTACAGTGATTTCTAAGATGATGGGCTGTCAGCCGTTCTGGCATTTGTTCGCCAGCAAGAGATTACCCACCAGTGGGGGCGTTTCTCTCTAGACCCTTCAGCCTTGCTCTTATACTTTAGCACATCCTCAGGACATTCCTGAGGACATTCCTCAGGACAACTATTTAACGATGGTGGATGAGGGGTTAGAGTATGGGAAGTCTAATTCATAGGCACATGCAGCCAAACGGACGCACCCCTGCTGTGTGTTTGTAGTGCGAGTGTTTCGATCGGGGGCAAGATGCCCGCCCTACAAGAGATAATTCCTTACTGAAGCAGCAGAAGTCTTGAGGACAGTCCTGAGGACAGATGTTGTAGAGATTAAGTATCTGGCTTCATCGTTTCCCATCGGATTTGCTTTCAGTTCCCTTTAGCTTTTAGCCGAGCAGCCCCTCGCGCTAGACATTAGAAATCATGCTTCTGAATTCTGTTCTATAAAAATGCCTGATTGCCCCCGTTGCCACCGACCCGTTAAGGCCCAGGCCATTACCTGCCCCTCTTGTCACATGACACTCAAAGCCTATGGGCATCCTGGGATTCCTTTGCATCGGGCTGTAGGGCCAGAGCCATTGTGTCAGAGTTGCACTTACCATCTAGATGACACTTGTACATTTCCCCAGCGACCGGATGCATGGGAATGTACCCTCTATGAAGATGTGGCGCGTATGCGGCTCACTGCTCACTCCAGGTCGCAAAACTCCTTGCAGTCCGGAATGCTCTGGCTAAAACGGAATTCGGGTTGG